>DASTPC010000166.1:0-13274 GCA_035720085.1 Gaiellaceae bacterium
CCTCGTCCAGCGAGAGCGCGCGCCCTGCCTCGAGCTCGGCGTCGAAGGCGGACTGACCGAGGCGCTCGACCAGCAGCGCCTCGGTCCGCTCGAGCTGGTCGCGCTCGAACTGCTCGAGCCTCGAGCCCAGCTCGTCGAGCGAGCGGCCGAAGGCTCCGAGCAGCCGCGCTGCGTCTCGCTCCCGGCCAATCGCGACTGCCACCCCGGCGGATACCTGCAGCGCGGAGGTAACCACCATGGTCGCACCCACGTCGGTGCTCTCCGACAGCGCCTGTCGCAGGCTCCGGGCCGCATCCTGGGGCCTCCCGGCGCAGAGCTGCGCGGTCGCCACGTTGACGAGCGCAAGCGCGGCCCCCCACCGGTCGCCGATCCCGCGCCGCAAGCCGCTGCTCCGGCCGCACAGCTCGATCGTCCGCTCCCAGTCGCCGTCGTAGAGCGCCAGGTCGCCGAGGTTGTTGAGCGCGATCGCGCCGTTCCACGGGTCGCCGACCTCCTCCGCGAGCCGCACGAGCTCCTCGTAGATCGCGCGGGCGCGATCCTGCTCGCCGCCCGCGATCGCCGCCTTCCCGCGCTCGCGGAGGGCGGACGCCTTCCCGGGGCCGTCTCCCGCGGCGTCGTAGGCCGCGTAGGCGGCGTCGGCGTACACCTGGTGCGCCCGCAGGTCACCCTGGCGTTCGGCGACGACGGCACCGGACTCGAGCGCCCGCGCCCGCAACCCGTCAGGCTCGTCGGCGCCGGCGGCGAGCGCCGCCTCGACCCAGGCGCGTGCCTCCGCGAAGCCGCCGCGAAGCCACACGAAGAACGCGAGACCGCCGACGATCCGGAGCGCGAGCGGCGACGCCTGGTCGAGCGCGAATCGCATCGCCGCGCGCACGTTGCCGTACTCTGCGACGAGCCGCCTCGCCCACCCCTGCTGGTCTGGCCCATGTCGGAGATCCGGATCGGCACGTTCGACGAGGTCGGCGACGAACGCTGCGTGTCTCAGCCGAAGCACGTGCTCCTCCTCCGGCTGCAGCTGCTCGGCCGCGAACTCGTGAATCGTCTCGAGCATCCAATACCGCGCGCCGTCAGCGGTGTCCCGGCGGCGGACGAGGCTCTTGTCGATCAGCGACTGCAGCGTGTCCGGATCGGCTGCACAGACGACCTCCGCAGCCTCGAAGGTGCACCCGCCCGCGAAGACGGACAGCCGCCGGAGCAGCCGCCGCTCCTCCTCGTCCAAGAGGTCGGTCGACCATTCGATCGTTCCACGCAGCGTCTGCTGGCGCGGGTCGGCGTCACGCCCTCCCCGCAGGAGGTCGAGGCGTTGCGCCAGACGGTCGAGCAGCTCCTGCGGAGAGAAGACCGCCGTTCGCGCCGCCGCGAGCTCGAGCGCCAGCGGCAGGTCGTCCAGCCGCGTGCACAACTCGGTCACGGCCGGTGTCGGCGCGAACGAGACCTCGACCTGCCGCGCCCGGGCGACGAAGAGCTCGGTGGCGTCGGACGGTGATAGCGACGGGACGGCATACGCCTGCTCGGCACGCACCCGCAACCGCTCTCGGCTCGTCGCCAGCACCCCGACGGCCGGACACCGGTCGACCAGGTCGGCGACGACGGTCGCCAGCTCGGGCAGCAGGTGCTCCGCGTTGTCGAGCAGGACGAGCGTCCGGCCGCCGCCGAGCGCTGCCAGCACAGCGTCGAGCACCGAGGAGCTCACCGTCTCCTTGACGCCGAGTGCCCGGGCGAGCTCGGGCACGACGAGCTCGGGGTCGCGCAGCGGCGCGAGCGGCACCCACCAGACGCCGTCCGGATAGTGCTCTGCCGCCTCCGCCGCCGCCTGCAGGGCGAGGCGCGTCTTCCCCGTCCCGCCCGGGCCGGTCAGCGTCAGCAGCCGCACGTCGTCGCGCGTCAACACCTCGACCACCTCCGCGAGCTCCCGCTCCCGGCCCAGGAACGCCGTCGCCGGCACCGGCAGGTTCGAGCGGTAGAGGCTCTTCAGCGCCGGAAACACGCCGTTGCCGAGCTGGAACACCCGCTCCGCAGCCTGGAGATCCTTCAGGCGGTGGTCGCCCAGATCCCGCAGCGCGAACCCGCCTTGTGACTGATCGTCACAAAGCGCCGCCGCCGCCGCCGAGACGAGCACCTGCCCGCCGTGGCCGGTTGCTGCGATGCGCGCCGCCCGGTGCACATCCTCGCCGACGTAGCCCTCCGCGGTCACGAGCGGCGTGCCCGTGTGCACGCCGACCCGCACGCGGATCGGCCCGTGCTCGAGCGCCAGGGTCAGCTCCGCCGCCGCCGCCAGCGCCCCCGGCGCGGTCGGGAACGCGACGAAGAAGGCGTCGCCCTGCGTGTCCACCTCGACCCCGCCGTGACGGGCGAACGACTCCCGCAGCACCCGCCGATGCTCGCCGAGGGCCGCCGCGTACGCCTCGGCGCCCAGCTCGTGCAGCAGCCGCGTCGAGCCCTCGACGTCCGTGAACAGGAACGTCACCGTGCCGCTCGGCAGCGTCCGCATCCCGGCGCAGACGCTACGCCCGCCGGAGCCCTGCTGCTAGGGCGCGAGCGCGAGCTCGACCGCCTCGGCCAGCGTCAGTTCCCGCCCGAGCGCAAACTCGGACGCCGTCGCCGGCGTGCGCTCCAACTCCCCGAGGACGCGGCCGTAGCGGGCCCGCTCGGTCTCGTGCAGGCGGTCGCCCGAGCTCTCCTCGCTGGCGCGGACGAAGCCCCAGAGCAGCGCGGCGATGTCCCGCCGGCCCTGCTGGGCCGCGACCGCGGCCAGCCCGGCGAGGCAGTAGGCCGTCTGCAGGTCGTCGCGCAGTGGGCGTCCGATCTCGAGGCTGTCCCGGTAGAGCCGCGCCGCCCCCGCCGGGTCCCGGCGGTCGAGCGCCGCGTCGCCGAATCCGTGGAGCCGCCCGGCCAGGCCCCAGAGCGCGAGGCGCAGCGCGCGGTCGGGGGTCGCGCCGGCGAGCCAGTCGAGTGCGGCGCGGAGGTTGTCGTGGTCGCGCTCGAGACGATCGAGGAGAGCGGCCGCGCGCGGGCTGCGCACCAGGCCCTCGACCGACCGTGCCAGGTCGAGGTAGTACTCAGCGTGGCGGCGCCGGAGCTCGTCGAGCTCACCGCCCTCCTCGAGCCGCTCGAGCGCGAACTCGCCGATCGTCTCCAGGAGGACGTAGCGCCGGTCGTCTCGGTGGAGCAGGCTCTTGTCGACGAGCGCCGCGATCGTGTCGAGGCTCGCTTCGCAGACGTGCTCGGCGGCGTCGAGCGTGCATCCGCCGGCGAAGACGGCCAGGCGGGCGAACGTCCGCCGCTCGTCGGGCTCGAGCAGGTCGTAGCTCCAGGCGATCGTCGCCCGCAGCGTCCGCTGCCGTTCCGGCGCGTCACGCGGCCCGCCGGTGAGCAGGGGCAGGCGCCGGTCGAGGCGGCGCACGAGGTCCTCCGTCGAGAGCGCCTTCAGCCGGGCTGCCGCGAGCTCGAGCGCCAGCGGCAGGCAGTCGAGGCGGCGACAGATCTCCAGCACCGACCCGTCTCGCTCGAAGTCCGGCTGCGCTGCCTGTGCGCGGCCGACGAAGAAGGCGACGGCCTCCTCTTCGGCGAGCGGAGGGACCGCGTACTCGCGCTCGACTCCGAGCCGCAGCGCCTCGCGGCTCGTAACGAGCACCTTCAGGTTGGGCACGCTCGCGCAGAGGTCGCCCACGAGGCGCGCCGCGTCGAGCACGTGCTCGAAGTTGTCGAGGAGCAGGAGCGCCCGCTTGCGCCCGAGCTGGGCCGCAAGCTCGTCCGCCGCGCCCACCGCCTGCGCGATCGCCCCCTCGACCAGCCGCGGCTCGCCCAGCGCTTGCAGAGGAACCCAGTGGATCCCGTCGCGGAAGTCGGCGGTCGACTCGAGCGCCGCCTGGACGGCGAGGCGGGTCTTGCCGGTGCCGCCGGCACCGGTCAGCGTCAGTAGCCGAACGCGGGGGTCGTGGAGCAGCGCGAGCACCTCGGCGAGCTCCCGTTCGCGCCCCAGGAACGGGGTCGGCGGCACCGGCAGGTTGGCGCTCGCGAGCGAAGCAGGCGCCGGAAACTCCCCGGCGCCTAGCTGGAAGATCCGGAGCGGCTCCGGCAGGCCGCGGAAGCGGAACTCCCCCAGCGGGCGCAGCCGCTCCTCCACCAGCGCCGCGGTCGCGCCCGACACGAGCACCTGTCCGCCGTGCCCCGATGCGGCGATGCGCGCGGCACGGTGCACGTCGACGCCCACGTAGCCCTCGTCCGTCAGCAGCGGGTCGCCGGTGTGGATCCCCACCCGAACCGTGAGCGGGCCGGCGGCGAGCGCCTCGGTCACCTCGGCCGCGGCCGCGAGCGCCCCGTCCGGCGCGCCGAACGCAGCGAAGAACTGGTCGCCCTGCGCGTCCACCTCGTGACCGCCGTGCCGCGAGCACGCCTCGCGCACGACGCGGCGGTGATCGGCGAGGACGACCGCATAGCCCTCCGTGCCGAGCTCGTGGAGCAGCCGTGTCGAGCCCTCGACGTCCGTGAAGAGGAAGGTCACCGTGCCGGACGGCAGCTCGCCCACGCGTGAAGGATCGCGCCAGCGCCGCGGCCGGGCAACCGCGCTTGCACCGCGGCGAGGCGTCCCCTAGAGTCGCCCCGCTTCGTGCCGCCTGGCGCGAGCGGACGAGAGGGGGAAAGAGGATGCGTCTGCGTCTGACGATCTGCGCGGCTGCGGCCGTCGCGTCGCTGCTGGTACTCGTGCCCGCCGCGTCGAGCTCGACGCCGGGCCCCGCCGCGGCGGCGCTCTGCGGCAGCCTGCTCGCGCCGGTGACCGGGGGCGCCGTGCCCTCGGGCGAGCCGCTGGCCGCCTGCCAGTGGGACATGCTCCAGATCCACGCGAGCACCACGGGCTCGTATGCGGTCGCCACCGGAAAAGGCGTCCGGGTGGGCGTGATCGACGGCGGCGTCGACCGGTTCCATCCAGACGTGGCGCCGAACCTCGATCTGGCCGCGTCGTGCTCGTTCATCTTCCCGACGACGCCCACGGCGGACCCGTCGGAGGTCGCGAGCGGGGACTGCTCGAACAAGGCCGCAGTCCAGGATC
Organism: Gaiellaceae bacterium; assembly: GCA_035720085.1. Classification (GTDB taxonomy): domain Bacteria; phylum Actinomycetota; class Thermoleophilia; order Gaiellales; family Gaiellaceae; genus Gaiella. The sequence continues at coordinate 5,051 of DASTPC010000166.1, forward strand.
TCGGCAGCCACGGCACACACGTGGCCTCGACGATCGCGGCGCCGATCAACGGCATCGGGATCGCGGGCGTCGCACCCGAAGCCACCATCGTCGGATTGAAGGCATGCACGATCGCCGGGTTCTGCTTCGCCGACTCCGTCGCCGCCGCCCTGCGCTACGCGGGCGACATCCGACTCGACGTCGTCAACCTGAGCCTGTTCGCCGACCCGTACCTCTACTACTGCGGCAACGACGCGGAGCAGCGCGCGATCTACCGCAGCATGCAGAACGCGGCGAAGTACGCGCAGCAGCGCGGCGTCGTGATCGTGGCGGCTGCCGGCAACGAGTCGCAGGACCTGCAGCACCCGGAGATCGACGAGATCAGCCCGGACTGGCCGCCCGGCGCGGCCGTCACGCGCGAAGTGGGCAACAACTGCCGGGTCGCGCCCGCAGAGATCCCGGGCGTGCTCGCCGTCTCCGCGACCGGCCCGTTCGGGATCGCCGGCTACTCGAACACCGGCATGTCCGTCGTCGGCGTCGCCGCTCCCGGCGGCGACTACTTCCAGGTGATCGACGCCGTCCAGACGGGCATCCTGGCCGCCGCCTCGAGCACCGACAACGACCCCGACCTGGGAATCTGGCCCTTCTTCGACTTCCTCAACGACGCGGTGCCGTTCCCGGGTTTGGCCGTGATCGACCACGGCGCCCGGTACGTGACGTTGACGGGCACGTCGATGGCGTCACCCCACGCAGCGGGCGTCGCGGCGCTCGTCCGCCAGCTCCATCCCAAGTGGAGTCCCGGTGCGGTGATCGCCGCAGTGCAGCGGACGGCACAGCCGCGTTCGTGTCCCGCGCCCGACGGGCTCGTCACCGCGGTCCCGTGCCAGGGACAGGGCGGTAGCACGTCCTACTTCGGCCACGGGCTGGTGGACGCCCTGGCGGCCGCGCGCGGCTAGGACGAACGGCGGCGTGGTGGGCGTCCGCGCCCGCCACGCCGCCCGCGCCCGTCAGAGGGTGCGGGTCTTGCGCGCCTCGCGCTTGAGCGCGTAGTGGTGGAGCACGTCGCCCACCACGATCACGCCCACGAACACCAGGCCGACGACGAGCATCGAGAGCACAACCTTCCTGCCCTCCTCGGCGGCGTCGGCGAGCATCCAGAGCGCGGCCAGCACGGCGCGACTCTAACCCATCCGGACGGCGTGCGCAGCGAGCGCCCGGTCGACCGCGTCGTCGCCGACGGCGTCCCGGGCGACGCGCCCGAGCGGGCCTGCGTCGCCGTCGTCGCGAAGCGCCGAACGGGCGTCCTCCAGGCCGCCTCGCCCGAGCCGCGCGGCGGTGGCGACCCAGGCAGCGCCGTCGCCGGCCCCTCCCTCGGCCCGTGCCTGCGCGCAGAGCGAGATCAGCTCGGCGAGGTCGGCGACCGCGACGACGTCGCCCGTGTCGGCGATGCGGACGAGCCCGTGCGCGTAGAGGTAGTCGCCGAGCAGCAGGCCGGTGTCGTCGTCCTCCGGCGCGAACAGGCGCGGGCGGCCGTAGTGCACGAGGTAGCCCTCGTAGATCGTCTCCAGCCCGAGCGCGAAGCGCTCGTCGACTAGCGGCGAGAACACGGCTACGGCGTCGCGCTCGGCCTCCGGGCGGAGCGCCGCCTGCCACAGCGGGCTCTCGGCCGCGGCCGCCCCGGCGATCGTCTCGAAGAGGTCGTGCTCGAGTGTCGTCGCCACGCTCAGCCGCCGCCCTCGACGAAGCTCCGGACGGCGTCGACCGTCGCATCGACCTCGTCGTCGCCGTGCGCGGTCGAGACGAACATGCACTCGAACTGCGACGGCGCCACGTAGACGCCGTGCTCGAGCAGGTGCCGGAAGAGCGCCGCGTAGCGCTCCGTGTCCGACGCCGCAGCGTCTGCGAAGCTCCGCACGGGCTCGTCGCGGCAGAAGAGGGTCAGCATCGCGCCCACCTGCTGCACGCGCCCGAACGGCGCCAGGCCCGCGGCGAGCCGAGCAGCGGTCAGCTCGAGGCGCTCGTACACGGCCGGGTCGCGCAGCCGCCGGAGCACCGAGATACCCGCAGCGGTTGCGAGAGGGTTTCCCGCGAGCGTGCCCGCCTGATAGACGTCGCCGCCCGGCGCGAGCCGCTCCATCAGCTCGGCGCGGCCGCCGAACGCCGCCGCGGGCAGGCCGCCGCCGACGATCTTGCCGAGGATCGTCAGGTCCGGGAGCACGCCGAATCGCTCCTGCGCGCCGCCGCGGGCGACGCGGAAGCCGGTGATCACCTCGTCGAAGACGAGCAGCGCGCCGCTCGCGTCGCACAGCGACCGCAGCGCCTCGAGGAAGCCCGGCTCGGGCGGCACGACGCCCATGTTCCCCGCCACCGGCTCGACGAGGACGGCGGCGAGACCCTCTCCGTAGCGGGCGACAGCGGCGGCCGCCGCCTCGACGTCGTTGAACGGGAGCACGATCGTGTCGGCGGCGACGGCGGTCGGCACGCCCGGCGTAGACGGGATCCCGAGCGTGGCGAGGCCCGAGCCGCCGGTGGCGAGGAGGGCGTCGACGTGCCCGTGGTAGCAGCCGGCGAACGTGATCACGCGGTCGCGCCGCGTGGCGGCGCGCGCCAGCCGCAGCGCGCTCATGGCGGCCTCGGTGCCCGAGGAGACGAGGCGCACCATCTCGAGGGAGGGCACGGCGTCGACGAGCTCGGCGGCGAGCTCGACCTCGGCCTCCGTCGGCGCGCCGAAGGTCGTCCCGAGGCGCGCCGCCCGCTCGATCGCCTCCAGCGTCTCGGAGTCGGCGTGCCCGAGCACGAGCGGGCCCCACGACATCACCCAGTCGACGTAGCGGCGGCCGTTCACGTCCTCGATCCGGGCGCCCTCGCCGCGGCGCATGAACAGAGGCTCGTCGAGCCCGACGGAGCGCATCGCCCGCACCGGCGAGTTGACGCCGCCGGGGATCAGCCGCAGCGCCCGGCGGTACAGGTCGCTGCGCACGCTCAGAGCCACCCGGCGAGCTCCTTCGTCCAGTACGAGACGACGAGGCCCGCGCCGGCGCGCACGATCGCCGTCAGCGACTCCAGCGCCGCGTCCTGCTCGTCGAGATGCCCGGCCGCGGCCGCGGCCTTGACCATCGCGTACTCGCCCGAGACGTTGTAGGCGGCGACCGGGCAGTCGAAGCGGTCGCGCACGGCGCGGATCACGTCGAGGTAGGGGAGCGCGGGCTTCACCATCAGCACGTCGGCGCCCTCGGCCAGGTCGAGCTCGCACTCGCGCAGCGCCTCGCGGACGTTGGCCGCGTCCATCTGGTAGCCGCGCCGGTCGCCGAACGCCGGCGCCGACTCCGCCACCTCCCGGAACGGCCCGTAGAACGCAGACGCGTACTTCGCCGCGTAGGCGACGATCGGGGTGTCCGGGAGGACGGCGCGGATGGCGCCGACACGGCCGTCCATCATGTCGCTCGGGGCGACGGCGTCGGCGCCGGCCTCGACGTGGCTCGCGGCGGTGCGCGCGAGCAGCTCCAGCGTCTCGTCGTTCGCCACCTCGCCGTCGACGATGACGCCGCAGTGGCCGTGCGAGGTGTACTCGCAGAGGCAGACGTCGGTGAGCAGCGTCAGGCCAGGCGTCTCCGCCCGCAGCGCGCGGAGGGCGCGCTGGACGATCCCGTCCTCCTCCCAGGCGCCGCTGCCGACCTCGTCCTTCTCCTCCGGGATCCCGAACAGCAGCACCGCCGGCACGCCGAGCGCGGCGAGCTCGCGCGCCTCCTCGACCAGCAGGTCGACCGAGCGTTGCGCGATCCCGGGCAGGCCGTCGACCTGGCGTGTGACACCCTCGCCGGGACAGGCGAAGAGGGGCATCACGAACGCGTCCAGGTCCAGACGCGTCTCGCGCACGAGCGCGCGCAGCGACCCGGTTCGACGCAGCCGGCGCAGGCGCGTGGCGGGAAAGGCGCTCATGAGCCGAAGGGTAACCGCGTGCGGCTCGCGAGCCGTCCTCAGCCGCCCGAGACGGCGCGCGGGCCCTGCACCTCCGGCGGCTCCACCTCCACCTCCACTGGGATCGTGCCGCCACCCTCGTCCCAGGGCTCCAGGCGGATCCGGCCGCCGAAGAACTCCCAGATCGCCCGCAGCGCGGCCAGCGTCGGCAGCGCCACGAGCACGCCGGGGATCCCGTACAGCGCGCCGCCTGCGAGCAGCCCGAAGATCACCAGCAGCGGGTGCAGGCGCAGTGCGCTGGCCATCACGTTCGGCACGACCACGTGACCCTCGACCTGGTAGATGAAGAGGAAGAGCGCCGTCACCCAGAGCACCGAGATCGGGTCGACGATCAGCGCGTAGAGCGCCGGCGGCACGGCGGAGAGCCACGGCCCGATGTACGGAATCACCTCGATGAATGCCGTCCAGACCCCGAACAGGAGCGCGTAGCGCTCGGCGCCCGGCACGAGCCCGAGCGTCCCCAGCAGCCACATCCCGACCCCGGCGCTCGTCCCGATCACGATCGAGAGGATCGCCTGCCCCTTCACGTAGCCCCAGAGCGCGTTCTCGATCATCAGCGTCAGCGGCGTGCCGCCGTGCGGCGGGAACCGCCGGTCGATCGAACGTTCGAGGCTCGGCATGTCGAGCAGCATGTAGATCGAGATCACGACGACCAGGATCACGCTGAAGAGGAGCAGGACGATCGAGAGCGCGGCTCCCTGTGCGAGCGAGATCGCGTCCTGCGTGTAGCTCGAGATGTCCCCTGCTCCGATCGAGTCGACCCACTCGGTCAGCTGCTCCTCGACCTTGACGTTCTCGAGGCCGTGGTCGTCCAGCCACGCCTGCAGGCGGTCGATGTCGACCTCGGCACCCGTCTCGCCGGCGGTGTTCTCCTCCGTGGCGTACGCGTCGATCCGCTCCGCGGCCGAGCGCGCCTGGTCGACGACGACGAACGCGAGCAAGGTCAGCCCGAGCCCGACCACGACCGCGAAGGTGACGTAGACGACCGCCACGCCGAGACCGTGCGGCACCCGCAGCCGCTGGAGGCGGCGCACGAGCGGGTTGAGCAGGAACGCGATCACCGCCGCGGTCAGGAACAGGAAGATCACGTGCCCGAGGGGGCGCGCGAGCAGGAAGACGAGCACCAGCAGGACGGGCAGGCCGACGAGCTGGATCCACCGGGGGACCTCGATCGTCGGGCCGGGGCCGCGCTCGGCCATGCGGCGATGGTAGGTCTTCTCGCAGGCTCAGGAAACAGCGCACGGAAACGGCTCCTGCCGCCGCTTCCGAGGAGACGCGGTGTTGCGGCCCCGACAGGGGGACGCTTACGCGATCTTCGCGCACACGGAAACCCGCCACCGATGGCCGCGAGGACACCTGGTGTTGCGGCCCCGACAGGGGACGCCTTCAGGGAACTTCGCGCGCAAGGAAACCGCTCCTGCGAGTTTCCGTGCCTGCGCCAATAGGACAGTTCCCCTGCATGCGTCCCCCCCGTCGGCTACCGTCCCGCCGATGGCCACGCCGCGCTCCCGTCACGCGGCCCGCCTCCGCGCACGCCGGCGGCGCGCCCAGCGCAGGACGCGCGGGCTGGCGCTGCTTGCCGCGCTGGGCGTGCTGGGCACCGTGACGCTCGTCCTGACCGCTTTCGGCTCCGCGACGCCGGCGCGGACGACGGTCGAGCCCGCCCCGGCTTCGGTCCTGCCGAGCGGCCGTCCCGAGCCCCAGGCGATCGCGACCGTCTCCAACCTGCGCATCCAGCTGCCGGTCGCGCAGGGCGCCGTGAGCGAGATCGGCTTCCACGCCTCCCAGACGGGCGCCCGCAAGCTGACGCCGCTCGGCCGGCAGGCGAACGAAGGCCTGCTCGCGCGGCTGTGGCACCGGATCGCCGGCGCGGAGAAGAAGGGGCCGGTCTGGTATCAGCTCGGCGGTGGGACGCGCACCGAAGTGCTCGACGTCGGCGCGACCGCAGGCACGGATGTCTACGCGCCGGTCGACGGCACGGTCGCGGGCGTGACGAAGCAGGTCGTGAACGGCCGGGCCGTCGGCGCCCGGATCGACATCAGGCCGACCGCCGCCCCCTCAGTCGTCCTCTCCCTGACGAACCTCCGGCCGGACCCGGCGCTCTCGGTGGGAGCCGCAGTGCTCGCAGCCAGCTCCAAGCTCGGCACGCTCGCCAACGTCGCGGCGGTCGAGCATCAGGCACTCGCAGACGTGACGAACGACGAGGGCGATAACGTGTCGATCGAGGTGCACGCCTCGCCCTCGTCGCTCCCCTGAGCACGTCGCAGGTGCGGATCCTGTTCATCGGCGACGTCGTCGGGCGCCCCGGTCGCCAGGCGATCGAGGAGCGGCTCGGCGCGCTGCGGGAGGAGCTCGCGGTCGACTTCTGCGTGCTCAACGGCGAGAACGCGGCGGACGGGCTCGGGATCACGCCCAAGCTGGCCGACCGCCTGCTCGCGGCTGGCGCCGACGTGATCACGCTCGGCAACCACACCTGGCGGCGCTCCGAGATCGGGCCGTACCTGGCCGCCTCCGCGAACGTCGTGCGGCCGGCAAACCTCGCCGCCGGAGCGCCGGGGACGGGTGTCACCGTCCGGGCGAGCGCGAACGGCGTCGACGTGGCCGTCGTCAACCTGCTCGGCTCCCTCTATCTCGAGCCGGCGCGAAGCATGTGGGAGATCGTCGACGAGCTGGTCGACCAGGCGCGCACCTCGACGCCGGTGGTCGTCGTCGACGTGCACGCGGAGGCAACGAGCGAGAAGGTCGCGCTGTCGCACTGGCTCGACGGGCGCGTGACCGCGGTGCTCGGAACGCACACGCACGTGCAGACCTCCGACGCGCGGGTCTCCCCGGCCGGGACGGCGGCAATCACCGACGTCGGCATGACGGGCCCCCACGACTCCGTGATCGGCGTCGAGGCGCAGCTGGCGATCCGGCGCATGCGCACCGGCATGCCGGTCCGGTTCGAGACCGCGCAGGGGGGCGTGCGCATCGAGGGGGCGCTGGTCGAGTGCGGCGCCGACGGGCGCGCTACGGCGATCGAGCCGGTCCGCCGGCCCTATCCCTGAGCGGCCAGGCGAGCAGCGCCAGCAGCGCCAGCAGGACGACGTCGCGAGCGGCGACGAGCGCCGAGGCGATGCCGTCGAACGCCCGCACGAGCTCCCAGTAGCGGTCGGGGAACCAGCCGCGCGTGAGCAAGCAGGCAACTGCGAGGAGGACGGCGGCCGCGATTCCCGCCGGTGGCGCGACGAGCGGCACGACGGGGAGCAGCCAGACCAGGAACTGCGGCGAGAGCACCTTGCCGAGGGCGACGAAGGCGACGAGCGCGGCGGCCGCGAACCGCACCAGCCGCTCGGCGTCGACCGGCAGGCGCGCGAACCGTGCCCAGAGCCAGACGAGCACCGCGGCCTGGGCCAGCGCAGTCAGTACCGCCGCCGTCGCCGCGACCGCGCCGGTCAGGTTCTGGGAGCCGTGGCTCGAAGCCCACCCGAGCGGCATCCCCGCCAGGTGGTGCAGCACGAGCAGGGCGGCGGCACCGCCGCTCTCGATCTGCAGGGGACGGCCGAGCTGGCGCCAGACGCTCGAGGCGACGCCGTCCGGCGACAGCACGAAGAACGGCAGGAAGGCGACTGCGGCGACGCCTGCGCAGAGCCCGAGCGCGACGAGCGCCTCCCGGCGCCCGTGGCGCCGCCACGCCCACACCACGAGCAAGGGGACGAGCACCGCCGGATACAGCTTGACGGCGACGGCGGCGCCGAGCGCGAGGGCGCCCAGCCGGTCGCGCCCGTGGACGAGGGCAGCGAGCGCGCCCACCGTGATGGCCGCGGGGAACAGGTCGAAGCGGGTCAGGAGCAGCGGCCCGAGCAGGAGCGGCGCGGCGGCGGGCACCGCGAGCGACACCGCCGCCCGCTCGGGCGACGCGCCGAGCCCGGCGAGGGCGGCGGTCGCGAGCGCGATCGCCGCCACGCCGCAGAGGCACATCAGCGCGGCGAAGGCCCGTGCATACGCGACCTCGCCCGAGGTGACGAGCGAGGGCGGCACGAACGCGGCGAGCGCGCCGGGCGGGTACTCGAGCCGGACGTCGCGGTACGGGACGGCACCGCTCTCGACGACGTCCCCGTAGCCGCGGTACACCGGCACGTCGGAGATCGCCGCCTCGCCGCGCCACACGTCGCCAAGCGAGGCGCAGAACGCGAGGAACACCGCCGCGGCGGCCGCCCCGAGCGCGATCCGCGCCGTCTCAGGACGCACGGGGAACGCCCGCTCGCGGCAGGAAGAGGGCCAGCAC
>DASTPC010000167.1:0-4902 GCA_035720085.1 Gaiellaceae bacterium
GCCGGCGACGCTCTACGCGCGCGCGTTCGGCAGCGACGGCCTGATCGACGCGGTCGAGGTCGGCGGCAGCGCCGTCGTCGTGGCGCGCGGCGAGTTCCGGCTCCCGGACTAGCGGCCGCCCATCCCGCGAAGCGAGCCGGCGAGCTCGTCGAGGCTGCCCTCGTCCGGCAGCTCGCCCTCGGGCGAGAGCCGGTCGACGAGATCGGGCAGCACGTTCGCGACGACGGAGGCCGCCTGCTCCTCAGGGATGCCGAGCTGCTGCGCGATCTGGGCCATCTGTTCGCGCCCCAGCGCCTGCTCGACCTCGCCGCCGCTCACGGGCTCGTTCGACCCCGTGGAGACCCACGAGTCGACCTTGTCTCCCATCCCCTGCTCCTGGAAGCCGGAGAGCACCTTCTGCAGGCCGCCGCCCGACAGCAGGCTCCCGAGCATCGGCGCCAGCGCGGCCATCAGCCCGCCCATGCCGTCCGCCCCGCCGCTTCCGGCCGCGCCGCCGCCCCCGCCGAGGAGGCCGCCCAGCAGGTCCTGCAGCCCGCCCTTCCCGCCCAGGCCGCCCAGGAGGTCGTCGAGTCCGCCGCTCATGTCCCGCTCCCTTCGTCTGGTGGATCAGGCCAGGAGACCCTACTGATCTCGGGCAGCTCGACGGCCAGCGCCTCCCAGAAGCGGCCTCCGTCGCGGGAGAGGTAGAGCCGGCCGGCGGACGCGTAGAGCACGGTGTCCGGATGGTCGGGTGAGATGGCGACGTCGCGACCTGGGGGCAGGCCGCCGCCCGTCTCGTGCCAGGTCGCGCCAGCGTCGTCGGAGACGACGAGCGGGGGGCGCCGGTCGACGACCGCGACGATGCGCGCGCCTACCCGGTCGGCCGCGACGACGAGCGGCAGCGAGAGCTCGAGCGCACCGGCCGGGAGCCCGCCCTCGCCGAGCTCGACCAGCTCCTCCTCGTCGAGGTCGACCGTCGCCACGCCGAGGGCGCACTCGACGAGCGCCAGCATCAGCGTCCGCCGAGCAGGGACGCGACCAGCCTGGTCGCCTCGCGCGCCGCGTCGAGCGGGGCGATGCCCCGGTCGCGCGCGACGGCATAGGCGACGCCGAAGGCGTCTCCCGCCCCGGTGGGGTCGACTGCCTCGCCCAGCGGCTCTGCACCGATTCGCGCGGAGGCGCCGCCGGCGACGACGAACGCCCCCTGCGACCCGAGCGTGACGATCACCTCCGGCACGCCGAGCGCTCGCAGGTCGGCCTCGCGGGTGCCGCCGGCGAGCAGCGTTGCCTCCTCTTCGTCGAGCTTCAGGGCCGCCGTCGAGGCGAGCAGGCTCCGGTCGAGCGCGCCGTCGCTTCGGAGCGGTCCCCGCTCGGCGCGCCGTACGAGCCCCTGCCCGTCCACGAGCAGGCGCCTGCCCCCGGCCGCGAGCGACTGCAGGACGGTCGGTGGGAAGTCCGAGCGCAGCAGCGCCCCCACATGCAGCCACGTCGTCCCCGCCAGCGCCTGCCCCGCCCAGCCGGCGACGTCCTCGGCGGTCCACGGTTCCCCGACGGCGTCGACTGCCATCACGCGGCGGTCGCCCTCGTAGTGGAAGCTGAATGCCGTCGTCTTCCGGGCGGGACGCCACGAGACCGGCAGCCCGAGCTCCACCAGCGGTGCGAGGCAGACGCCGCGGTCCTGCTCGGCGCAGCGGGTGACGACGACGGCGTCGGCGGCCAGCCGGGACGCCGCGCGGGCGCCGTGGTAGACGGCGCCGCCGACGCGGGGCGGGCCGCCGCCGACCCGGTCGACCGCCAGGTTGCCGACGAGCCCGACCGTCAGACGCGCACCGTGCCCGGGGTCGGCCGCCGGCTCTGCGCGGCCGCGACCAGGCCGAGACCGAAGGAGACGGCGAAGCTGGGCACGGTCGCGCCGATGGTCCAGGACGGCGGATCGAGGCGCTCGACCTGGTCGACCCACCAGCCCGGGCCGGTCGGCGAGAGCCACTGGTAGAGGACGAATCCGACGACCCAGGCGAGCACGAGCCCGGGCCGCCACGCCGGCCCGTCGAACACGTCCTCGCGCGTGTAGCGGCGGCCGGCAAGCAGCCAGTCAGCGAGCAGGACGGCAAAGAGCGGGACGAAGAACGAGCCGAGCAAGAGCAGGAACGACTCGTACGCGACGAGGTCGATCGTGAGCGCGCCGATCGTCGCGGCGATCGAGATGACGGTGATCAGCACGCTCTGCGAGACGCGCGGGAGGACGTTCTGGAGTGACACGGCCGTCGAGTACACGTTCGCGAAGGCCTCGTCCGTCTCGGTTACGAGCAGTGCGAAAAGCGCGAGCGCCGCGGCGAAGCCGCCCGCGACCACGGCCGCCGGCACCGCCGCCGGGTCGGAGAGGTCGCGCGAGAAGAAGAGCACGGCGCCGAGCGCGAACAGCCAGGCGTCCGGCACGAAGTAGCCGATGCCGGTGCCGACGAAGGCGCTCCGACGGCCCGTCGAGAAGCGCGTGTAGTCGGCGGCGAGCGGAATCCACGAGACGGTGATCGCGACGACGATGTCGGCTCCTTGCCAGACCGAGAGCCCGCCCTCGCCCGGGCGGTCCCAGAGCGTCCCGAAGTCGGAGCCGTCGAACGCCCACCAGGTGAGGTAGACGAGCGCGACCGGCACCGCCCACACCGCGAAGCGGCGGACGAAGCGCCGCACGAAGCCGATCGGGCCGAGCAGGGCGAGCGCCAGCGCGACTCCACCGAAGACGAGCGTCCATGCCCAGCGGGCCGAGAAGCCGAACAGCTCGTCCGAGAGGGCGGCGGCCGCGGTCGCGATGATCAGCAGCTCGAAGACCGCCCAGCCGACGCACTGGAGCACGTTGACGGCGGTCGGCAGGAAGGAGCCGCGCGTGCCGAGGGGGGCGCGCATCAGCACCATCGCCGGGACGCGTGCGTCGGCGCCGATCAGCGCGGCGACGGCGAGCATCAGGTTGCCGATCGCGGCGCCGATCAGGATCGCAAGGAAGGCGTCCGGCAGCGAGAGCGCCGGCACGAGGTAGGTCCCCGCGACGAGCACGAGCAGCGAGACGCCGAGGTTCCCCCAGAGCAGGCCGGTGTCGAGCGTGCCGAGCACGCGCAGGCGGTCGGGGACGGGCTCGATGCCCCAGGCAGGCGTGCCGTTCTCGTTCTCGCTCACCGCGCTCCCTTCGCCGGCATGACCCGGATCAGGTTCGACGGGTGTGATCTCAGCCCCGGCAGGGCACCCCGGTGCGCGGACTCTAGCTCAGCGCCCGAGCGCCTCGCGCACCTGCCGGACGACTGCCGCGGGCTCGTCCTCCATGCCGGCTTCGACGAGCGTCCCGGGGGATCTCGAGCGGCTAAGCCGGGGCTCGCAGACGCCTTGCCTGCAGCCTGTCCGAAGCGGTCAGGCATCTAGGCCGCCAGCAGGCGCCGCAGCACGAACGGCAGGATGCCGCCGTGGCGGAGGTACTCCCGCTCGCGGGGCGTGTCGAGCCGGAGCGTGGCCCTGAACTCGGTCTCGTCGGCACGCACCGTCACCTCGCGTGCCTCCGCGTTGTCGACGCCCAGCACGGCGAACTCCTCGCGCCCGGTGAGCCCGAGCGACTCGCGGCTCTCGCCGGGCAGGAACTGGAGCGGAAGGATGCCCATCATCAGCAGGTTGGAGCGGTGGATGCGCTCGTAGCTCTCGGCCAGCACAGCGCGCACGCCGAGCAGGTTGGGGCCCTTGGCGGCCCAGTCGCGGGAGGAGCCCGAGCCGTACTCCTTGCCGGCGAGCACGACGAGCGGCACGCCCTCGGCGAGGTACCGCCGGGACGCCTCGTAGATCGTCGTCTCCTCGCCAGAGGGCAGGTGCACCGTCCACGTGCCCTCGGCGCCCGGGACGAGCAGGTTGCGCAGGCGGACGTTGGCGAACGTGCCGCGCACCATCACCTCGTGGTTGCCGCGCCGTGAGCCGTACGAGTTGAAGTCGCGCCGCTCGACGCCGTGCTCCACGAGGTACTGCCCCGCGGGCGCGTCGGGCTTGATCGACCCCGCCGGCGAGATGTGGTCGGTGGTGACCGAGTCGCCGACCGAGACGAGGCAGCGAGCCCCGACGACGTCCTCGACGACGCCGTGCTCGCGCGCCATCCCCTCGAAGTAGGGCGGCAGCCGGACATAGGTCGAGCCGGGATCCCAGGCGAAGAGGTCGCCTTCCGGCACCGGCAGCTCGCGCCAGGCCGGGTCGCCCGTGTAGACGTCGGCGTAGGTCGCGCGGAACATCTCCTCGCCCACGGCGTCCTCGATCGTCGCCTGCACCTCCTTGGGCGACGGCCAGATGTCGGCCAGGTGGACGTCCTCGCCGTCCGACCCCTGCCCGAGCGGCTCCGTCGTCAGGTCGACGTCCATCCGGCCCGCGAGCGCGTACGCGACCACGAGCGGCGGCGAGGCGAGGTAGTTCGCCTTCACCTCGGGATGGATGCGCGCCTCGAAGTTGCGGTTGCCGGACAGCACCGAGCAGGCGACGAGCTCGCCTTCGGCGATCGCCCGCGAGACCGGCTCGGGCAGCGGCCCCGAGTTGCCGATGCAGGTCGTGCAGCCGTACCCGACGGTGTGGAAGCCGAGCTCCTCCAGGTACGGGGTCAGGCCCGCCTTGTCGTAGTACTCGGTGACGACCTTCGAGCCGGGCGCGAGGCTCGACTTCACCCACGGCTTGCGCCGTAGGCCCCGCTCGACCGCCTTCTTCGCCAGGAGCCCTGCGCCGATCATCACGGCCGGGTTGGACGTGTTCGTGCAGGACGTGATCGCGGCGATCACGACGGAGCCGTGGTCGAGGGTGAACGTGGCGCCGTCCAGCTCGCAGGGGACGCCCGAGCTCCGGTCTGCCACCGCGACGTCGGCCACGGGCACTGCGCCCTCTCCCTCGGGCACGGTCGCGCCGGGCTCCATCGCC
>DASTPC010000168.1:0-5470 GCA_035720085.1 Gaiellaceae bacterium
GGCGCGCCGGGGCCGGGCGCCGGCGCCGCGGTCCATGCCGGACACGTCGGCCATCGGCGAGACAGTGCCGCGACCGACTGGCGCGTCGGGGCCGGGCGCCGGCGAGCGCATGCTGCGTGCGGCCGCACCTCGGCCGGCGCGAGCGAGCCCGACGGGTCTGCGCTGGGAAGCCGGCCAGGGCCCTGCGATGACGTCGCACCGAAGGGCTACACGCCCTGTGGCTCGTCGCCGACGAGCAGGGCTTTCATCGGCCCATGTCCTGAGAGCCTGGTGCCGCGCAGCCGACGAAGCTTGTGTTGAATCAACACAAGCCGGGCCTCACCCGTTGTCGAACGCCGACGGCGGGCACCAGGCACCACGCAGGCGACGCCAGCCTCGGAGCACTTGCGGCCGGTGGAGCCTTGACGTCAGGCGGGGCCCGACCGACGAAGGACGCGCCACCGGCGCTGCCACGAGCACAGCTTCCGATCGGTGTGGCGGAGCTTGTGATGAGTCAACACAAGCCGGCGGCGCCCCTGCCGAACGCAATCGTCGGCGACCGGCAGGCGCGGGCGACGCGGGCCTCGGAGTTCTTGCGCCGGAGGAGCTAGACGTCGGGCGGGGTGTCGCCGACGAGCGAGGCGACGTCGGCAGCCGTCACGAGCACCGCGTCCACCCCCGCGCGCTCCAGCTCCCCGACCTCCTCGGGCGTCGCGCCCGGCAACTCGGCGATGGCGAGCTTTCCGGCAGGGACGTCCGGCAACAGCTCGAGCAGCCGCTCGAGCGGCCCGCCGTGCTCGGCCCGGTCGGCGGCGAGCAGGAAGATCTCCGGGTCGAGCGCGTCGAGCACCCGTTCTAGATCCTCCTCGTCGCCGACGCGGAGGACGCACTCCACCCCGTGCTCGGCAGCCTCGTCGACGAAGCGCGCGAGCTCGTCGTGGTCGTGCTCGGCGGTAAGCACGACCGCGTCGACGTCGGTGCCGGCCTCGACCGACGCGTAGAGGAGCAGCGGCAGCGCGGACGCCTCGCGGACGCCCTCGACCGGGCCGCGCAGGACGAGCCCCTCGGCGCCCTCCGCCTCCGCGATCCGGGCCGACGCAGCGTCGCGGACTTCGACGAGCACCGAGATGCCGTCGCCCTCGGCGATCGCCTGGCTCAGCCTGCGGGCTCCGTTCACGGCTCGTGATGGTACTCGGCGCGGCCGACCCGCCTCGCAACACGCCGAGGCCCGACGGCCGCCTCCGATCCACAGACAGCCCGGCCGGTTCGGCCTCGTCCGTTCGGGCCAACCATCTGGGCCACCGACCTCCTCCCCACGTTTCGAGCGTAGCCGGGAAACACGCACGTGTGGGAGACGGATGTGCGCCGGGATCGTGCCGATCGATCCACAGCCGGGGCGCCTGTAGCGTGCGCGCGGTGGGCACCGCCTCCGTGACCGTGGCCGCGTTCGCGCTCTTCGCGGCCGCGGCGGCCGGGACGGCGACTGGTCCAGCGCCCAGCAGCGACCGCGACGACGTGATCGTCGGCACAGCTGCGCCTGACCGCGTGGCCGCAGGCGGCGGCGACGACCGGGTCGTCGCGTGGGGCGACGGCCGCCGCGATACGATCTCCTGCGGCAGCGGTAGCGATCTCGTCAACGCGGAGCGGGTCGACCGCGTCTCCTCCGACTGCGAGACGGTCGTCCGCCAGCTCTCTCGCGACCGGACCGACGCTCCCGCCGCCCAGCACGAGACCCAGGTCGAGCCGGACAGCGAGGCCGCCGGCCGGACGGTGGTGGCCGTGTTCCAGACCGGGCGCTATCGTGCCGGCGGCGCCGCGGCGATCGGGTTCGCCACGTCCGCGGACGGCGGCGGCACCTGGCGCGAAGGCCTCCTCCCCGCGTCGCCGCGCTACGCACGCCAGAGCGACCCCGTGGTCGCCTACGACGCCTCCCATCGCGTCTGGCTCGCGGCTTCGCTCGGTGTCGAGCCCGACGTCAGATCGGGCATTCTCGTTTCGCGCGCTCCCGACGGCGTGCGCTGGGAGAGCCCGCTCGAGGCGATCGCCGTCGAGGATCCCGACGCGGGCCTGGACAAGCAGTGGCTCACCTGCGACAACGGCGCGCGCAGCCCGTTCCGCGGCCGCTGCTACCTGGCGTACACCGACCTGCGGCTCGGCGCGATCGCGGTGCAGGCGAGCGACGACGGCGGCCTCACCTGGTCCGAGCCAGCCACGGGGCCCTCTTCCGCGAGGGGCGCCGTGGGCGCGTATCCGGTCGTGCGGCCAAACGGCGACCTGGTCGTGCTTTACACCGATGTCGACAGTGGGATCGTCGTCCTGCACACGGCCGACGGGGCTGCTTCGCTGCGGCGCGTCCACCGGTTCGGCCCGCTTCGCGGCCACCGCCTCGAAGGGCTGCGCGCGCCGCTGCTCGCCGCGGCCGGTGTCGACGCCGGCGGCCGGGTCATGGCCGTCTGGGCGCAGTGCGGGCACCGCACGGCCTGCGACGCCAACGACGTGGTGCTCGCCGAGTCGCCGGACGGTTTCTCTTGGAGCGCGCCGCGCCCGCTGCCGACGGCGGCCACCGGCAGCGCGTTCGTCCCCACCGTCGCCGTCGAGCCGGGCTCCGGCCGCCTCGCGGTGCTCTACTACGCCGCGACGGGGTGCCCGTCCTGCCGCGTGGACACCTGGCTGGTCGAGTCCGCCGACGGGCGTAGCTGGGCGCCACCGCTCCGGCTCTCCGCGCGCAGCGGCCGGCGTGCCTGGATGGCGCGCACCTCGCTGGGCGCGATGCTCGCCGACTACGTCTCGGTCACGTGGGTCGGCGCGAGGCCCCTCGCCGTCTTCGCCCTCGCGGAAGCGCCGCTCGCCGACGGACGCCTCCGGCAGGCGATCTTCGCCTCTTCCCGGCTCGACTCGCTCAGAACTCCTTTCGGAGCGACACTTTGCCGGCGGGGTGGTGCGCTGAGCGAGTGCGATGCGAGGGCGCAGGGAGCCCCGATATGTGACATATCGGGCGACTGAGGACGAAGCAGCGTGCCGCTCAGCGCGCCACGACGGCACAAAGGCTTCGCTTCGAGACGAGTTCTACAGCCCGACGGGGTGCCAGACGGTCTTGAGCTCCAGGAACGCCTCGATCTCCCAGGGGCTCTGCCCGTCGTCCGTTCCCCGGACGACGCGTTTGACGTTGTCCGAGGCCAGCCGCTCGAGCTCTTCCGCTGCACCGTCGGCGCCGCTCAGATCGAGTGCGTTGACGTCCATGTGCGCGGCAAGGACCGGGGCCAGCTCGTCGCGAAAGCCGGTCAAGACGTTGACGACGCCGGCGGGCACGTCGGACGTCGCGACGGCCTCGGCGAGCTCGATCGCGGCCAGCGGGTGCGTCTGCGAGGCGAGCGCGACGACCGCGTTGCCGCCCACGAGCGCAGGCGCCAGCCGGGTGACGATGCCGCCGAGCGCCGGCTCGTCGGGCGCGACGAGCGCCACGACGCCGGTCGGCTCGGGGACGGTGAAGTTGAAGTACGGCCCGGCGACCGGGTTCGCCCCGCCGAGCACCTGTGACAGCTTGTCCGCCCAGCCGGCGTACCAGACGACGCGGTCGATCGCCGCCTCCACCTCCTTGCGCCCGGAGCACACGCGCGCGAGGTCGTCGGAGCGCGCCTCCATCGTCTCGGCGAGCCGGTAGAGCACCTGGCCGCGGTTGTACGCGGTCGCGGCCGCCCAGCCCGCGAACGCGCCCCGCGCCGCCTTGACCGCGTCGCGCGCGTCCTTGCGCGAGGCGCGGGCGACATTCTGGCCCTCGGCCTCGTAGGTGCGGCCGGACTCCGAGCGCGGGAACGCGCCGCCGACGAACAGCTTGTACGTCTTCCTGACGGGAAGCCTGCTCACGGCTCCACCACCCGCACGACGGCGGCGAGCCTGGCCGCCCCCGACACGGCCGTCAACCGCCAGCAGCCGCCCGAGGGGAAGAAGAGGTAGCTCGGGTAGAAATCGCCGCCGGGAACGGCGTGACTCAGGGGGCCGACGTCGGCGCGCAGCGGGCGCGCAGGTCCGTCGATCCGGCGGCCGGTGACGCGCGGGGCGCCGCTCGCCGCCCACCAGCCGACCTTCGTCCTGATCCAGCCGTTTGCCTGCCGGAAGGCCCCACCGGGCTGCCCCTCGGGCACTGCGACGAACGTCGCATGCGGCGGCAACGCGACGGCGATGCGGCTGGTGCCGAGGTTGAAGTGCGGCCGCGGCCGGGCAGTGGGCTTCGAGACCGGGCAGCGAGACGCGGCCGTCCCGCCGCTGCCCGACGCAGCGCCCGTCACCGTGCCTCCCAGGGCAGCGGCGAGGAGCAGGGCCGTCGCCGCTCTCCGCTTCGCGGCCGTCGCGCTCACTCGAACCTCAGGTACGCCTCGAGCCCGTGGCGGCCGCCCTCGCGCCCGAAGCCGGATTCCTTGTAGCCGCCGAACGGCGAGGTCGGGTCGAAGCGGTTGTAGGTGTTCGCCCAGACGACGCCGGCACGCAGGCGCTGCGCCATCCAGAGGATGCGGGAGCCCTTCTCCGTCCACACGCCGGCCGAGAGCCCGTACGGCGTGTTGTTCGCCTTCTCCACCGCCTCGTCGGGGGTGCGGAAGGTCAAGACCGAGAGCACCGGCCCGAAGATCTCCTCCTGCGCGATCCGGTAGCTCTGCGCGACGTCGGTGAACACGGTCGGCGCGAACCAGTAGCCCTTCTCCGGCAGCCGGCACGGAGGCTGGTAGATCTCCGCGCCCTCCTCTTTGCCCGCCTCGACGAGCTCGCGGATCTTGTCCAGCTGCTGCTTCGAGTTGATCGCGCCGACGTCGGTGTTCTTGTCGAGCGGGTCGCCGACGCGGAGTGTCCCGAGCCGCCGCTTCAGCTTCGCGACGAGCGGCTCGTAGATCGACTCCTGCACGAGCAGCCGCGAGCCGGCGCAGCAGACGTGGCCCTGGTTGAAGTAGATGCCGTTGACGATCCCCTCGATCGCCTGGTCGAGCGCCGCGTCGTCGAACACGATGTTCGCGGCCTTGCCGCCGAGCTCGAGCGTGAGTGGGATCCCGCGTCCCGCTAGCTCCCGCTGAATCGCCTTGCCGACCTCGGTCGACCCCGTGAACGCGACCTTGTCGATCCCGCCGTGCTTGACGAGGTGCGCGCCCGTCGAGCCGTCGCCGGTGACGACGTTGACGACGCCGGCGGGCAGCTCCGCCTGCCTGCAGATGTCGGAGAAGAGCAGCGCCGTCAGAGGCGTGGTCTCCGCCGGCTTGAGCACGACTGTGTTTCCGCACGCGAGCGCCGGCGCGACCTTCCACGCGAGCATCAGGAGGGGGAAGTTCCAGGGGATGATCTGCGCGGCGACGCCGAGCGGGCTGGGCCGTCGGGTCGGAAACGCGTACTCGAGCTTGTCCGCCCAGCCGGCGTAGTAGAAGAAGTGGGCGGCGGCGAGCGGCAGGTCGACGTCGCGCGACTCGCGGATCGGCTTGCCACCGTCGAGCGACTCGGCGACGGCGAGCTC
>DASTPC010000169.1:0-13049 GCA_035720085.1 Gaiellaceae bacterium
CACCGGAGGTCTGGTGTGCCGGCGTGACCTACGAGCGCAGCCGCGACGCCCGCGTCGAGGAGTCCGGCAGCGACGTGAACACGCACGTATACGACGCCGACCGCCCGGAGCTGTTCCTCAAGGACGCCGCCTGTCGGCGCACCGTCGGGCCCGGCGACGCCGTCGGGGTCCGCTCCGACAGCGCCTGGAACGTGCCGGAGCCGGAGATCGGCCTCGTGCTCGGGGAGGCGGGCGCGATCGAGGGCTACACGATCGGCAACGACGTCTCCTCGCGCGACATCGAGGGTGCGAACCCGCTCTACCTGCCCCAGGCGAAGGTCTACGCGGGGGCGTGCTCGCTCGGCCCGGCCGTCTACGTGCCGGGCCGCGCGCCCGCGGCGTTCTCCATCCGCCTCCGCATCGCGGACGCGGACGGTGCGGAGCTCTTCGCCGGCGAGACGTCGACGGCCCGGATGCGGCGCGGCTTCGAAGACCTCGTCGGCTGGCTCGTCCGCGACAACCCGGTGCCGGCCGGATCGGTGCTGCTGACGGGCACCGGCCTCGTCCCGCCGGACGACTTCACCCTCGCCGCCGGTCACCGGGTGGAGATCACGGTGCCCGAGATCGGCACACTGGTGAACACCGTCTCCGTCGCCACCGCGCTCACGGAAAGGAGCCGCTGACCATGTCCGACACGCTGACCGGCCCGGCCGCGACGAACTACGTCGGCGGCGAGTGGCGCGAGAGCGCCTCCGGCGAGACGTACGAGAAGCACAACCCGTGGCGGCCGTCCGAGGTGACGGGCGTGTACCCGGCCTCGGCTGCCGAGGACGCACGCAGGGCCGTGGCCGCGGCGAAGGAGGCGTTTCCGGGCTGGTCCGGGCTGCCGGCCGCGCAGAGGGCGGCGTTCTTCCACCGGGCGGCGGACGCGATCGAGGCGCGCGCCGAGCGGATCGCACAGGACATGACGGCCGAGATGGGCAAGCCGCTCCGCGAGGCCCGCCTCGAGGCCATGCGCGCGGCCACCATCCTGCGCTTCTCGGCGGGCGAGGCGTGGCGGCCCGTCGGCGAGGTGTACGAGCCGTCCGTCGCCGACCAGCGGCTCTACACCATCCGCCGGCCGCTCGGCGTGGTCGGGCTGATCACGCCGTGGAACTTCCCGATCGCGATCCCGGTCTGGAAGCTCGCGCCGGCGCTGATCTACGGGAACACGGTCGTCCTCAAGCTCGGGTACGAGGCGCCGCGGACCGGCCTGCACGTGGCCGAGTGCTTCGCCGAGGCGGGGCTGCCCGCGGGCGTGCTCAACGTCCTCACCGGCGCTGGCTCGAAGGCGGGCGCGGAGCTCGTCGCGAACCGCGACGTGCGGGCGCTCTCGTTCACCGGCTCGGTGCCCGTCGGGAGGTCGGTGCGCGACCAGGCGACCGCCCGCGACTGCCGCGTCCAGCTCGAGCTGGGCGGCCACAACCCGCTGCTCGTCGCCGCCGACGCGGAGCTCGAGCGGGCGGCGGAGGCCGCCTACGCCGGCGGCTTCTGGTCGGCCGGCCAGAAGTGCACCGCGACGCGGCGGATCTACGTCCACGAGGACGTCTACGCACGCTTCCGCGAGCTCTTCCTGGCGCGGATCGAGCGGGGCGTCGTGGGCGACCCCGCCGACCCGGCGACGGAGGTCGGGCCGGTTGTGAACGAGGGCCCGTTCGAGGAGATCCTGGCTGCGATCGAGCGCGGGCGCGCGGAGGGCGGCACAGTGATCGCAGGCGGCGCGCGGGCGGACGGCGACGGCTACCTGATCGCCCCGACGGTGTTCGAGGACGTGGCGGACGACGCGTACCTCTCCTGCGAGGAGGTGTTCGGCCCGGTCACCTCGCTCTACCGCTACGCCTCGCTCGACGAGGCGATCGAGCGCGCCAACGCCGTCCCGTTCGGGCTCTCGGCCTCGATCTTCACGCGCGACCTGCGCGCCGTGCAGCGCTTCTCGAGCGAGCTGCAGGCGGGGATCCTGCACGTCAACTCGCAGACGGCGGGCGCGGACGTGCACGTGCCCTTCGGCGGGATCAAGGGCTCCGGCTGGGGGCCGCACGAGCAAGGGCGCGCGGCGCTCGAGTTCTACACCGAGGCGGTCACGGTCTACCAGGACGCGCCGCTCGACTGACTGCCCACCGCCCACGTGTGAGCGGCGCCCGGACGGGGAAGGAACCGGTCGACCCGGCGTCGACGCGGGAGGGACGCGCCGACGATCGGACCCCCGAACCCCGAAGGAGGGACCCATGGGCCTCTTCGACGACCTCAAGGCAGCGATCTCGAGCGGCGACACGAAGCAGCTGCAGTCGCGGCTCGAGGACCTGACCGGCGGCTTCGACCTCGACACGCTGAAGCAGAAGTTCGAGGACGCCGGCCTCGGCGAGAAGGTGAAGTCGTGGATCGGCACGGGCGAGAACGAGCCCGTCAGCGCCGACGAGGTCAAGCAGGCGATCGGCGAGGAGCGGCTGCAGGAGATCGCCGCGAAGAGCGGCACGGACGTCGACACGGCGGCCCGGCAGACTGCCGAGACGCTCCCGCAGGTCGTCGACCGGATGACGCCGGAGGGGCAGATCCCGGTCGCCCGCTGACCTGTTTGCGCAGGTCGGGGGTCTGCATGCCTGTGCAGACCCCCGACCGCGCGAAAATCCCTGAAGGCGCCGGCTCCGCCGCCGCAAGAGCCACCCGTCGGCGCAACCCGAGGCCTGCGTAGACCTCCCGACGACGAGGTCGTAGGGCGGCGCTTCGTGCTCCCGGGGACGGTCCCGCGCGACCGTCCCCGCCTCCTCCCGCTAGGTTCTCACGGCATGAGTGCGGACGCCGGTGTCTCCGCGTACCCGGGAGCACGGGAGCTGGCCGCGCACGCGGAGCAGCTCGCCGCCGGCCTGCCCGGCCCGCTCGCGCCCCTGGCGCGCGTCGCCTTCGACTACCGCTGGTCCTGGGAGCCCGGCGGAGCCGAGGTGTTCCGCGACCTCGACCCGCTCGGGTGGCAGCTCTCTGGCCTGAACCCGGTCCGCCAGCTCTCCGACCTGACGCCCGACCGCCGCGCCGCCGCGGCGGCCGACGACGCCCTCTGCGCCCGGATCGAGGCGCTCGCGGCCGCGCTCGAGGCCGACCGGAAGCGGCCCACCCGCGAGGTGCCGGGCGTCGACGGGCCGGCGGCGTTCTTCTGCGCCGAGTTCGGCGTCCATCCGTCGCTGCCGATCTACTCGGGCGGACTCGGCGTGCTCGCCGGCGACATCCTCAAGCAGGCGAGCGACCTGGCCCTGCCGCTCGTCGGAGTCGGGCTCCTCTACCGCCGCGGCTACTTCCAGCAGCGCGTCGACCGGACCGGGCTGCAGCACGAGTACTGGATCCAGCTGTTCCCGGAGCGCACGCCGGCCGTGCAGCTGACCGAGGCGGGAACGCCGCTCGAGCTGACCTTCACGGTCTTCGGCCGCGAGGTCGCCTTCCACATCTGGCGGGTGGACGTCGGCCGGGTGCCGCTCTACCTGCTCGACACCGAGGTCGAGCGCAACGACCCGATCCAGCGCTGGATCACGGCGCGGCTGTACGAGGGCAACTCGGCCACGCGCCTCGGCCAGTATGCGCTGCTCGGCATCGGCGGCGTGCGCGCGCTGGAGGCGCTCGGGATCGAGCCGGGCGTGCTGCACTTCAACGAGGGGCACCCGGCGCTCGCCGGCCTCGAGCTCGCCGCCCGCAACGTCGCCGCCGGGCGGACGTTCGAGGAGAGCGTCGCCCGCGCCCGCGAGCGCATCGTCTTCACGACGCACACGCCGGTGCCGGCCGGCAACGAGACGTACCCGCGCGAGCAGCTCCTGGACGCCTATCGCGACCTGCCGGCCCGGCTCGGGATCGACGACGAGCGCCTGCTCGACCTCTGCCGCACCCGGCCCGGCAGCGACGAGTCGCCCGGCATGACGCCGCTCGCGCTCCGGCTCAGCCGCGTCGCCAACGGCGTCAGCCGGCGCCACGGGGAGGTGGCGCGCGGGATGTGGCAGCCGCTCTTCGGCGCCGCCGAGCCGGCGGACGTCCCGATCCGGCACGTCACCAACGGCGTGCACCTGCCGACGTTCCTCTCCGGGCCGCTGCGGCGGCTCCTCGACCGGCACCTCGGTGAGGGGTGGCTCGCGCGCGCGGCCGACCCGGCCACGTGGGCGCCCGTCGACTCGATTCCGGACGCGGAGCTCTGGGCGGCGCGCTGCGAGGCCCGCGCGGAGCTCGTCGACTACGTCCGCACGAAGAGCGTGCAGGACCGGCTGCTCCGCGGCGAGGAGCCCGACTACGTCCAGGCGGCGGCGCAGACGTTCGACGCGGGGACGCTCACGCTCGGCTTCGCCCGCCGGATCGCGACCTACAAGCGCCTCTTCCTGCTCACCGCCGACCCGGAGCGCGTGCGGGCGCTGTTCTCCGGCGACCCGCCGATCCAGATGGTGATCGCGGGCAAGGCGCATCCGCTGGACGACAACGCGAAGCAGATGCTGCAGCGCGCGTTCGAGCTGCGGCGCGCGAACGGCCTCGGCGCGCGGGTGGCGTTCCTCGAGAACTACGACCTGTCGGTGGCCGCGCCAGTCGTCTCCGGCTGCGACGTCTGGGTCAACGTGCCGCGGCCGCCGCTCGAGGCGAGCGGGACGAGCGGGATGAAGGCGGCCGCCAACGGCGGTCTCAACCTGAGCGTCCTCGACGGCTGGTGGTGGGAGGCCTACGACGGCGAGAACGGCTGGGCGATCGACGGCACCGAGGACCCGGACGAGGCAGCGCAGGACGCCCACCACGCAAAGGCTCTGTACGAGCTGCTCGAGCGGGAGGTGATCCCGCTCTTCCACGACCGTGACGAGGACGGCGTGCCGCGCGGCTGGCTCGCCAAGGTGCGGGCCTCGCTCCGGTCCAACGGGCCCGCGTTCAGCGCCGCGCGCATGGTCTCCGACTACGCCGCCGGGATCTACCCGACCGGCTGAGCCGCCGGGCGCGCTCCCCGCCGCGGCAGCGCGACGACCAGCGCCAGCAGGCCGGCGCAGAACGCGACGATCAGCCAGAGCGAGCCGGCGTAGCTGCCGGTGGCGTCGCGGACGGCGCCGAGCAGGAGCGGGCTGAGGGCGCCGATCGTGTAGCCGACGCCGAGCATCATCCCGACGAGGGCGCCGACGAGGCCGGGCTGCTCCTCCAGGTCGAGCGGCAGCGTCAGCGTCAGCGGGAACATGGCGCCGCTCGCGGTGCCCGCGAACGCGGCCCAGAGCCACGCGCCGTCAGCCCAGAGGGCGAAGCCGAGCACGCCGGTGACGAAGCAGCACCCCATCGCGACGAGCCATGGCCGTCGGCCGCCGTGGCGGTCGGAGAGCCACGGGATCAGGAACGCCGCCGGGATCGCGAACGTGTTCAGCGCCGCCAGCACGGCGCCGGCGCTGCGGTCGCTCCAGCCACGCTCGACGAGCGAGTCGGGCACCCAGCTGTTGATCCCGTAGTACGTGCACGCCATCAACCCGAAGATGCCGACGAGCAGCCAGGCGGTCCGGCTCCGCCAGGGCAGGCGGGGCGGCCGCCCCGGCCGCGCGTGCGGGGTGTCGTCGCGGGTGAGGGCCAGCCAGGCGACCGCGAGGCCGCAGCTGACGAGCGAGAAGGCGAGCAGCGACGAGCGCCAGCCTCCGAACGCAGCGGCGACCGGCACCGCCACCGCCGCCGAGAGAGCAGAGCCGATCTGAACGCCCGTGGTGTAGATCCCGGTCGCCGACCCCGCCCGGCGCGCGAAGCGCTCCTTCACGACCAGCAGCGCGAGCGCGCCGGCGATCCCCATGCCGACGCCGATCGGCCAGGTCAGGAGCACGATCAGCGCCGCGCCCGGGGCGAGGGCGCGCAGGACGCCGCAGACGCCGATCAGACCGAGCGAGAGCGCCATCGCGGCGCGGGTGCCGACGCGCGCGGCGACGTGCGGCGCGGGCGGCGCGAACAGCCCCATGCAGAGCACCGGGATCGTCCCCAGCAGCCCGACGAGGGCGTGCGAGGTGTCGAGGTCCTCCTCGATGTCGCCGAAAAGCGGCCCGGCGCCGACGATCTGCGGCCGTAGCGCCAGCGCCGCCAGGAAGAGCGCCAGCAGCGGCCCCGCAGGGCCCCTGGTCACCGGCGGCGGCTCAGCCTGGATCCACCGAGATGCGTGATCGCGGGGGGTTCGGCTGGGCCGTCAGGACGTGGCGCGGTGGCGGCGGGCGGGCCGAGGCCCGGCCGGCGACGCCGCGACGCGGAGCGCACCGGCCGGGTGGAGGCCCCCGTGGAGCCGGGGCCCGGACGGGAAGCGGCCTGGCGGGCCCAGACGGGCGCACCGCCCACGCAGATCGGTGGGTCCAGGCTCAGTGCTCTCCGCGCCGCCGCCGCACGACCTTCTCCGTGCGACGGACGTGCCGGCGTGCCTCGGCGGCCGCCCGCGCCGGGTCGCGCTCGCCGATCGCCTCGAGGATCGGGACGTGGAACTCGACCAGCTCGAGCGGGTCGAAGTAGGTGTGGTAGACGCCGAACGCGGTCGGCACCTCGATCCCGAGCGCCGCCCACGCCTGCAGCAGCATGCGATTGCCGGCCGCCTCGACGATGCGGCGGTGGAAGGCGATGTCACGCGAGATCTGCGTCCGGGTGTCACCGCGTGCGGCCGCACGGCGCATCGCGTCGATCTCGCGCTGGAGCGCGGTCACGTCCCCTTCCAGCTGCTTCGCGGCCTCCCGGGCGGCGAGCTCCTCGAGCACCGCCCGCACGGGGAACACGTCGAGCAGGTCCTCGTCGGAGGGCGCCCGGACCCGCGCGCCGCGGAAGGGCTCCGACTCGACCAGGCGCAGCAGCTCGAGGTCGCGCAGCGCCTCGCGCACCGGCGCCTGGCTCGTGCCGAGCTCCTGCGCGATGCGCGTCTCCACCAGCCGGTCGCCGGCGGCCAGCTCGCCGCGCAGGATCCGCTCGAGCAGGATCTCCTTCACCTGCTCGCGCAGGACCGTCCGCGCGACGCCGCGGCCCTCCCGGTCCCCGCCCGAAGAGGCGAGCTGCCCGGGAGCGTCGCCGCGCCCTCCGGCGCCGCCTGAGGCGGTGGCGGACATCGGCGGATGATCGATCATCGATTTGGGCCGGTCAAGCCGTCAGCCGGCGACAACCGGGTTCGTGAGCTCCCCGAGCCCGTCGATCTCGATCGTGACGACGTCCCCCGGCCGGAGCAGGCGCTGGGGGTCGCGGAAGACTCCCACGCCGGCCGGGGTGCCCGTGAGGATGAGGTCGCCCGCCTCCAGCGTCGAGGTCTGCGACGCGTAGCTGATCACCTCGTCGATTCCGAAGATCAGGTTCGCCGTGGACGAGTCCTGGAGCACGTCGCCGTTGACGAGCGCCCTGATCGGCAGCGCGTGCGGGTCGGGCACCTCGGCCGCAGGCACCAGCGGGCCGACCGGGCAGAACGTGTCGGGCGACTTCCCGCGCGTCCACTGGCCGTCGGCGAACTGGAGGTCGCGCGCGGAGACGTCGTTCGCGACCACGTAGCCGGCGACCGCCTCGAGCGCGTTCTCCTTCGACACCCCCTTGACGGTGCGGCCGAGCACGACGCCGAGCTCGGCCTCGTAGTCGCACTTCGTCACGGTCGGCGGGATCACGATCGCGTCGCCGGGGCCGATCAGCGAGGTCGTGTACTTGGCGAAGAAGAGCGGCGCCTGCGGGAGGTCGACCCCCTGCTCCTCGGCGTGGTCTCGGTAGTTGAGGCCGACGCAGACGATCTTTCCGGGACGCTCGATGGGGATCATGTCGCGACGTTACTCGTTTCAGCAGGTGCAGCGAACCGCCTCAGTAGGATCGAGGCGTGGGCGTGACGGCGATCGTCGAGGAGCTCCGGGCGGCGCTGGGGCCGGCGCACGTGCTCACCGAGCCGGCGCAGCTCAAGGTCTACGACTGCGACGGCCTCACCGGCTGGCGCGCGCTCCCCGCCCTCGTCGCGCTGCCCGCCTCGACGGCCGAGGTGCAGGCAGTCGTGCGCGCGTGCCACCGCGAGCGGATCCCGTTCGTCGCGCGCGGCGCCGGCACCGGGCTCTCGGGGGGCGCGCTGCCGGTCGCCGACGGCGTCGTGATCTCGCTCGCCCGGATGAACCGGATCCTCGAGGTCGACCTCGAGGCCCAGCGCGTCGTCGTCGAGCCCGGCGTCGCCAACCTGGACGTCTCGCGCGCGGTCGCGGCCGACGGCTGGTTCTACGCCCCCGACCCCTCGAGCCAGCAGGTCTGCACGATCGGCGGGAACGTCGCCGAGAACTCCGGCGGCGCGCACTGCCTCAAGAACGGCTTCACCGTCAACCACGTCACCGGGCTCGAGGTCGTCCTGCCCGACGGCGAGCTGGCCGAGCTCGGCGGCAAGGCGCTCGACCAGGAGGGCTACGACCTCCTCGGCACGTTCGTGGGCTCCGAGGGCACGCTCGGGATCGCGACGCGGATCACGCTCCGGATCGTGCGCCGCCCCGAGGCGGTGACGACGCTGCTCGCCGGCTTCCGGTCCACCGACGAGGCCGGCACGGCGGTCTCGGACGTGATCGCCGCCGGGATCACGCCGGCCGCGATCGAGATGATGGACGCGCTCACGATCGAGGCGGCGGAGGCGGCCTGCCGGCCGGGCTACCCCGAGGGTGCCGCGGCGCTGCTGCTCGTCGAGCTCGACGGTGTCGCAGCGCAGGTGGCCGAGGAGACCCAGGCGGTGGAGCGGATCTGCGCCGCGCGCGGGGCGTTCGAGCTGCGGATCGCGCAGGACGACGCCGAGCGCGCGCTCCTCTGGCTCGGCCGCAAGGCGGCCTTCGCGGCGATGGGCCGGATCTCCCCCGACTACTACGTGCAGGACGGCGTCGTGCCGCGCACGAAGCTGCCCGAGGTGCTCCGCCGGATCGCCGAGCTCGAGCGGGAGCACGGCCTCCGCGTCGGCAACGTCTTCCACGCGGGCGACGGCAACCTCCACCCGCTCGTGCTCTACGACGAGGCGAAGGGCGAGGCGGAGCGCGCGCGGGTGCTCGCGGACGCGATCCTGACGGCCTGCGTCGACGCGGGCGGGTCGCTCACCGGCGAGCACGGCGTCGGCGTCGACAAGGCGTGCGCGATGCCGCAGATGTTCGGCGCGAGCGACCTGGAGGCGTTCGAGCGCCTGCGCCGGGCGTTCGACCCCGGGGGGCTCGCGAACCCGGGGAAGGTCGTGCCCACGCCGCGCCTATGCGGTGAGGTGCCCGGGCCGTACCGACAGCACCCGCTGGAGAGGCTCGGGCTTGCCGAGCGTCTCTGACGTCGCGTCAGCCTCGATGCTCCTCGCCGAGGCGCACGCCGAGCGGCGTCCGCTCCGGATCGGCGATGACCTCACCACCGAGGGGCTCGACCGCATCCTCGAGCACGAGGCCGGCGACCTCACGTGCACGGTGGAGGCCGGCATCCGGCTGTCGGCGCTGCAGCGCGCGCTCGCGCCCCACGGGCAGCGGCTCTCACTCGACCCGCCGGGCGACCCGACCGTCGGCGCCTGCCTCGCCGCGAATCTCTCCGGCCCGCTCCGCCACCGCTTCGGCGCGCCGCGCGACCTCGTCCTCGGGGTCACGCTCGTGCTCGCCGACGGGACGGTCGCGAGCGCCGGCGGCAAGGTGGTCAAGAACGTCGCCGGCTACGACCTCGGCAAGCTCGTCTGCGGCTCGCGCGGGACGCTCGCGCTCGTCGCGAGGGCAAGCCTGCGCCTCCACCCCGTGCCCACTACCGCCCGCACGCTCGTCGTCGAGACCGGCGACGCGGCGGCGGCCGTCCGCTCGCTCGTGCGCTCGCAGCTGCAGCCGAGCGCGCTCGACGTGCTCCACCCCGGCCGCGTGCTCGTTCTCTTCGAGGGCAGCGAGCGCGGCGTCGCGGCCCAGCTCGCTGCGGCGCGCGGGTTCGTGGGCGGCGAGGAGGCAGGGCCGGAAGTGTGGGAGGAGGCGCGGGAGCGGCAGGGCCGTGCGCGCGGGCGGCTCCGCTTCGACCCGGGCCGGCTGGGCGAGGCGCTCGACGGCCTCGGCGAGGCCGTCGTCCGCGCGACGGCCGGCGTCGCCTACGTCCCGCACGAGGTCGAGAGCGACCTACCCGAGCCGGTGCGGCGCCTCCACGCCGCGATCAAGGAGCGCTTCGACCCGCACGGGATCCTCCGGTGAAAGCACGGCTCGTGCCACGCAGTGGAACGCGAGCGGCCGCGACAGCGGGCCGCCTTCAGGGATGTTCGCGCGTCCGGGATCCGCGCGAGCGGATCCCGGACTTGCGCTGAGGAACGATGCTGAGGGAGTACGCCCGCGACTGCGTGCACTGCGGCTTCTGCCTGCCGACGTGCCCGACGTACGTCCTCTGGCAGGAGGAGATGGACTCGCCGCGCGGGCGGATTCAGCTGATGGAGGCGAAGCTCGACGGGACGCTGGCGCTCGACCGTACCGTCGTCGAGCACTTCGACCGCTGCCTCGGCTGCATGGCCTGCCTCAGCTCGTGCCCCTCCGGCGTCCGCTACGACCGCCTGATCGAGTCCACCCGCGCGACCGTGGAGGCCGAGCACGACCGCCGCTCGTCAGACCGGTTCGTGCGGTCGCTGCTCTTCGCCGTGCTCCCGCACCGACGCCGGCTGCGTGCCGCGCTCAGGCTGGCGCCGCTCGGCCGGCACGCGCCGCTGCCCCGCCGCTTCCGGCCGCTCGCGGAGCTGGCGCCGCCCTGGCGCTCGTCCCAGTCTCCGCCGCCCGTCACCCCTGCTGCGGGGACGCCGCTCGCGCGGGTCGGACTGCTGACCGGCTGCGTCCAGTCGGTCGTCTTCGGCGACGTGAACGCGGCGACCGCGCGCGTGCTCGCCGCCGACGGCTTCGAGGTGCATGCGCCGCCGCAGGGCTGCTGTGGGGCGCTCTCCGTCCACGCCGGCCGCCTCGAGGAGGGGAAGGCGCTCGCACGGAAGCTGATCGACGCCTTCGCGGACGTCGACCTCGTGGTCGTCAACGCGTCGGGCTGCGGCTCGCACCTGAAGGAGCTCGGCTGGCTGCTCGGGGACGAGCGCGCCGAGGCGTTCGCCGAGAAGGTCCGCGACGTCGGTGAGCTCCTGCACGGCGTCGAGCCGCGCGCCCCGCGCCATCCGCTGCCGCTGCGGGTCGCCGTCCAGGATTCCTGCCACCTGCGGCACGCCCAGCGCCTGCCGCTCGCGTCGCGCGCGTCGCTGGCTCGGATCCCGGCGCTCGAGCTGGTCGAGCCCGCCGAGCAGGAGCTCTGCTGCGGCTCCGCCGGGATCTACAACGTCGTCCAGCCGGCCGCCGCGCGCGACCTCGGCGACCGCAAGGCCGGCCACGTCCTCGCGACCGGCGCGCAGGCCTACGCGAGCGCGAACCCCGGCTGTCTCGTGCAGGTGTCCACGGCGCTCCGGCGCGTCGGGAGGCCGCTGCCCGCCCTCCACCCGATCGAGCTCGTGGACGCGTCGATCCGGGGCGTCCCGACGGGCAGGCTGCGCGCGACCGCTCGGCGCTAGATGCTTGACCGGAAATGCCGCGCAGCCCGGGGGCGTTCACGACCAAGCCGGGTCGCCGCACGTACGCGCCGTGCAGGCTAGAAGCCTGTGCGACGCGCGCGGGTGGCGAACCGGCGCCGCGTCGTGGGCGGCAGCCGGCCCGCCGGGATTTTCCGGTCAGGCATCTAGTCCGGCGCCGGCCGCAGCGACTCGAGCCGATCGACCCGCGCGAGCGCCGGGAAGAGTCGCGCCCACAGGAGCGCGACGCCGATCGTCGCGAGGCCGCCGGCGACGACCGCGGGGACGGCGCCGATCAGCGCGGCGGCGAGCCCGGACTCGAACGCGCCGAGCTCGTTGGAGGCGCTGATGAACACCATCTCCACCGCCGTCACGCGCCCACGTAGCTCGTCGGGAGGGACGAGCGCGACGAGCGTGAGCCGCAGGTTGACGCTGACCATGTCGACGGCGCCGCCCGCCGCCAGGGCGGCGACCGAGAGCCAGAGCGAGCGGGAGAGCCCGAAGACGACCATGCTGGCGCCGAAGAGGCCGACGACGACGAGCAGCTTGCGGCCCGCCGCTCTGCCGACCGGGCGGCGGGTGAGGGCGACGGCCGCCAGCAGCGCGCCGACCGCCGGAGCGCTGCGCAGGATCCCGAGGCCGACGGGCCCGACGTGCAGCACGTCCTGGGCGAACACGGGCAGCAGCGCGACCGCGCCGCCCAGCAGGACGGCGACGAGGTCGAGCGAGATCGCGCCGAGCAGGACGGGCGAGCGGCGGATGAAGCGGACGCCCCCGAGGACGCGCGAGAGCCCCGGCGCGCCCTCCCAGCCGCTCCGTGCCGGGCCCCGCTCGCGCATGGCGAGCACGCTGGCCGCGGCGGCCGCGCAGAGCGCCGCCGCGATGGCGTAGACGGAGACGGGCTCGACGGCGAAGAGCAGCCCGCCGACCGCCGGGCCCGACACGGCGGCGACCTGGAACGCGACCGAGCGCAGCGCGAGCGCCCGCGTGAGCAGGGTCGTCGGGACGAGCGTCGGTGTGATCGCGCGACTCGCCGGCGCCCCGAGCGCGCCCGCGACCCCGATCACGAACGCGAGCACGAAGAAGGGCCACACCTGGCTCGGGCCGCGCAGCGTGAGCACGAGCAGGACGAGCGCGACCGCGAGCTCGCCCACGATCGCCGCCGCGTACAGCCGTCGCCGGGAGACGTGGTCGGCGAGCTGGCCGGCCGGCAACGCGAGCAGCAGCAGCGGCAGGAACTCGGCCAGCCCGATCAGGCCGAGATCGAGCGGGTCGCCGCTCAGCTCGTACACCTGCCAGCCGACCGCCACGGCCATCATCTGCGCCGCGAAGCCCTCCGTCAGGAACGCTGCGAGAACCAGCGAGAGGTCGCGGTGCCGCAGGACGTCGCGGACACCGGCGGGGGAGCCTGTCAGGAGGCCTCGCGCTCGAGCTCGGTAGAGCCGCCGCCCGCCTCGGGGTCGGGCCCGAGGCCGAACTCGACCTCGAGCCGCTGGATGCGCGAGCCCTCGACCACGAGCACCCGGAAGCAGAGCCCGTCCGTGCGCACCTCGTCGCCTGGCTCCGCCGCCCGGCC
>DASTPC010000170.1:0-2593 GCA_035720085.1 Gaiellaceae bacterium
CCGTGCCGGCGGCGGCGCCGGACGCCGACCGCTTGGTGCCGCTGCGAGAGCTCGACGCGAAGCTCGTCGGCGCACTGGGCCTGACCCCCGCCGCGCGGGCGATCAGGCGCGCGGCCCAGGCCGCCGGGCTGCGCCCGCCAGGGACGCTCGGCAGCGAGACGGTCGCGCGCCTGCTCGGCCTGCGGGTCAACCACCCGCAGAGCCAGGAGCAGCTGGAGCTCGCCCCGACCCAGGCTGCGACCCGGGCCGAGGCCGCCTACTCGTTCGCCCGCGCTCGGGGGTTGACTCCCGAGCGGATCGCACAGGTGCGCGAGCTCGCCGCCTCGTTCTCCCTGCCGGCGCTGGACGAATGGCAGCGCGCGCTGCTCGACCGAGCCCTCCGCTTCGTGGGGTACCCCTACGTCTGGGCCGGCTCCTCGGAGCTGCGCCAGCAGCTGTACTACGGCACGGCGCCCGGTGGCTTCGACTGCTCCGGGTTCGTCTGGCGCGTCGTCAAGCTCGAGCTGCTGCCGGGCGCGCCGACGCTCGCGACGGTCCTCCGCGGCCGGACGACGTTCTCGATGAGCGCGGAGGCGCCGAAAGCCGAGCGCGTCTCGGGCACGGCGCTGCAGCCCGCCGACCTCGTCTTCTTCGGCGACCGCGGCCCGCGCTCGACCCCCGCGGAGATCGGGCACATGGGGATCTCCCTCGGCAACGGCTGGTTCGTCCACTCGTCGGGCAACGGGGTGACGCTCCAGCCGCTCCAGGGCTGGTACGCCGAGCGGCTCGCGTGGGGGCGCCGCGTCCTAGCCGAGGCCGGGCTGGCCGCGCCCCCGGTGTAGAGCGGCGGCCCACCGGCAATACTCCCGCCGTGCGCATCACACGGCGTCGCGGCAGCCGGAGCGTCGAGGACCTCCGCGGGCAGGGCGGGACCGGTGCCGGCGGCGGCATGCCGCTGCCGATCCCGATGGGCGGCAAGGGCGCCGGCGGGCTCGTCGGCATCCTCGTCGTGCTCGCTCTGCTTTTCTTCGGCAGCCGGGTGATCGGCGGGGACGGCGGACTCGGGATCGACCCGATCGACCAGTTCCCCCAGGCCGGCCAGGGCGGCACGACGCTCGAGCCCTCGAACGACCTCGAGGAGCTCGTCTCGTTCGTCGCCGACGACACGCAGCAGTTCTGGCAGGAGCAGTTCCAGGGCGCAGGCCGCACCTGGGAGGACGCCACGGTGGCCGTCTTCCGCAGCCGGGTCGGGACCGGGTGCGGCGTCGCCGACTCCTCGGTCGGCCCGTTCTACTGCCCCAACGACCAGACCGTCTACTTCGATCTCGGCTTCTTCCGTGCCCTCGCCGAGCGCTTCGGCGCCCCCGGAGACTTCGCGCAGGCGTACGTGATCGCCCACGAGATGGGCCATCACGTGCAGAACCTGCTCGGGATCCTGCCGGAGGTGAACCGCCTCCAGCAGCAGAACCCCGCGGACGCGAACGACCTCTCCGTGAAGCTCGAGCTGCAGGCGGACTGCCTGGCCGGCGTGTGGGGCTACTCGACGGGGCAGCGCGGCATCCTCGAGCCGGGCGACCTCGAGGAGGGCCTCCGCGCGGCGGCGTCGGTCGGCGACGACCGCATCCAGGAGCAGGCCACCGGCCGGATCGACCGCGAGTCGTGGACGCACGGCTCCTCCGAGCAGCGCGTCGAGTGGTTCCGCCGCGGCTTCGACGGCGGCGACGCGAACCAGTGCGACACGTTCTGAGCGTTTTCCGACCGCGCGCCACGGGGATCAGGCGGTCGGAACGCGACCGCGAGGAGGACTCATGCCGAGCCGTAAGGAGAGACTGCCGGGGACGATCGAGCGCTCGCCGGCGAAGGTCGAGCGCACCTACCGGAAGACCCTCGACAGCGCCCACGAGCAGTACCGCTCCGAGGAGCGCGCCCACCGGACCGCGTGGGACGCGGTCAAGCGCGTCGCCGAGAAGCGCGGCGACCACTGGGAGCTCAAGGACGAGCCGGGTGCCTCGGACGAGCAGGCGGCCCAGCGCGGCCGCGCCGCCCGCGAGCATCCGAAGGAGACCGCCGGCGGCGTCGACGTCGAGGGCAGCACCAAGGACGAGCTCTACGAGCGGGCGCGGCGCCTCGGCGTGCGGGGCCGCTCGAAGATGGACAAGCTCGAGCTAGCGCAGGCGATCGCCCGCAAGCAGGGCTGAGGCCGATCCGCGGTACGCTCCCTGCGAAGGCTTTCGCGAGGAGGAACGAACATGACCGAACTGGCACCGGCTCCGGCCGAGACGGTCGGGGCCACCGACGTCGAGCGGATCACGCACTGGATCGGCGGGCGCCGCGTCGCGGGGACCTCGGGACGCAGCGGACGCGTCTACAACCCGGCGACGGGCAGGCAGACGGGGGAGGTGGACTTCGCCTCCGTCGAGGAGGTTGGCGCGGCCGTCGCAGCGGCGAAGGAGGCCGCCCCGGCCTGGCGCTCACTCTCGATCGCGCGGCGCGCGGAGCTCTTCTTCCGCATCCGCGAGCTGCTGCACGACCGGCGCGAGGAGATGGCCCGGATCCTGACCGCCGAGCACGGCAAGGTGCTCTCGGACGCGCTCGGCGAGGTGACGCGGGGACT
>DASTPC010000171.1:0-10780 GCA_035720085.1 Gaiellaceae bacterium
ATTTCTCCACACGATGGTCCGGATCACGAACCCGGAGCGAAGCCGGGCGTTCTACGGGGCGCTCGGGTTCACGTTCGAGGGCGAGATGGACATCGTCCGGGGCGGGGAGCGTGAGGCGACGAACTACTTCTTCTCGCTCGGCGACCAGATGTCCGTGCTCGAACTGACGTACAACCACGACGGGCGCACGTACGAGCTGGGCACCGCTTACGGGCACATCGCCGTCGGCGTCGACGACCTCGACGCGACGCTCACCCGGCTCGCAGCCGAGGGCATCGAGCCCGAGCGCCCGCCCTACCAGGTCCGCGAGGGAGGCTCTCGCCTCTGCTTCGTCCGCGACCCCGACGAGTACCGGATCGAGCTGATCGAGCGGTCCGACTACTGAGCGACGCCCGACCTTGCGCCACGCGATCCCCGACGAGCTGACCGGCGGCCTGGACGAGATCCGCCGCTCACCCGCCGACGTGGGCACGGTCGAGCTGGTCGTCCGGCGGCCGGCGGAAGGCGAGCGCGAGGTGCTGGACGAGGGCGTGCTCGACCTCGAGGAGGGCCTCGTCGGCGACTCGTGGCGCGTGCGCGGCAGCAGCCGGACACCGGACGGCTCCGCCAACCCGCTGGCGCAGGTGACGGTGATGAACGTCCGCACGATCGCCCTCGTCGCCGGCGACCCGGAACGCTGGCCGCTCGCGGGCGACCAGCTCTACGTCGATCTCGACCTGAGCCTCGAGAACCTGCCGGCAGGGACCCGAGTGGCGGTTGGCGGGGCCGTGCTCGAGGTGACCGCCGACCCGCACACGGGCTGTGCCAAGTTCAGCGCCCGCTTCGGCTCGGACGCGCTCCGGTTCGTGAACTCGCCCGACGGCCGGGCGCTGCGGCTGCGCGGCCTCAACGCCCGGGTCGTCGAACCGGGGACAGTGCGCGCGGGCGACACCGTTCGCAGGCTCTAGCGGTACTCCAGCAGCGGCCCGCCGCTGCCGATAGCTCTCCCTCGGAGACCACGAGCCGAAGGAGAGGGATGTCGATCACCGAGCAGCCGCGCCGGCAGGACGAGCAGCCGGAGCCCGGCGGGACTCCGACGCCGTCGACCGTTGCCGACGTCCAGCCGGTGATGCCGGTCGGGTCGGGCGTCGAGCGCGCCCTGCGCATGCTGCGCCGTTTCTGGTGGGTCGGCCTGCTCGCGGTCGGCGGCCTCTACTGGTTCTGGGACTCGACGCACCACGACCACCCGGGCCCGCACGGGGCGCCGCTCACGGTCGCCCAGGCAGAGCAGGGGTCACTCGGGACCTTTACCGCCGACGACGGGACGACGACCGACGTGACCGACGCCTCCTGCGCCGGCGGCGAAGACGGCAACGACAGCGGCACGACCTTCACCCACTTCCGCTGCTCGCTGACCTTCGCCAGCGGCGAGACCGACGTGGTCGTCGTCCACGTCACGCCGGACGGATTGGAGTTCTGGAGCGAGAAGAGCTGATCGCGCCCGCCGCGCCGGCCCCGCGGATCAGGTCGGCGGCGCGCTCGGCGAGCATCACGGTGGGCCAGTTCGTGTGCCCTCGCGGCAGCGCCGGAATCGCCGACGCGTCGACCACGCGCAGGTCGCGAAGCCCGCGGACGCGGAGCTCGCCGTCGACGACCGCCCCGGCGTCATCCGCGGCGCCGAGGCGGCACGTGCCGACCGGGTGGTAGAGCGTCTGCGACTGCTCGCGCAGGTGCTCGAGCAGCTCGGCGTCGCTCGTCGCGTCCTCGCCCGGCAGGTACTCGCGCTCGATCGAGCGGGCCAGCGGGTTGGCCGCGAGCACGCGGCGCGCCAGCCGGAGGCCGGCGAGGAGCACGCGGGCGTCGTCTCCGCCCGGGTCGGTGAGGTAGCGGGGGTCGATCAGGGGCGCCTCGGCCGGGTCGGCCGAGCGCAGCGTCACCTTGCCCGAGCTCCGCGGCTGCAGGAGGACCGTCGCCACCGTGACGCCGTGGGCCGACGGCGGCACCGCACCGCCTTCCTCGTACAGCACCGGCGCGAAGATCAGCTCCAGGTCGGGAGCTTCCAGCCCTGCGTCGGTGCGCACGAACGCTGCGGCCTCGGCGACGTTGGAGGTTAGCGGCCCCCGTCGCCGGAGCAGGAAGCGACCGAGGTTCTGGAGCGACTCGGCGCTGTAGAGCGTCTCGACTCCCGTCTTCGTGAGCGCGAGGATCCCGTTCGCGAGGTGGTCGCGGAGGTTCCGGCCGACGCCCGGCAGCTCGTGGGCGACCGGGATCCCGTGGCGCTCGAGCTCCTCGCGCGGCCCGATCCCGGAGAGGAGCAGCAGCTGCGGCGAGTTGATCGCGCCGCCGGCGAGGAGCACCTCGCGGGCTGCGGGCGCCTCCTCCTCCCGGTCGCCGAGCCGGTAGGAGACGCCGGTCGCGCGGCCGTCCTCCAGGCGCACGCGGGTCGCGAGCGCGCCCGTGACGAGCGTCAGGTTCGGCCGGCGCAGGGCCGGGCGCAGGAAGCCGTCGGCGACGCTCCAGCGCCTGCCGCGGCGCTGCGAGACCGGCACGGGCCCGGCACCCCCCGTCTCCTCACCGTTCAAGTCGGCGCTCGGGGGGATGCCGGCTGCCGCGGCGGCGGCGAGGAAGTCGCCGGTCAGCGGGTGCCGGTCGCGGAGCGCGGCAAGCGGAAAGGGCCCGTCGGCGCTCCGCCGGTAGTACGGCTCTATGTCCGCCCACGACCAGCCCGGGGCGGTCCACGCCCGCTGGTCGAGCGGATGGCCGCGCAGCACCATCATCGCGTTCGTCGAGGAGCAGCCGCCGAGGACGCGGCCGCGGGGGAACGCGAGCTCGCGGCCGCCGAGACCCTCTTGCGGGACGGTCGCGTAGCCCCAGTCGAGCGCGGTGCCGAAGAGCTTCGAGAAGGCAGCCGGGACGCGGATCTCGAGCTTGCGGTCGCGCGGGCCGGCCTCGAGCAGGAGCACGGTCACGTCGGGGTGCTCCGTCAGCCGGGCCGCGAGCACACAGCCGGCCGAGCCGGCCCCGACCACGACGTAGTCGTGCACGCCGCGAGCATACGGCGCGGCCGGAGGCGGCCGGCCGCGTGGGCAGGTAAGCCCCAGGGAATCCGGGGCGCGGCGTGGAAGCCGACTCCGAGCGCCCGCAGCCGCGACGCCTCCGCCCCGAGCCGCCGGCGGTACTCGGGCCAGCGGCGACCGGCTGCGGGCGACCAGGCGAGCTCGGCGTGGCCGAGCAGGCGCGGGAAGGCGAGGAAAAGTCGAGGTCGGCGGTCGTCTCGGTCGTCTCGGTCCAGAGCGGGGCCTCGACGCCGAGGACGGCCTCCTCGTCGCGCGCACGACCCGCTGCACCCGCTCGACGAAGTACGCGTCGCCGGCCGGCGGCGTCGCCGTCGCCTCGTCTCCGCCCACGTGGAGGTACGGGGCCGGAGTCAGCGCCGTCAGCTCCCCCACGACGCCGTCGACGAAGCAGTACGTAACCTCCGTCCGGATGCAGAGCGAGCTGAAGCCGACGTCGATGTCGGTGAACCGAGCGCGCGCGACGCCGTCGCAGTTGAGCCGGGCGTACCCTCGAGGGCGGCGCTGGTGTGCCCGGTAAGGCCGATCTCGGGCACGACGGTGACGTGCCGCGCGGCCGCGGGCGACGTGCGGGCGGCGCTCGCCGAATGAGGCTCGGCGTCTCAGCTGCGCTCGTCGGCGGCACGTTCGTGCCCGGCGACGTCGAGGTCGAGGAGGGCCGCCTCGCCGCGTTCGGCGTGGCCTCGGCGAACGGGCGCGGGATCGCCGTGCCCGGGTTCGTCGACCTGCAGGTCAACGGGTTCGCCGGCGTGGACTTCCTGGGCGCCGATGCGGACGCCTACGCCCGGGCCGGCGAGGCCCTGCTCGAGACCGGCGTGACCGCCTACCTGGCCACGTTCATCACCTCGCCGGAAGACGTCCTCGTCGAGGCGCTGCGCGGGCTGCCCGCCGACACGGCCGGTCCGCGTGTGCTGGGCGCGCACGTGGAGGGACCGTTCCT
Organism: Gaiellaceae bacterium; assembly: GCA_035720085.1. Classification (GTDB taxonomy): domain Bacteria; phylum Actinomycetota; class Thermoleophilia; order Gaiellales; family Gaiellaceae; genus Gaiella. The sequence goes on from DASTPC010000171.1 coordinate 3,994, forward strand.
CTCGGCGCTGCGGCTCGGAACCCATCCACCGGAGGCCCGCCGCGACCCCGACCCCGTCCTGCTCGCGCGCATCCTGGACGCCGGCCGGGTACGGCTCGTCACGCTCGCACCCGAGCTGCCGGGCGCGCTCGGGCTGGTCGACCAGCTGGTGGGGCGGGGGGTCGTCGTCTCGTGCGGCCACAGCGACGCGTCTGCCGTGCAGGCAGAGGCGGCGTTCGCCCGCGGCGCGGCGGCGGTCACGCACCTGTTCAACGCCATGCGCCCGTTCAGCCACCGCGACCCGGGCATCGCCGGGGCAGCGCTGACGCATCCGGGCGTCACCGTGCAGCTGATCGTCGACGGCGTGCACCTCGCCCGGGAGGCGGTCCTGCTCGCCTGGAGCTCGGCGCGGGGCCGCGTTGCGCTGGTGACCGACGCCGTCGCCGGTGCGGGCCTCGGCGACGGCTCCTACGCGCTCGGCGACGTCACGATCGAGGTCGAGAACGGAGTCGTGCGGCGCGAGGACGGCGTCCTGGCCGGCAGCGCGCTGACGATGGTCGAGGCAATCCGGAACGTCCACCGCCTCGGCGTGCCGCTCGAGGAGGCCGTGCTCGCCGCCTCGGCGGTGCCGGCGCGCCTGCTCGGCGAGCCCGGGCTCGGCCGGCTCGAGGTGGGGCTCCCTGCCGACGTCGTCGTGCTCGACGACTCGCTCGAGATCGTGCGCACCGTCGTCGCCGGCGAGACTCGCGTCGCCTGCTGAGGCAGGCAGCTGCTACCTCGCGGAGATCCGCGAGCAGCCCGAGGCGCTGAGGCGGTTGCTCGCCGCGGGCGACGAGATCGCCCGTGCAGCGAGGAGCTGCGGGCGCGCGGCGGCAAGCTCGTCCGCCTGGTCGGCCACGGCTCCTCGGACAACGCCGCCTCGTGCGGGGTCGACGCCTTCGGCCTGCTTTCCGGCTGACGGCGGTGCGCAATCCGATCTCGCTGACCGTCCACTACCGGACGCCGCTCGACATGTCGGGCGAGACGGCGATCGCGCTTTCGCGGTCCGGCCGCACGCCCGACGTGCTCGAGTACCTGGAGCGGCCGAGCATTGGCCGCGACCGTCCTCGCTCACGGGCCGGTGGCTGCCCTCGAGCCGCTCGTTCCCGTCTGGGCGATCCCTCGGCCGACGAGACGCTGCCGGCGCTGCAGGAGGCGGCCGACCGGGTGCGCGCGATGGGCGCGACACTCGTCGCGAGCGGGACCGCGGTCGACCAGCTCGCGGGCGCCGCGTACTCGCCGCGCGTGCCTGCGGCCGAGCCGCCCCTCCTTTCCCCCTGCTCTCCCTCGTGCCCGGTCAGCTCTTCGCACCGGCGCTCGCGACGGGCGAAGGGCCAGGACCCGGACCAGCCGCGCGGACTGAGCAAGGTGACGCTGGCGCTCTGAGGCTGCCGGCGCCGCCGTCCTGCTCCGGCCGCTCCTCGTCACACTTTCGACACGAAGTCGCCACACGGTCGTCGCACCTCGACCGCTACGGTGCCTGGAATGACAACTGCGGCGACACCCTGGGGCACGGCGCTACTGGTGGAAGAGGTCGCGATCCGCCAGCGTGCGGGCGAGCGGCGCTTCTCGTCGGTGCTGCAGCTGCTCGAGCTGCCGTCGGGCGAGCTCCTGCTGAGGGTCGCCTACGCGAGCGACGGTCGGGCGCGGCGCGGGCCGGTCACGCTCCGCGCCCGCGACCTCGAGCGCCTGCGCGCTGGCCTCGAGTCCCGGCCCCGGCTGCGGGAGGCGCTGATGGGCGGCTAGACGAGAGCCGGGGAGTGGGCGTGGGCGGCCGCGATCAGCCCCTGGAGCAGCGGACGGCCGCCGGCCGGGCCGAGCAGCGGGTCGACGGCGTGCTCCGGATGCGGCATCAGCCCCAGCACGGTGCCTCGCTCGTCGACGACGCCGGCGACGCCGGCCGCCGAGCCGTTGAGGTCGTCGACGTAGCGCAGCACGAGCCTGCCGCGCCGCTCGAGCGCCGCAACGTGCTCCGGATCGGCGTACCAGTTCCCCTCGCCGTGCTTGACGGGGATGACGAGCTCTTCACCGGCCTTGCATGCCGCCGTGAACGGTGTGTCGGCGTGCTCGACGCGGACGGTGACGTCGCGGCAGACGAACTCGAGCTGGCGGTTGGGGCGGAGCACGCCCGGCAGCAGCCCGGCCTCACAGAGCACCTGAAAGCCGTTGCAGATCCCGAGCACGGGCCCGCCCCGGGCCGCGAAGCGGGTGACCGCGCCCATCACCGGCGCGAACCGGGCGATCGCGCCGCAGCGCAGGTAGTCGCCATACGAGAACCCGCCGGGGAGCACGACTGCGCCGGTGCCGGCCGGTAGCGCCTCGTCACCGTGCCAGACGAGCTCCGGCTCGGCGCCCAGCGCCTCGAGCGCGAGCGCGGCGTCGTGGTCGTCGTTCGAGCCCGGGAACCGAACGACCGCGATCCGCGGCCGGTCGCTCACGCGTCCGCCACCTCGATCTCGACACTCTCGATCAGGGGATTCGCGAGCAGCTCGTTGCACATGCGTTCGAGCTGCGCCCGGGCCTCGGCGGGGTCGCCTGTCTCGAGCTCCAGGTCGACGATCCGGCCGATGCGCGCGCCGGAGACGGCGAAGCCGAGCTTGCGCAGCGACGCCTCGACCGCCTGCCCCTGGGGGTCGAGGATGCCGGACTTGGGCCGCACGAGGACGGTCGCTCTCACAGCACGCTTCCCGGCTCGACCAGGTAGCGGGCGAACTCGATCCCGGTCAGGCGCTCGAACGCCTCGACATAGCGCGCGCGAGTGCCGGCGACGACGTGCTCCGGCAGCTCCGGTCCAGGCGGCGACTTGTCCCAGCCCGCGTGCTCGCACCAGTCGCGCACGAACTGCTTGTCGAACGACGGCTGCGGCCCGCCCGGCGCGTAGCCGTCGGCGGGCCAGAAGCGCGAAGAGTCGGGGGTGAGCGCCTCGTCGCCGAGGACGAGCGTGCCATCCCGGTCGAGGCCGAGCTCGAACTTGGTGTCGGCGAGCAGGATCCCGCGGTGGGCGGCGTGCTCCGAGCCGAAGCGGTAGAGGGCGAGCGCCGCGTCCCGCGCCTCGCCGAAGCGGCCGCCGCAGAGCTCGTCGGCGACCTCCTCGGTGATGTTCTCGTCGTGCCCGGCCTCCGCCTTGGTGGCCGGCGTGACGATCGGCTGCGGGAGGCGGTCGCCCTCCCGGAGGCCCGGCGGGAGACGGTGGCCGCAGACGGACGAGTCCCGCACGTAGTCGCGCCAGCCGGACCCGGCGAGGTACCCGCGCACGACGACCTCGACCGGGAGCATCCGCAGGCGGCGGCACTCGAGCGACCGCCCGTCGGCACGAACCGCCAGCAGGTGGTTGGGAACGAGAGCACGCGTACGCGCGAACCAGAACGCCGACAGGCCGGTGAGGATGCGGCCCTTGTCCGGGATCGGTGTCGGCAGCACCACGTCGAACGTCGAGATGCGATCGGACGCGACGAGCAGCAGGACGTCGTCGTCGAGCGCGTACAGCTCGCGGACCTTGCCGCTGCCGAGATGGAGCGCCGTCTCAGGCACGTAACGCCTCCTCGCGGGTGGCGACGAGCGCGCGGAGGCGATCGACGACGACGCCGACGTGGCGCGTGTACGCGGACGGATCGAGAACCGCATCGAGGTCGACCGCCGTCGCCACCTCCGGGTCCCCGCGCACGAGCTCGGCGAAGTCGAGGCCCTCGTCCCATGCCCGCATCGCGTGACGCTGGACGCGCCGGTAGGCGTCGTCGCGCCGGTGACCCGCCTCGACGAGGGCGAGCAGGAGGCGCTGGCTGTGGTACAGCCCTCCGGCCGCCTCGAGGTTCTCGAGCATGCGCCCGGAGCGCACGACGAGGCCTTCGACGAGCCAGGCGAAGCGGTCGAGCATGTAGTCGAGAGCGAGGAACGCATCCGGCAGCGCGACCCGCTCGGCCGACGAGTGGCTGATGTCGCGCTCGTGCCAGAGCGCGACGTTCTCCAGCCCGACGAGCGCGTACGAGCGAACGAGGCGGGCGAGCCCGCAGATGCGCTCGGAGACGATCGGGTTGCGCTTGTGAGGCATCGCCGAGGAGCCCTTCTGCCCGCGCACGAACGGCTCCTCGACCTCGCGCACCTCGGTGCGGGCCAGGTGGCGGATCTCGGTCGCGAACCGCTCGAGCGACGCGGCCGCGAGGGCCAGGGCCGAGAGGAGCTCGGCGTGGCGGTCGCGCTGCAGCACCTGGGTCGACGTCGGCGCGGGCTCGAGCCCGAGCCGGTCGCAGGCGAGGCGTTCCAGCTCGGGGCTCGTCGCCGCGTACGTCCCGACGGCCCCGGAGAACTTGCCCACGCGAAGCCCCTCGACCGCCCGCAGGACCCGCTGGCGGTCGCGGTCGAGCGCGAATGCCCAGCCGGCGAGCTTGAGCCCAAAGGTGGTCGGCTCGGCATGGACGCCGTGCGTGCGCCCGATCATGACCGTGTCGCGATGCTCCTCAGCGCGCGTTGCGACGATCCGGAAGACACGGTCGAGACCCTCGAGCACGATCGTGCCTGCCTCCTGCACGGCCAGGGAGAGCGCCGTGTCGAGCACGTCGGAGGACGTCAGCCCGTAGTGCAGCCAGCGACCCTCTGGCCCGAGCGTCTCGGCGACGGCGTCCACGAACGCGGCCACGTCGTGGTTCGTCACGCGCTCGAGCTCCGCCACGCGCTCAGCGGCCGGCGGCCGCGCCTGCGCCCGCAGCGCGTTTGCCGCCTCCTCCGGCACGAGCCCGAGCTGGGCCCACGCGTCGACGGCGGCCAGCTCGACCTCCAGCCAGCGCTCGAGCTTCGCCTCCTCCGACCAGATCCTCGCCATCGCCGGTCGGGAGTAGCGCTCGATCACTGCCTCGATTCTAGAGACGGCCCCGGAGCGCCACCTGTGGAGCGACCGTGACGCTTTCGACCCGAAGCCGTCACTCACCCGTATGAGCTTCGCCGTTAGGATCGGAAGTGGGTGGTGGGATGGGGTGCCCCGGCAGAAGGGCGCTGCGAGCGGGTGACGCGCCGGGCCTGCCGTCAGGGAAGCACGGCCATTCCAGTCGCGGCCGCTTCGGCCACGTCGCGGCGGTACCAGGCGCCTGCGAACGAGACCTGCGCGGCCGCGCGGTAGGCGACCTCCCGGGCGGCCGCGATCGTCGGTCCCGTGCCGACGACGTCGACGATCCGGCCGCCGCTCGTCGTCAGGCGGCCGTCGTGGAGGGCCGTGCCCGCGTGGAAGACGAGCCCGCCGGCCGCCTCGGCCTCGTCGATGCCGCGGATCTCGCTGCCTCGGTCGCCCTCGGCCGGGTAGCGCTCGGCCGCGACGACGACGGTCACCGCCGCCTCGGTGGCGTCGCCGAGGTCGACGCCGGCGAGGTCGCCGGCTGCCGCGGCCGCAAGCGCCCCGGCAAGGTCGCCGCCGTGCAGCGGCAGCAGCGACTGCGTCTCGGGGTCGCCGAAGCGGCAGTTGAACTCGAGCACCCGCGGCCCGTCCGCGGTCAGCATCAGGCCGGCGTAGAGGCAGCCCACGAACGGCGTCCCCCGACGCGCGAGCTCGCGCAGGACGGGCAGGTGCACGCGCTCGAGCAGCTCCTCGACCTCGGGCCGGCCGAGCCCCGGCACGGGCGCGTAGGAGCCCATCCCGCCCGTGTTCGGTCCCCGGTCGCCGTCGTAGGCGCGCTTGAAGTCCTGGGCCGGTGCGAGCGGGACGGCGCGGTGACCGTCGCAGAGCGCGAGCAGGGACACCTCCGGCCCTTCGAGGAGCTCCTCGATCACCAGCGGCCCGCCCAGCGCGGAGACGGTGACGAGCCCCGCGTCTAGCTCCTCCTGGCTGCGGCAGACGACGACTCCCTTCCCGGCGGCGAGCCCGTCCGCCTTCAGCACGCAGGGAGGCCTGGCGATCGGCAGGGTGGCCGCGGTCGGGACGCCCGCCTCGCGCATCACCCGCTTTGCGAAGCTCTTCGACCCCTCGATCGCCGCCGCCGCGCGACCCGGGCCGAAGACCGCGATGCCCGCATGGCGCAGCTCGTCGGCGACGCCGGCGACGAGCGGCTCCTCCGGGCCGACGACGACCAGCTCCGTCGCCAGCGAGCGGGCGAGGTCGAGCAGGCCCTCCGGATCGTCGGCGCCGATCGGGTGGCAGTGCCCGAGGGTCGCGATCCCGGGGTTGCCCGGGGCCGCGTGGAGCTCGACACCGCGCGTCGCCGCGAGCCGCCAGGCCAACGCGTGCTCGCGGCCACCGGCGCCAACGAGGAGCACCCTCACGCGCCGAGTCTAGAACGGCGGCCACAGAGGCGGCCTCGCCGAGCCCGCCGGGCGTCAGCCGAGCGCGAGCACGCGCTCGCGCTCGGCCCCGGTGCCGACGAGTGCGACCGGCACCCCGAGCGCCTCCTCGACGAACCGCACGTAGGCGCGAGCCGGTGCCGGCAGCGTGTCGGCCGCGAGCTCGGCCTGCCAGCCCGGCAGCGTCTCGAACACCGGCCGGCAATGGTGGAAGTCGCTCTGGTGCGCCGGGAACTCCGCCGTCTCCGCGTCGTCCGGGAGGCGGTAGCGGACGCAGACGGGGATCTCCGCGAACTGAGAGAGGACGTCGAGCTTCGTCAGCGCGAGCGAGGTGATGCCGTTCACACGCACGGCGAAGCGCAGAGCGACCAGGTCGAGCCAGCCGCAGCGGCGCTCGCGCCCGGTGACGGTGCCGAACTCGCCGCCGAGCTCGCGTACGCGCTCCTGCGCGGGCCCCTCGATCTCGCTCGGAAACGGCCCTTCGCCCACTCTGGTCACGTAGGCCTTG
>DASTPC010000172.1:0-7762 GCA_035720085.1 Gaiellaceae bacterium
GCCGTCCGGGCGGACGACCGGCTGGGCGCCGAGCCCGACCGCGGCGGGGTCGGCCGAGACCGCCAAGCCGCTCCACGTGACACCGCCGTCGTCCGAGCGGGCCGTCGCGATCTTCCGCCCGCCGCCGAAGTGGCTGAACGAGGTGTAGCAGCGGCCGCGGTGCGGGCTCGCGGAGCCGTTGTCGCAGGTCGTCCAGTTCTTGTCGTAGGCGATCGGGCTCGTGTACGGGGTGACGGTGACGGGGCCGCTCCAGACGACCCCGTCGGCAGAGCGGCTGACGACGATCGACGACGGGCATCCGCCCGGCGCGCAGGGCTCGCGGAGGAGCAGCGTCGACACGACCCAGACCCCGTGTGCCGCGTCGTAGGCGACGCTCGGGTCGGTCGCCCGGTCGAACGCGCCCACGGGCGTCTGCAGGTCGGTGAGCCCGGGCAGCGTCCCGGACGTCCAGGTGCGGCCGCCGTCGACGGAGGTGGCGAAGCCGACGCCCGACGAGCCGCCGTCGGTGAAGCGCCCGAGCTGGAAGGCAGCCACGACGGTGTCGCCCCACGCGAACGAGTCCGGCTCGACCGCCGTCGCGTGCTGGCTCGTGGGGTTCGTGAACGGGTCGGCCGCAACCTGCTGGACGAGCACGTCGGCCGCCAGGACAGGGGCAGGGGCCGTGCAGGCGAGGGCCAGGGCCGCGACCAGGGTCAGGCGGCAGCGCCCGCGGACGAGGGTCATGTGCATGCGAGCCTACCGTCGCGCTCCGTCAGGATGTGGGCGTGGCTCCGCGTGTCGTCGTCGTCGGCTCGGTCAACCTCGACCTCGTCGCCCACTGCGAGCGGCTGCCGCGACCGGGGGAGACGATCACGGACGCCACGTTCGCGCGCGTCCCGGGCGGGAAGGGAGCGAACCAGGCGGTCGCCTGCGCGCGCCTCGGCGCCGAGGTGACGATGGTCGCCGCCGTGGGGCGCGACCCGTTCGCGGACGAGGCCCTTGCCGGGCTGCGGGAGGCGGGGGTCGAGCTCCGGCTCGAGGTCGCCGACGCCTCCACCGGGGTGGCGCTGATCGTCGTCGACGCCGAGGGCGAGAACGAGATCGTGGTCGCGCCCGGTGCGAACGCCACGCTCGGTGAGGTGGAGCTGCCACCGGCCGACGCCGTGCTCTGCCAGCTCGAGATCCCCGACGCCGCCGTCGTCTCCGCCTGGGAGCAGGCCGCCGGCCTGTTCTGCCTCAACGCCGCGCCGGCCCGTCCGGTCGCCGTCGACGCCGACCTGTGGGTCGTCAACCGCTACGAGCTCGAGTCGCTCTCCCGCCGCGACGGCCTCGTGGCGCTCACGCTCGGCGCGGAGGGGGCGGTGCTGCTCGAGGACGGGGAGGAGGTCGCGCGGGCTGCCCCGCCACCGGTGGAGGCCGTAGACGGCACCGCCGCGGGCGACGCGTTCACCGCCTGCCTGCTCGTCTCGCTGCTCGAAGGCCGCGACCGCGACGAGGCGCTCCGGCGAGCCTGCGCGGCGGGGGCGCTGGCGGCCTCTCGCTTCGGCGCGCAGCCGTCCCTTCCGGCCGCGGCCGAGGTCGACGCGCTCAGCGGCCGTTGAGCGCCGGCAGGGGCGGGGGCGGCGGCCGCGAACGTCGTCCCGTGGACACATCGCCGATCCCGGTGATCATCGACTGCGACCCCGGCCACGACGACGCGATCGCCGTCCTGCTCGCGCTGGCCTCGCCCGAGCTCGAGGTGCTGGGCATCACGACGACGTACGGCAACCAGACGCTCGACAAGACGACCGCGAACGCGATCCGTGTGCTCGAGCTCGTCGAGCGCGGCGACGTGGCCGTCGCCGCGGGCGCCGACCGCCCACTCGAGCGCGCTCTCGCCGTGGCCGCGCACGTGCACGGCGAGAGCGGCCTCGACGGCCCGGCGCTGCCCGCGCCGAGCAGGAGGCCGATCGGGCAGCCCGCGGTCGACTTCATGGTCGAGCAGCTCGTCTCGAGCCCGCGGCCGGTGACGATCGTGGCGCTCGGCCCGCTCACGAACGTCGCGCGGCTGCTCGAGCACGGCGCCGCCGAGAACGTCGACCGGATCGTGCTGATGGGCGGCTCGATCGCCGAGGGGAACATGACGCCGGCGGCGGAGTTCAACGTCTGGGCCGACCCGGAAGCCGCGCAGCGCGTGTTCCACTCCGGCCTCGACGTGACCATGATCGGGCTCGACGTGACCCACCGCGCGCTCGTCACCGCCGACGTCGAGGAGCGTCTGCGGCGGACGGGCTCGATCGGCGTCTTCGTCGCCGAGCTGGTCGACTTCTTCACCGTCTACCACCGCGAGACGTACGGCTGGGACGGCGCGCCGATCCACGACGCCGTCGCCGTGGCGCACGTGCTGCGGCCGGGCATCGTCGAGACGCTGCGGCGCAACGTCGAGGTGGAGCTGGAGTCCGAGCTCTGCCGCGGCCGCACCGTCGTCGACCTCTGGAACCGCACCGACCGGCCGCCGAACGCGGACGTGGCGGTCGGTCTCGACGACCAGGCGTTCTTCGACCTGCTCGTCGAGCGGATCGGCCGGCTCGGCTGATCCTCTAGGCTCGTCGGCGATGGACGTCGTCGTCTTCGTCGAGGTGCCGTCGGGCTCGCGCAACAAGTACGAGCTCGACGCCGAGAGCGGACACATCGTGCTCGACCGGCGGCTCTTCACGTCGATGACGTACCCGGCCGACTACGGCTTCATCGAGGGCACGCTCGGCGAGGACGGCGACCCGCTCGACGCTCTCTGCCTCGTCGGCGAGCCCACGTTCCCCGGCTGCCGGATCCGCGCCCGCGTCGTCGGCGTGTTCTTCATGTCGGACGAGAAGGGGCCGGACGAGAAGATCATCTGCGTGCCCCTGCGCGACACGGCCTTCATGCACGTGCACGACGTGCACGACATCCTTCCCGAGCTCCGCAACGAGATCGAGCACTTCTTCCAGGTCTACAAGGACCTCGAGGCGGCGAAGACCGAGACCCGCGGCTACGGCAACCGCGCCGACGCCGAGGAGATCATCTCCGCCGCCCGCGACCGCGCCGGCTGACGCCGACCCGCGCTCGGCGGGCATCCTGTCGGCGATGGTGATCCGGTCAGCGCCTGCGCTCGTCGCCGCCGCACTGCTCGCGATCGCGGCCGCCGCGTGCGGCGGGGGCTCGAAGCCGGCCGAGCGGGCGGCTGCCCCACCACCGGCGCCGCCGCCGTCGCCGTTCGCGTACGACCGCAGCCGGCCACTTGCGCCGCGGGTGGTGGAGCGGCACGGGATCGTCCGGGAGGTCACCTACGCCGTTCCCGGGAGCCGCCGGGCGCGCGCCGTCCTCGTCGTCCCGCGCGGGCAGGGGCCGTTCCCCGCCGTCCTCTACCTCCACGGCGCCGGCGGGACCCGCCACGACTTCCTGCCGGACGCGGGCGCGCTCGCACGCCGCGGCTTCGCCGCCCTGCTCGTCGAGTCGGCCTGGGTGGACGCGGCGTTCCCCGGCGTGGCCGGCATGGCGGCCGTGCGCCGGTTCCGCGACCTCGAGGCGGCGACGGTCGTCCGGCTGAGGCGCGGCGTCGACCTGCTCCGCTCGCTGCCGGAGGTCGACGGCCGGCGGCTCGGCTTCGTCGGCTGGAGCGCGGGCGCCCGCGCCGGGGCGATCCTCGCCGGCGTCGAGCCGAGGGTGCGCGCGTTCGTCCTGATCGCGGGGGGAGCGGCGCCCGTGTCCGCGTACCTGACCGGGGCGCCGACCCCGCTCCGTCCCGAGCTCCAACGCCTGCTCGAGACCGTCGACCCGCTCCACTGGGTGCGCGCGGCCCGTCCGGGGACGATCTTCTTCCAGGACGGCCTCCGCGACGAGGTGGTGCCCCGGGACGCGCTCGAGCGGCTCGCGGCTGCCGCGCCGGCGCCGCAGCGCGTCCGCTGGTACCCCGCCGAGCACCGGCCGACGCCGGCGATGGTGCGCGAGCGGAACGCCTGGCTCGCGGCGCGGCTCGGCTCCCGCTGACGCGCCCCACGCAGGAGCACGCCGCGGCGCGAAGAATCCCCGGCCCATGGCCTCGAAGAAGCGACGCCGCACGCTGCGGCCCCGGTCGCCCGCACGGGTCCGCAAGAAGACCCGGAAGACCCGATCGCACCACCATCCCGAGCTCTGGGGGCTCGGGATGGCCGCGGTCGGACTCGTGCTCGCGGCCGTGCTCTGGCTCGGCTTCGACGGCGGCAGCGCCGGCTCGTGGCTCGCGGACGGGCTGCGCGACCTGCTCGGCGCGGCTGCGTCATTCGTGCCGCTCATGCTGCTCTCGCTGGGCGGGCTGCTGCTCGCGCGCAGCAGCCTCGTCGACGTGCGGCCGTTCCGCACCGGGATCGCCGTCGGCGCGGCCGGGCTGCTCGTCGCCCTCGGGGACGCCCACGGCGGCGCCGTCGGCGGGCTGCTGGGCGGGGCGGTCGAGCGTGTCGTCGGCGCCACCGGCGCCGTCATCCTCGGCCTCGCCCTGCTCGCAGCCGGCACGCTGCTCGTCACGGGCGCCTCGACCGGCGCCCTCCTGCGCCGCTCGGGCCATGCAGTGCGCCGGGCCGGTACTGCGGCGAGACGCACGATCGAGCGCCCCGGCTGGGGCTGGAGCGACGAGGACGCCGCCTACCCGGCCGCCCCCGCGGTCTCGGCGCCGGAGCCGCGGCGGGCACCGGTGGACGGGGTGCAGGAGTTCCCGGACGTGATCGGCCCGGCGCCCTTGGTCCTGCCCGAGCCGGAGCTCGCAGCCGGCGTGGAGGACGCCGATCGCGACACCGAGGACGCGACGCTCGTGTTCGTGCCGGCCGTCTCGGCGGAGTACCGCCTGCCGGACCGTGGCCTGCTGCACGCGAGCCCGCCGGCGCGCGGAGACGCGGCCGAGACGAGCGCGCGCACGGCGAGCCTGCTCGTCGAGACGCTCGCCCATTTCGGCGTCGAGGCGAGCATCGTCGGCCAGATCGCGGGGCCGCGCGTCGTCCGCTACGAGCTCCAGCTCGCCCCTGGGACGAAGGTGTCCAAGGTGGCGGGGCTGCGCGACGACCTCTCGTACGCGCTCGCGACGACGGAGATCCGGATCCTCGCGCCGATCCCGGGCAAGCAGGCCGTCGGCGTGGAGGTGCCCAACCTCGCGCCGCGGATGGTGACGCTGGGCGACATCTTCGACGACCTCCCCGGCACCGCCAGCCCACTCTCGGTGTGGCTGGGCAAGGACATCTCCGGGAACGCCGTCTGGACCGACCTCGCGCGGATGCCGCACCTGCTGATCGCCGGCACCACCGGCTCGGGCAAGTCGGGCTGCATCAACACGCTGCTCACCTCGATCCTGCTGCGCGCGACGCCGGACGACGTGCGGCTGATCCTGATCGACCCCAAGCGGATCGAGCTCAACTTCTACGAGTCGATCCCGCACCTGCTGACGCCGGTCGTCTCGAGCCCCAAGGAGGCGTCGGCGGTGCTCCAGAACGTCGTCGCGGAGATGGAGCGCCGCTACGAGCGGCTCTCGCTCGTCCGCGCCCGCAACCTGCCGGAGGCGAACCGCGCCTTCCGCGCGCGGGGCGAGGACGCGCTGCCGTACCTGCTCGTCGTGATCGACGAGCTGGCCGACCTGATGATGATCTCGCCGCAGGCGGTCGAGGACGCGATCATCCGGCTGGCGCAGAAGTCGCGCGCAGTCGGGATCCACCTCGTGCTCGCCACCCAGCGGCCGTCCGTCGACGTGATCACCGGCATGATCAAGGCGAACGTCCCCTCGCGGATCGCGTTCGCGGTCTCGAGCCAGACCGACTCGCGGGTAATCCTCGATACCGCCGGGGCGGAGAGCCTGCTCGGGCAGGGCGACATGCTGTTCAAGCCGCTCGGCACCTCACGGCTGCAGCGCGTCCAGGGCGCGTTCGTGACGGAGGAGGAGATCGCCCTGATCGTCGAGCAGTGCCGCGCGCAGCGCGGCCAGGAGCTCGACGAGAGCCTGCTCGAGGCACCCGAGAGCGCGCACGACGGCGCGGACGACGAAGACGGCGACTTCGACCCCGACGAGGACCCGCTGCTCGACCGCGCGATCGAGATCGTCGTGCAGACGCAGACCGCCTCGGTGTCGCTGATACAGCGCCGGCTGCGGGTCGGCTACACGCGCGCGGGGCGGCTGATCGACATGCTCGAGCGGCGCGGGATCATCTCCGGCTACGAGGGCTCGAAGCCGCGCCGCGTGCTCGTCGACGAGACGCAGCTGCACACCGTCGTCGGCCGCGAATAGCCGAGCAGAAAGCGCCGGCGGGGGGTAGGCTTTCGGCGCTCCCGATGGTTGGCACGGGCGCCAACTTCCGGTGCAATCCCACGTCAAACCGTCGGGTACCGATTTTCACCCACGTCCAAGGAGGGCATGTGGCACCACGCAAGACGATGGCTGCGCTGATCGTTGCGCTCGTTGCGCTGATCGCGCTGGCCGTCACGACCGCCGGCTCGGCGAAATCGACCCAGAACATCCGGGTCGCTGTCGTCACCGACATCGGCGGTCTCAACGACAAGGGCTTCAACGCCCTGGCCAACAAGGGCCTGCTGCAGGCGAAGGTCCAGCTCGGCGTCGAGGGGCGTGTCTTCATCTCCAAGCAGGCGAGCGACTACATCCCGAATCTCTCGACCGCGGCGCGGCAGGGCTACGACCTCGTGATCGGGAACGGCTTCCTGATGGGCGACTCGCTCGCCGCCGTCGCGAAGCGCTTCCCGAACACGAACTTCGCGATCATCGACTTCCCGTGGGTCGCTCTCAAGGGCAAGCCGAAGAACGCGCGCGGCCTGATCTTCCGCGAGAACGAGGCGGGCTACCTCGCCGGCGTCGCCGCGTCGACCGTCTCGAAGTCGAAGACCGTCTCCTCGGTCGGCGGCCAGGCTGTCCCGGCCGTCGTGGCGTTCCTCGCCGGCTACAAGGCCGGCGCGAAGGGCGCGAAGGTGCTCTCTGCCTACTCGGAGGACTTCGTCGATCAGGCGAAGTGCAAGGAGATCGCGCTCAACCAGATCTCGCAGGGCTCGGACGTCGTCTTCGCGGCGGCCGGCGGCTGCGGCCTCGGTGCCCTGCAGGCGGCGAAGGAGCAGGGCAAGTGGGGGATCGGTGTCGACAACGACCAGGGCTTCCTCGGCCCGCACATCCTCACGAGCGCGACGAAGAAGGTCGACCTCGCCGTCTTCACGACGATCCAGCAGCAGCAGGACAACGCCTTCAAGGGCGGCACCGACGGCATCTTCACCGTCAAGAACGGCGGCGTCGGCTTCGGCAAGGTCAGCGTCAAGGCGCCTGGCCGCGCCAAGCTGATCGCGAAGCTGACGGCGACGTCGAAGGCAATCGCCGCCGGGAAGATCAAGATCCCGAGCAAGTAGAAAGGCACTTCGAGGCTTGCCTCGAAGCACCTCGAAAGAGCAGCACGGCGGGCGGTCCCCACGGCCGCCCGCCGCGTTTCCAGCTGCCGTCCAGCGGGTACACCCTCGGTGATGCGGCTCCGGAGTCTCGCAGCGGTCCTCTTCCTTGCGCTCGTTGCGCTCGCCGCCGGGTGCGGGGGCGACGACGAGGGCTCGGGCGGAAGCACGACCAGCGCCGGCGGCAGCGGCGAGGGCGTCCGCATCGCCGTCGTCACGGACATCGGCGGCCTCAACGACCGCGGCTTCAACGCGCTCGCCAACGACGGGCTCAAGCGTGCCGAGTCGGAGCTCGGCGCCCAGGGGCGCGTGTTCATCTCCGAGCAGGCCAGCGACTACGTGCCGAACCTCTCCACGGCGGCGCGGCAGG
>DASTPC010000173.1:0-2933 GCA_035720085.1 Gaiellaceae bacterium
CGTCGTCGTGACGCCGACCTGACCCAGGCGCGTCAACGAGCTCCCCGTAGCAGTAGATCTCGCGCCTGTCCCGGATGCTCTCCGGATACTCCGCGCCGGTCATCGGGCGCGTCATGGTGCTCGGTGCGGTGGTCTCCACGCTCATCTCTCCTCCAAGCTCGCTCGCCAGCGAGAAGCAACCCTAGATCGCCATCATCGGAACGCGAGATCAATGCCTACTTGATTGAGACGTCCGACGACTGGATACTCTCTCGCGATGGAGCTGCGACACCTGCGCTACTTCCTTGCCGTCGCCGAGGAGCGCCACTTCGGCCGGGCGGCGGACCGGCTGCACATGGCGCAGCCCCCGCTGTCTCAGCAGATCCGGCGCCTGGAAGCGGAGCTCGGCGTCGCGCTCTTCAACCGCACCACCCGTCGGGTCGAGCTAACTCCGGCCGGACAGCTCCTGCTGGAGCGGGCGCAGCCGATCCTCGCGGCGGCCGAGCTCGCGGCCGAGGACTGCCGCCGCGCCGCGCACGGCGAGATAGGGCGCCTGTCGGTCGGGTTCACCGGGTCGACCACCTACGCGCTGCTGCCCTCGGTCGCGGCCAAGCTGCGCGAGGGCCTGCCCGGCGTGGAGCTCGCGCTCCACGGGGAGATGATCACGCCGGTGCAGGTGGCGGGCCTGCTCGACGGGTCGCTCGACCTCGGCTTCCTGCGACCACCGGTACGATCGCCCGAGCTCACCGTGGAAGTGATCCGCTCGGAGCCGCTGATCGCCGTGCTGCCACGCGACCACCGGCTGGCGAGCAGCGACCAGATCGCAGTGGCCGATCTCGCCGAAGAGCGCTTTGTCCTCTATGCCGCCTACCTGCGCTCCGTTCTCCGCGAGCTCGTTGAGGAGGCGTGCGCCGAGCACGGCTTCTCGCCGCGCGTCGGGCTCGAGGTCACCGAGACTTCGACGCTCGTCAGCTTCGTGGCGGCTGGGATCGGCGTGTCGCTCGTGCCCGCGTCGGTCTCGGGGATGACCGTTGCAGGGGCCGTCTACCGGCCGCTCGCCGGCACCGCCCCGCGCGCGCAGGTGGCGATCGCCTGGCACCCGGAAAACGAGTCGCCCGCGCTCGCTGGCGCCCTGAAGCTGGTCCAATCGGCGTGATGACCCAGCCTTCCGACGCGATCCATACCGAAGACGTCTCGGTTATGACCTGATTGCGCATTGGCAGGTCTCGATCGTCGGCGTACCGTGAAGTGGCCATGCGCATCACGCACGTCGAGGCGGTCCCCTACAACCTTCCCGTTCAGCGCGTGGCGCGCTTCGCGTCGGGAGCTCGTGAGCGCGCCGATCACGTGCTCGTCCGCGTGCACACCGACGACGGCCTGGTCGGCCAGGCCGAGGCGCAGCCGCGTCCCTACACCTACGGCGAGACCCAGGAATCGATCGTCGCCGCGGTAGGGGAGCGACTGGGCCCGGCGCTCGCGGGCCTCGATCCGCTCGCCACCGAGCGCGCCGCGGAGCGCTGCTCGAGGCTGCGGCGCAACAACGTCGCGCGCGCCGCTGTCGACCTTGCGGTCTGGGACCTGGTCGGCAAGATCCTCGACCGACCCTGCCGCGAACTGCTTGGCGGGTACGCGCCCGACGTGGCCGCGGCTCACATCGTCAGCTACGGCGAGCCGCGTGCGATGGCCGACGAGGCACTCGAGTACCACGAGCGGCTCGGGATCCGGACGTTCAAGGTCAAGGTGGGGCGCGACGTCGAGCTCGACCTGGCCGCCGTCGCGGCGATTCGTGACGCGCTCCCCGCGGCCGAGCTCTACGTGGACGCCAACCAGGGCTGGAGCTACGCGCAGGCGCTCCGGACGGGCGACGCGCTCATCGAGCTCGGCGTCGATGCGATCGAGGAGCCGATCCCGGCCGGCGATCGCGAGGGGCGGCGCCGACTGGCCATGCGCTGGAGGGTGCCCATGATCGGAGACGAGAGCTGCATCTCGCTCAGCCACGTGGCGCGCAGCCTCGACGACGGCGCCATCCGGACCGTGAGCGTCAAGACCGCACGGACCGGTTTCACCGAGTCGCGCCGGATCCTCGGTCACTGCCTGGCCCGCGCCATCCCGGTCGTCGTCGGCAGCCAGTACGAGGGCGCCGTCGGCGTGCTGGCGACGGCGGCGTTCGCGCCGGCGTTCGCGGCCACGGCGGGGCGCGCCGCCGAGGTCATGAGCTACACCGATCTCGGCGACGACTTGCTTGCCGAGCCGAT
The DNA here is from genome assembly GCA_035720085.1 of Gaiellaceae bacterium. Lineage (GTDB taxonomy): Bacteria > Actinomycetota > Thermoleophilia > Gaiellales > Gaiellaceae > Gaiella. Next base: position 2,235 of record DASTPC010000173.1, read on the forward strand.
CGTGATCCGCGACGGGCGCCTCGTTCCGCCCGCCGCTCCCGGTCTCGGCATCGAGATCGACGAGGAGAAGCTGGCCCACTACCGCCTGCACGAGCGGGGCGCTCTTGCTCCCGTGTGACGGTGCTGTTCATGGTCCAGATGGAGGTCCGGCTGCCGCCCGAGATGGAGGCCGATGACCTGAAGGCGCGGGAGCGCGCGCGCTCGCAGGAGCTGCAGCGCGACGGCAGCTGGGTGCACCTGTGGCGCGTCGCGGGCCGCTACGCCAACGTGAGCGTCTTCGACGTGGGGTCGCCCGACGAGCTGCACGAGCTGCTGAGCAGCCTGCCGCTGTTCCCGTATATCGCACGTGACAGCGCTAGCGCGTCACCCGTCCAAGCTCGATTCAACCGACGGAGGAGGAGAGGAGACTGATGTCAGAGCGTGCCAACCAGCTGATCAGCGACATCTTGCGGCGCGTCCACGAGGCGATCGTGGAGAACGATGTGACCTACGAGGAGTACCGGGCGGTCAAGCAGTGGTTCATCGACGTCGGCGAGGCCGGCGAGTGGCCGCTGTTCGGCGACGTGTACATCGAGCACGTGGTGGAGAAGAATGCGTTCGGCGACCGCGCCGGGTCGCAGGGGACGATCCTCGGGCCGTTCCACCTGCCCGACGCGCCTGTGCTCGAGGCGCCGTACGAGCTGCCGCGCCGCCCCGACG
>DASTPC010000174.1:0-16116 GCA_035720085.1 Gaiellaceae bacterium
GCTCGATCCGCCGACGCTCCGCACGCTAGACGCGATCCATCTCGCGACCGCGCTCTCGCTGGCCCGCGTCCTCGACGCCTTCGTAGCGTACGACGAGCGCCTGCTCGAGGCCGCACGCGACCACGGGCTCGAGGTCGCCTCGCCGGGCGCCTGAAGACGCGCCCCGCCGCTCAGGCTTCGTCGCTGTCGCCGTGCTCGGCCAGCCAGGCCTTCGCGACGCGCTTCTGGGCGCGGGTCAGCCACGCCTCGACGACGAGGTCGCGCAGCTCGTCACGGTCGAACTGCGCGAGGTCGGGGATGCGGACGAGCACCGCCGGGTAGCCGCGGAAGTGGGGGGTGGTGAAGAAGGCGCCGCGCTCGTCGGCGAGCAGCAGCTCCTTCACCTCGAGCCCGTCGACCCGGAACATGAGCACGTCGTCGAGTCGCTCCCCGGTCTCGGGGTCGAGGGCGTCGGCACGCCGGCTGCGGTGGAGGAGGAAGAGCTTGTCGTGCACCTTGTATGCGGGCCGGCCATCGTCGGACAGCTCCCTGGTGGCCTGCGGCAGCGCGAGCGCGAGCTCGTCAAGGTCGGCCATGGTCGCCACGGCCGTAACTCTGCCACCGGCGGGACAGCGTGCCGGTCCGTAAGGGGCGAGACAGATCTCGCCCGACGGCCACTGGCGGGTGGCGGCGAGGTGCTTCCCGCGGAGCGGGAAGTGCCCTACTCGGTGACTTCGCAGTCCAGGTACTCGAGCGAGGTGAGCGCTTCGGTGACGAAGCGGTGTGCGAGCTCGGGCGAGTCGAAGCTGAACGGGCGCTCGAGGTGCGGGGCTGCCGCGCCGGCGGCGTAGGCCTGGGCGTTCACGGTCACGCGCCCGTCGCCCTCCTGGACGCCGCGGAGGACGACGACGGTCTTGCCGTCCTTCCGCACCTCGTGGACGAAGAGCTCGCTCACGCTCTCTCCCGTGCGCAAGGCCGGTAATCCGCGGCAGCGGATTCCCGGCCGCGCGAAAATCCCTGAAGCCGGCCGCTGACGCGGCCGGGGGTTGACACAGGACGTCTCACGCCGCTACCGGTCGCGCACGCTACGACTTGGGCTGCTTCTTCTTGGCGCCGGCGTTCTGCGCCGCCTGGGCGACGAGGGCGCTGTCGGCGAAGCCGTTGAACTGCGTCACGACCTTGCCGGGGCGCCGCACGACGATCACCGACGGCGACGGCGCGGCCTCGAAGAACGTGGCCAGCTGGCGGGCCTTCTTCTCCGTGCGGACGTTGATCGCGACGAACGCGGCGCCGCTGGTCTTCGCGCCGGCCCGAGCGTGGGCCATCACGCGGCGGTCGTACTCCGCGCGGGGCGTGAAGAGCGAGACCACGACGACCTTGCTCGTCTGGAGCTTCTGAGCGACGGGGGCCGGGACGCCCGCGACGAGGTGCACGGCGCCCGAGCGCGCCGGCGTGGAGTGGACAGGCTTGGAGGCGACCGGCTTCGTCGCCGGAGCCGGAGTCGAGGTCGCCTCGTCGTCGCCGAGCACGAGCGGGCGGACGACGAAGACGAGGGCAAGCGCCGCGACGGCGAGGCCGGCGACGACGAGGAGAAGGCGAGTGGGATTCGAGGTCGTCATTGTGGTCTCCTTATCGGCAGCGGCATCGCCGTGCTTGACAGTCGGTGGAAGAGAGAGGGCGCGGTCGCCCGCGCCCTCTCAGACGGTCCTTCGACTGGCTGTTACGGACAGCCGGCCGAGTTCTCCTGGACCGCGCCGCCCGGGCCCGCGTAATGCGCGTTCTTCCCGTTGACGGTCGAGTCGATGCAGTACGTGTTGATGGTCACCGCGCCGACGCCGAGCGTCGGGCTGAGACCGGCGTCGATCGCCGTCAGGCCAGCGACCGTCATGCCCTGGTAACCGGACGTGGCGGCGTTGGCGTCCGCGTCGGTCGCCGTGCCGTTGTTGTCCTGGTAGTACGCCTCGGCGGCCGGAATCGCGGCGCGGACGTTCGACGCCGACGCCTTGATGTTGGCCCGGTCGCGGAAGCCGAGGTACGACGGGACGGCAATCGCGAGGAGAATGCCGATGATGATCAGCACGATCAGGAGCTCGATCAGGGTGAAGCCGCCCTGATCGTCCCTGAGGCGCCGCTGAAGCTTTGCGAGAAGCATGCTGCTCCTTCCGGAAGGGTGGAACCGACGGGCGGGTTATCGTCGGCGCAGCCTCTTCCCCTCTAGCCCCGAACGGGTGATTCCTGGGTGACCGGACGAGGGATTCCGCAGGCCGGTTCGCCCGAAGGGCGCGCAGCGCGCGGAGGCCCGCGCGCTGCAGGTCGAACCGGCCGCGGGCGGGCCGCAGTCGCTCGCGGTCACCCGACTTCCCCTTACGTGCAGGTGCCGTTGTTGTAGTAGTCCACCGGGACACGCGGGCCGGGGCCGAAGACGCTCCAGCGGGCGCCGCTGACCTGGTCGGTGAGGCAGAACGACGTGTCGGTGGCGGAGACCACGGTCAGGCTCGGCGAGAGCCCGGCGTCGATTGCCTGGAGCGCGGTCGAGTCCATGCCGACGTACGTGCTGGCGACGGAGTAATAGGCCTCGGCGGCCGGGATCGCCGCCCGGAGGTTGGCGCGGGCGGCCGCGTTTGCGGCCCGCTCGCGGAAGCCGAGGTACGAGGACACCGCCATCAGGATCAGGATCCCGAGGATGATCAAGACGACGAGCAGCTCGACGAGCGTGAAGCCGCCGTCTCCCCGCAGTCGCCGCCGTGCCGCAGTAAGTGAAGGCATCGAGATCTCCCTGAAGTGGTTGCCGCTGGACGCTCACGTTGTCGTCGCTTCTGGCGACCCGCGCTACCCCCGTAGGAGGGAGATGACTCACCCATCGTGGGGGATGTTGGGGGAGGCCTCGTCATCGGCACTCAAGGTGGGCTCACCCCCTGCCGATAGTCCGCCCCGTGACGCTCACCGAGCACCCATCCCCTGCCGCGCCCCTTTCGATCGACGCGCTCCTGGAGCGGACCGTCGAATCCGGCGCCTCCGACCTGCACCTGACGGCCGGCTCGAAGCCCGCCATCCGCATGCACGGTCACCTCCAGCTCCTCGAGGACTACCCCGTTCTCGATCCCGACATGGTGCGCGAGCTCGTGTACCGCATCACCACCACGGAGCAGCAGAAGCAGCTCGAGATCAACCGCCAGCTCGACTTCGCGTACGGCCTGCGCGCGCTCTCCCGCTTCCGCTGCAACGTCTACTACCAGCGCGAGAGCCTCGCCGGCGCGTTCCGCACGATCCCCACCGAGATCAAGTCGCTCGAGGAGCTCGGTCTGCCGTCGGCGCTCCACGAGCTGGCGAAGATGCCGCGCGGCCTCGTCCTCTTCACCGGCCCCACGGGCTCGGGCAAGTCGACCTCGCTCGCCTCGCTGATCGACGAGATCAACCGCACCCGCTCCGATCACATCATCACGATCGAGGACCCGATCGAGTTCCTCCACCGCCACAAGCGCTGCATCGTCAACCAGCGCGAGATCGGCGGCGACGCCACCGGCTTCGCCGACGCGCTCCGCGGCGCGCTCCGCCAGGACCCCGACGTGATCCTCCTCGGCGAGATGCGCGACCTCGAGACGATCGCGACCTCGCTGACGGCGGCCGAGACCGGCCACCTCGTCTTCGCGACGCTTCACACCCAGAGTGCGCCGAGCACGATCGACCGGATTATCGACGTCTTCCCCGCCGCCCAGCAGGACCAGGTGCGCATGCAGCTCGCGAACACCCTGCAGGGCATCGTCACCCAGGCCCTGCTGCCGAAGGGCGACGGCCACGGCCGGGTCTGCGCCCTCGAGGTGCTGTTCCTCGACGACGCGATCCGGAACCTGATCCGTCAGGGGAAGATCGAGCAGGTCTACTCGTACATGCAGACCGGCACCCGCCGCGGGATGCAGACGATGGAGCAGTCGCTCCTCGAGCTGATCCAGAAGGGCCTGATCACCGTGCCCGAGGCGATCAGCCGCTCGAGCCGCAAGGAGGCGCTCGTCTCCGCCCTCGAGCGGGCCGGCGTCCCCGTTCCCGTCATGTCCACCGACGGCGCGTCCGCCGGCGCGGCCCTCCGCGTTTCGGGGAGCTGACAGCCGCCATGACCACCAGCAACGACAGCCAGTCCTGGCCGGAGCCCACGCCGGCCGAGGAGCTCGCTGCGGAGGAGCCCACCGTGGAGAAGAAGGTGCCGTTCTACAAGCGCCACGTCGCGCCGGGCCAGCAGGAAGGCGAGCCGGAGGCAGCCGCCGAGGAGTCGGTGGTCGCTTCCTCCGACGTGACGCACGAGCCCGCCAACGGGAACGGCGACGCCGCCCCGTCGCGGAAGACGTTCGGTCGCGGCGGCCGCGGCCGCAGCGCCGGTAAGCGCTGGGTCGGCCTCAAGGTCGGCGCCTCCCAGCTGTCGGCGGCCGTGGTCGCCGAGCGCGAGGGCCGCAGCGAGCTGGTCGCCCTGGCCCGTACGCCCCTCGACCCAGGCGTGGTCGTCGACGGCGAGGTGCGAGACGCCGGCGCGCTGACCCAGGCGCTCAGGAAGTTCTTCGCCGACAACCACCTGCCGACCCGCGATGTCCGCATCGGTCTCGCAAGCAACCGGATCGGCGTCCGCACGTTCGACATCACGGGCGTCGACGACTCCGAGCGGTTCGACAACGCCGTCCGCTTCAAGGCGCACGAGGTGCTGCCCGTGGCGGTGCACGAGTCGGTGCTCGACTATCGCGTCCTCTCGGAGTCGTCCACCGAGGCCGGCGAGCCGGTCAAGAAGGTGCTCCTGGTGGTCGCTCCGCGCGACCAGGTCGAGCCGTACGTGGACGTCTGCAGCGACGCCGGCCTCCGGCTCGCGGGCGCCGACCTCGAGGCGCTCGGCCTGCTGCGCGCGTTCATCGACCCGCGCGGGCGCTACGAGGCGCTGCCCTCCGACCGCGCCACCGTCGTGATCGCGATCGGCCACGAGTCCTCCACGCTGCTCGTCGCGGGCGGCGGTGTGTGCGAGTTCACCCGCGTCTTCGACTGGGGCGGCTCCGCGCTGGCGGACGCCCTCGTCCAGGAGCTCGGCGTGAGCCACACGGAAGCCGTGCGCGTCCTCCACCAGCTCTCCTTGAGCGGCACGTCCAAGGTCGAGGGCCTCGACGAGGAGACGCGCGCGCGCGCCCTCGAGGCGGTGCGGCTGCGGCTGACGCCGTTCGCGCGGGAGCTCGTCGCCTCGCTCCAGTTCTACCAGACCCAGCCCGACTCGCTCGGGATCGGGGAGATCGTGATCACCGGCGGGACGTCGCACCTCGGCGGCCTCGCCGACGCCCTCAACCAGATCATCGGCGTGCCTGTGCGCGTCGGCGACCCGCTCGGCCGGGTCACCGTCCGCACCGACGTCCGCGGGCTGCAGGAGCAGGTCGGCTCGCTGGCCGTCGCGATCGGGCTCGCGATCGACGACGAGCGCAGCCGCGGCGTCGACCTGCTGCCCCGCGAGGAGAAGCAGTCGCGCAAGGTCGCCCCGGCGAGCGTGGCCAAGGTGCTGCTGCCGGTCGCGTGCGTCGTCCCCGTCATCGCGCTCGGCGCGATGTTCATGCAGGCCCGCGGCGACGTGAACGACCGCGAGACGCAGCTGACCGCGCTCAAGACGGAGTTCGCCTCCCTGCCGAAGCCGAAGAAGGCGAAGATCGACCCGGCTCTGCAGGGCGAGCAGGCGCAGCGCGCGACGGCCGTCGCGCAGGTGCTCGGCTCGCGGCTCGCCTGGGACAACGTCCTGCGCGACCTGTCGAAGGTCCTGCCGGGCGACGTCTGGCTGACCGGCCTGCGCGCACAGGCGCCGGCGCTGGCAGCCACGCCGGCGACCGCGCCGGCCACGGCCACGCCGGGTGCGCCCGTCACCCCGACCGGCGTCACGATCACCGGCTACACGTTCAAGGCGGACGACGTCGCGGAGCTGGTTGCCCGCATCGGCACCGTCCCCACGATCGAGAACGTCCAGCTCCAGAGCGCCATCGACACCAACGTCGGCGACCACAAGGTGGTCCAGTTCACGATCCTCGCGGACATGCGCGGGGCGGGGAGGTAGGACGATGTCCAGCCAGCTTCGCTCGAACAAGGGCCTCGTCGTGCTGGGGGCCGCGGGCTTCGCCCTGCTCCTCGCGGGCATGTGGTTCGGCCTGATCGGCCCGCAGCGCGACAAGGCCGACGAGCTCGACACCGACATCTCGGCCGTGCAGGCGAAGATCGCCCAGCGCAAGCTCGAGCTCGCGAACCCGGCCGCCCAGGTGCGGATCAAGGCCAGCGACCTCTACCGGCTCACCAAGGCGATGCCGGGCGTGACCGACATGGCCGGCGTGATGCTCGAGGTCGGCAAGGTCGCCCGCTCGAACGGGCTCGTCTTCAAGGGGTTCACCCCGGCGAACGCGGTGCCGCTGACCGGCTACACGGTGCAGCCGATCGGGATGATCGTCGAGGGCCGCTACACGCAGCTGCAGGCGTTCCTCGCCGACGTGAACCGGCTCGTACGCGTCAAGAACAAGAAGCTCGACACCCGCGGCCGGCTCTACGTCGTCGACCAGCTCGACTTCAGCGAGCCCGAGGGTGAGAAGAAGTTCCCGAACATCAAGGCGGCGCTCACGCTCAACGCCTTCGTCGCCGGCGGGCTGCCCCCGGCGGCGGACCAGCCGGTCACCGGCACGGACGGGCAGAGCGCCGGCACCCAGTCCACGTCCACGAGCGCAGCAGGAGCGACGCCCTGATGGCCACCAAGGTCGACAACACCGCACAGAAGAAGAAGCGCAACATGATCCTCCTCGGGGTCGGCGGCGCGATCCTCCTCCTCCTGGCTGTCGTCCAGGGGCCGAAGCTCTTCGGCGGGTCGGGCTCCAGCTCGGAGCCCGCCGCCGGCGAGACGACGCAGGCGACCGCGGGCGCCACCGCGACGCCGGCGCCCGGCACGACCGGGACGGCCGGCTCGACGGCGACGCCGACCACGGTGCCCGGCGCCGTGCCCGGCACCACCGGCGTCGGCCTGCCCGCGCCGACGGCGTCGAGCATCTACGTCGCCGGCGTGGCCGTGACGCCCGCCGTGCGGCCGCCCGTCATGACCGGTCAGCTGTGGTCGTTCAGCCGCTTCAAGGCGAAGGACCCGTTCGTCCCCAAGGTGACGGACGACAACCAGCCGGTCGCGAGCGCGGCCGTCGCCCCGCCGTCGCCTCCGCCCGCTCCGGTGGTGCAGGCGCCGGCTTCCACCGGCGCCACCGCGACTGCCGCGGCCGGCCCGGCGAAGTGGGCGACGGTGACCGTCAACGGCCGCCAGTCCGCGGTGCAGGCGAACGGCAAGTTCCCGGCCGACAAGACCTTCGTCCTGGTCTCGCTCAAGCGCGGCACGGCGACGGTCGCCCCGGCGGGCGGCAAGCTCGCCAAGGGCAAGTCGGTCACGTTGACCTTCGGCAACCCGGTGACGCTCGTCGACGCCGCGACCGGCAAGCGGTACACGCTCGAGCTCGTCTACACGGGACCGAAGCCCGAACAGGTCACGGCGTTCTCCGGCTAGGGATGATCAGGCGGCTCCGCAGCGAGCAGGCCTTCGGCGTGGTCGAGCTGATCGTCGCGCTGACGGTGCTCAGCATCGTGATCTTCGCGACGTTCGCGATGCTGAACGCCGGCGCCGCCTCGATCCTCCGCGCCAGCCGGACGGCGACCGCGTCGACGATGGCGGAGAAGCAGCTCGAGCTCTACCGGGCGATGCTCTACAACCGCATCGGCCTGGAGACGTCGCTCGTGGCGGCTGCCGTCGGCGACTCGACGCACACGAGCGACGCCGCCTGCGGCGCGAGCTGCGCTGCCACCCCGACCGGGACGCAGACCGTGATCGCCACCTGCACCACGACGGCGCCCGAGTGCATGCCCGTGCAGGCGCCGGTGCGCGGGCCGGACGACCGCCAGTACCGGATCGACACCTACGTCTCGACGCTGGCGGCCGGCTCCGGCGGCGTCACAGGCGGCCGCGACGTCAAGCGCGTCACCGTCGTCGTCCGCCGCTTCGACAACCTGAGCACGCTCGCCCGCTTCGCCACCACGTTCGACCGCGCGACCGGCTGTGCCGGCACCGCGGCCGATCCCTGCTGACCCTCAAGACGTGAACCGCGGAAGCCGATAGGGAGGAACCGAAATGCCGTCCTTCGCGTACAGCGCTATCAACGCCCAGGGGATGCAGCTCACGGGCGAAGTCACCGCCGCCGACGCGGCCGCGGCGCGCGACGCGCTGCGCGGCAACGGCCTCCTCGCCCAGTGGGTCGAGGAGCTGAAGGCTCCGGCGGCCTCCAAGGGCGGCGTCTTCGGGATCGGCAAGAAGAAGGTCAAGGCGAAGTCGCTGCAGGTCTTCTCCCGCCAGTTCGCGACCATGATCGAGGCCGGCCTCTCCGTCGTGCAGGCGCTCGTGATCCTCGAGCAGCAGACGGACGACCAGGCGCTCGCCGCGGTCGTCGAGGACGTGCGCGAGCAGGTCGAGTCGGGCGCGCTCCTCTCCGAGGCGATGGGCCGCCACCCGGACGTGTTCAACAAGCTGTACGTGGCGATGGTCGAGGCCGGCGAGGCCGCCGGCGTGCTCGACACCGTGCTCGACCGCGTCGCCACGCAGATCGAGAAGGAGCAGAAGATCAAGCGCCGCGTCAAGGGCGCGATGATCTACCCGACCGTCGTCCTCGTCTTCGCGTTCCTGACGCTGACGGGAATGCTGATGTTCCTCGTCCCGGTGTTCGTGAAGGTCTTCGAGCAGCTCGGCGGCGAGCTTCCGACCCTGACGCAGGCGGTGCTGCACGTCTCCAACCTGCTGCGCGGGTACTGGTTCATCATCTTCCCGGTCATGGGCGCGATCATCTGGGGGTTCTTCCGCTGGAAGAGGACCGAGACCGGCCGCCAGGCGTGGGACCGCTTCAAGCTCCGCATCCCCGTGCAGATCGGCACGGTCGTCCGCAAGATCGCGATGGCGCGCTTCTCGCGCACCCTCTCGACCCTTGTCGCGGCGGGCGTCGACATCATCAAGGCGCTCGAGATCACCGCTCAGACCTCCGGCAACTGGGTCGTCGAGGAGGAGACGATGAAGATGCGCGCCCGCGTGCAGGAGGGCGCCCCGATCGCGCAGCCGCTGATCGACAGCCCCGTCTTCCCGCCGATGGTCGGGCAGATGGTCAAGATCGGCGAGGAGACCGGCGAGCTCGAGAAGATGCTCAGCAAGGTCGCCGACTTCTACGAGGACGAGGTCGATGCCTCGATCCAGGCCCTGACCTCGATCATCGAGCCGCTGATGATGATCGGCGTCGGCGCCGTCGTCGGCATCATCATCATCTCGATGTACATGCCGATGTTCAAGATGCTCACCCTGATCCAGTGACGTCGTAGGGCGGCGAGGCTCGCGCCTCGCCCTCGGGTACCACGGCTATGAACTGAGCGGGCACGGCTTCCGCCGTGCCCGCTCAACCCGCGACGCGGAGGAAGCTCTACCCGAGCGGGATTCTGATGACCTCTCCTCCACCTGCACACACTGCGCAGGTGGACACGTACGCATGTCCGCTCCCAATCGCGACTCCGTACGGTGCGAACAGGCCGCCGATCACAGTCTCGTGCTGACTGCTGCCGGGGTTGATCTTCTTGAGGCCCCCGATGGGGCCGTTCAGAAGGCCGAGCGTCGAGATCTCGACGGCGTAGAGCGACCCGTCGGGGCCGAACGCCAGATCGGTGAGGTTCGTGAGCCCTGAGGCGTACACCGTCGGCGACTGGCCCGGGACGACGCGCCAGTGCCGTGATCGTGGCGACGGGCAGCGAGCGCTGTCAGGAGCGCAAGCGACGATCGGCTCATCGGGAACAACACTCCGAGATCGACGTCGTGCCACAGCGACCCCCCCGAGCCCACCGCCACTGTCTCACCGCGCTGGGCCGGAGTCAATCGGGCTGTCCCGCGCGCCCGCGGGTACGGGTGGTCGGAGAGCGTGTGAGATGCTCGTGAGGTGACATTGAGGGACTTCGACCGTGTGCCGCTGCTCTTCGGTCCGTCGCCTCTGCATCGGCTCGAGCGGCTCGAGCGCCATCTCGGCGGTCGGGTCGAGATCTGGGCGAAGCGCGAGGACTGCAACTCGGGCCTCGCCTACGGCGGCAACAAGGTCAGGAAGCTCGAGTACCTCGCAGCCGACGCGCTCGCGCAGGGCTGCGACACCCTCGTCTCGATCGGCGGCGTCCAGTCGAATCACACACGCCAGGTCGCCGCCGTGGCCGCCAGGCTCGGGCTCGCGTGCGTGCTCGTGCAGGAGCACTGGGTCGAATGGCCCGACGCGGTCTACGACAAGGTGGGGAACATCCTGCTCTCGCGGATCATGGGCGCGGAGGTGCGCCTCGATCCGGCCGGCTTCGACATCGGCATCCGTCCGAGCTGGGAGCAGGCGCTCGCGGACGTCGAGGAACGGGGCGGCAGGCCGTATCCGATCCCGGCAGGCGCGAGCGACCACCCGCTCGGCGGTCTCGGCTTCGCGCGCTGGGCGGAGGAGGTCGAAGCACAGGAGCGGGAGCTCGGGCTCTTCTTCGACACCGTCGTCGTCTGCTCGGTCACCGGCTCGACGCAGGCCGGGATGGTCGCAGGGTTCGCCGCGCAGGACCGGCAGCGCCGCGTGCTCGGCATCGACGCGTCGGCCACCGTCCAGCAGACGTGGGAGCAGATCGCGCGGATCGCACGCCGGACGGCCGACGCGATCGACCTCGGCCGGGAGCTCCGCGACGACGAGATCGTCCTGCTCGACGAGTGGCATGCCGGGACGTACGGCATCCCCGACGCGAAGACGGTCGAGGCGATCCGCACTTGCGCGCGCCTCGAGGGCGTCCTCACGGACACGGTGTACGAGGGGAAGTCGATGGCCGCGCTGATCGACCTCGTCCGCTCCGGGCGGATCGAGCCCGGGTCGCGCGTCCTCTACGCGCACCTCGGCGGGCAGCCGGCGCTCAACGCCTACGCCGGGGCGTTCTCGGGCTGGGCGGCACCGATACGATCGCAGGCGTGAGCGACGCGCCGGTCTTCGCGCGGGTCGTCGTCGGGGTCGACGAGACCGAGGAGAGCCTCGCCGCCGTGCAGCAGGCGGCGCGCCTGGTCGATCGCGGCGGCGAGCTGGCCCTCGTCACGGCCGTGCACGTCGGCAAGGCGGCCGGCGCCGGCTTCGGCGCCACGCGGGCGGCCTCCCAGCTCGAGGCGGACGCCGCCGCGGGCCTGGAGCGCGCGCATGCTCTCGCACCGGCGGCGCGGACGGTGCTCGTGCGCGGCGAGCCGCTCGCGGCGCTCACCGCTGCGATCGAACAGGAGGAGGCCACGCTCGTCGTCGTCGGCAGCCACGGCCGCCGCCGCGGCGCAGGGCTCGTGCTCGGCAGCGTTGCCACGTCGCTCCTCCGCGACGTGCCGTGCGCGGTGCTCGTCGCGCGGCCGCCCTCCGAGCCCGACCGCTTCCCGTCCCGGCTGGTGGCCGGCGTCGACGGCTCGCCGGAGGGCGATGCAGCGGCGGCACTGGCGCGCCGCCTCGCGGAGCGCCACGGCGCCAAGCTCCGGCTCGTCGTGGCCTGTGGCGGGAAGAACGTCGACGCGGCTGCGGTGCGCGCGTCGCACCCCGAGGCGGACGAGACGCCCGAGGCGCCGGTGAACGCTCTGCTCGCCGCGGCCGACGGCGCCGACCTGCTCGTCGTCGGGAGCCGCGGGCTCCACGGGGTCGAGGCGCTCGGCAGCGTCAGCGAGCGGGTCGCCCACCGGGCGGCCTGCTCGGTGCTCGTCGTCCCCCGCTAGGCGCCTACGCGCCCTCCGCCTGGGGCTGGAGCGCGGCGTTCGCGGCGGCGACGCGCTCGCGCCGCGCCTTCGTCAGCTCACGGACGAAGATCTGGATCGTCGCCGCGATCGGAACGGCGGTCAGCGCGCCGAGGACGCCGAGCAGCGCTCCGAACAGCGTCACCGCGACGATGATGAAGAAGCCCGAGAGCTGCACGGCCTTGCCCTGGATCTTCGGCGTCAGGATGTTGTTCTCGAGCTGCTGGTAGACGAGGACGACGACGAGCATGATCAGCGCCGCGGTCAGGCCCTCCTCGGCCAGCAGCGTCGGCACGAGGACGAACCCGGCGATCGTGGCGCCGATGTTGGGGATCATGTCGAGGAGCCCTGCGATCACGCCGAGCGCGACTGCGTAGCTGGAGCCGAGCAGCCACGCCGTGACGCCCTGCGTCGTGCCGGCGATCGTCGCGATCACGACCACGCCGATCGCCCAGCGGGAGACGGCCTCGGTCACCCGCTCCCAGACCTCGAGCCAGCGGGCGTCGTCGCCCGGCATCAGCACGCTGGTGAGCGATCGCTTCAGGTTCGCGATGTCGCTGATCAGGAAGAGGCAGATGAAGAGGATCGTGAACGAGGCCAGGAAGATGGTGAAGAAGTCGCCGGCGATCCCGAGCACGGACGAGATCGCGTCCGGAACGGACACGGACACCTTCTCTGCCCCCGACTGCACGTTGCCGGCGGCTCCCGAGTCGCCGAGCCAGGACAGCTCGTCGGAGTCGCGCAACTGCTCGACGGTCGCGGGCAGGTCCTGCAGGAAGTCCCGCACGCTGCCGACGAGCGGCACGAGCAGGAGCAGGAACAGCACCGTGACGGCGAGCGCCGCGCCGATCACGGTGATCGTGGCCGCCAGCCCCCGCGACAGGCGCGTCTTCGCCATCACGAAGCGGACCGGATACTCGAAGACGAGCGCGAGGAAGATGCCGACGAAGACGATCAAGAACGTGTCGCCGATCGCCCAGAACGCGGCGAAGAGCGCGATGGCGCCTGCGACGAGCAGGATCGTCCGCATCGGCAGGACCAGCTCGACGCGCCGCGTGCCGGAATCCATCGTCGGCCGAGTCTAGGGAGCGGGTCGGTCGAACCCCCCGGCCGCGCGGGAGGCCTAGGCCGAGCGGAGCGCGGCAGCCGCCGCTGCGACGAGCACGGCGGTCGCCGCGACCAGCACGATCATTCCTCCCGGCGGGACGTCGGCGTAGTAGGAGACGGTCAGCCCGACGAGCACCGAGCCGAGCCCGACGGCCGTCGAGAGGAGCAGCGTCGACGCCATGCTCCACGCGACCCGTGTCGCCGCGGTCACCGGGAGGACCATCAGCGCGGCGATCAGGAGGATCCCGACGACGCGCATCGAGAGGGCGATCGTCAGCGCCGCCAGCGCCGTGATCGTCACGTTGAGGACGCCGATCGGGAGGCCCGCCACGCGCGCCCCCTCCTCGTCCAGCACGACCGCGCAGAGCGCCCGGTAGAGGAGCGCGACCGTGCCGAGGCCGAGCGCGCCGAGCACGCCGACGAGGACGAGGTCGCCGCGCGTGACCGTCAGGATCGAGCCGAACAGGTACGAGAAGAGCCCCACGTCGAGCGCGCCTGCGAGCGACACGAGCACGACGCCGCCCGCGATGCCCGTGTAGAAGACGAGCGCGAGCGCCTGGTCGCCGGCAGCATGCCGGCGCGAGCGCAGCCATTCGATCCCGACCGCGCCGGCGATCGAGGCGACGAGCGCGGTCAGCACGGGGGAGAGCCCGAGCAGGTAGCCGGCTGCGACGCCGGCGAAGGCGACGTGGCCGATGCCGTCGCCGATCAGGCTCAGCCGCCGCTGCACGAGGAAGAAGCCCACCGCCGGCGCGAGCACGCCCACGATCGCGCCCACGCCGAACGCGAGGCGCATGAACTCGGACTCAAGCATGGCCGTGCGACGGGTCGTGCCAGAGCCCGGGCAGCTCGGCCGGGGGGCCGTCGAAGACGATCCCGCCTCGCACGAGCACGAGCCGCTGGACGTGTCGCTCGACCGCGCCGAACTCGTGCGAGACGTAGAGGATCGTCGCCCCGAGCTCGCCGTGGAGGCGGGCGAGCAGCTCGCCGAGCGCCTCCTGGGACTCGACGTCGACGCCCGTCGTCGGCTCGTCGAGGGCGAGGAGCGACGGCTCGGCGGCGAGCGCCTTCGCGATCAGCGCGCGCTGCTGCAGCCCGCCCGAGAGCGTGCGCAGCGGCTCGTCCGCCCGCTCGGCGAGCCCGACCCGGCCGATCGCGTCGTCCACGAGCCCGCGGTCGCGCCGGCGGAGCGGGCCCCAGAGCGGCCCGCCGGCGACGCGGCCGGCGGCCACGATCTCGCGCACGGTGGCGGGCGCGTCGGCGCCGAGCTGGGCGCGCTGCGGCACGTAGCCGAGCAGCTCGCGCCGCCTGAACGAGGCGGCAGGCTCGCCGAACAGCTCCACGCGGCCCCGGTCGGGCCGCTCGAGGCCGAGGATCAGCCGTAGCAGCGTCGTCTTGCCGCCCCCGTTCGGCCCCGCGACGGCGACGAACTCGCCCGGCGCGACGCGCAGCCCGACGTCCCGCAGCACCGGCGTCGCCCGGTCGTAGCCGAACGTGACACCGTCCAGCTCGACCGCTAGCGACATCCGAGGCCGTCGCGCAGGGCGGCGAGGTTGTCGCGCATGACGGAGAAGTAGTCGGCGCCATCGTCGGCCCGGTCCGGGCTCAGCCCCTCCAGCGGGTCGAGCACCGCCGTCCGCGCGCCCGCCTCGCGGGCCACGGTCTCGGCGAGCTCGGGTGGGACGAGCGGCTCGACGAACACCGTCGTGGCGCCCGAGGACTCGACCGTGCGGACGAGCTTCTCCAGCGTCCGCGGGCCCGGCTCGGCCTCCGGCGTGACCCCGGCAAGCGCGACCTGGTCGAGCCCGTACGCGTCTGCGAGGTAGCCGAACGCCGCGTGGCTCGTGACCAGCTCGTGCCGCCGGCAGGACGACAGGCCGCGGCGGAACTCCCCGTCGAGCCGCTCGAGGTCGGCGACGAGCGGCTTCGCCGCGGCCGGCGTGCCGAGCGCGGCGGCGATCCGGCGCGCGATCGCCGCGAACCGGCCCGGGTCGAGCCAGACGTGCGGGTCGGAGCCCCCGGCGCCGGCGCGCAGCTGCTCGCCGGTCAGCAGGTCGACCGCGTTGCCGCGCCGGGAGACCGCGTCCTCGACGGCGGGCTGGAAGCCCTGCCCCAGGTAGAGGACGAGCCTCGCATCGCGCAGCTCCTCGACGTCGCGGGCGCCCAGCTCGAGATCGTGCGGCTCCGTGCCGGCCGGAGTGAGGTTCTCGACGGTGGAGCGCGGCGCGATCCGTTCCGCCGCGTACGCGAGCGGGTAGAAGGCCGCGACGATCCGGTCGCTTCCGTCGCCGTCCGGGTCGCTCCCCCCGCCGCAGCCGGCCGCCGCGAGTGACGCCAGGGCGCAGCAGAAGATGAGAACGATTCTCGCTCGCACGGGCTCGATCGTAGCACGGGAACGAGAATCGCTATCATCTGGCGATGGCCGCCGCGACATGGTCGGAGCACGCAGGCGAGGAGCTCCGCCGCGCGGGGTTCAGGAGCGGCGGCGCACGCCGCGCCGTGGTCGACTTCCTCGGCCGTCGTGACTGCTGCGTCTCCGCGCAGGAGCTGCACGACGGGCTGCGCGGCGAGGGCCGCGCGGTCGGGATCGCGACCGTCTACCGCGTGCTCGAGCAGCTCGTCGGGCTGCGGCTCGTCCACCGCGTCGAACTCGGGGAGGGCGTCGCTCGCTTCGAGCCTGCGTTACCCGGCGGCGAGCACCACCACCATCTCGTCTGCGACGACTGCGGCCGCGTCGAGCCCTTCAGCGACCCGGCGCTCGAACGGGCGCTCTCGCGCGTCGCGGGGACGCGCGGCTACGACCTCGACGCCCATGACGTCGTGCTGCGCGGCGCCTGCGCCGACTGCCGTTAGATGCGCCGGGCGGCTCCGGCCAGGGCGCCGTCCGCCGGCTCGGGCACGCCGCGCACGCGCACGGCGTACTCGCAGGTCGTCGTCACCTCCGCGGAGACCTCCCGCGCGGCGTCGGAGCGTGCCCGTGTCGCGGCCACGCGGCTCGCCTCCATCGCCTCGAGGGTCTCCCAGGTCGTGATCGTCAGGGCGCGCGCCCCTGGCTCGCGTTCGATCAGGAACGAGGCGTCGACAAGCCCGGGCAACCCCCGAATCCGCTCGATCGCCGTCTCGAACGCGGCGGTCGCGTCGCCTGCCTGCTCGTCCAGCTCGTACGTCGTCACCCGCGCGTACATGTGTGACCTCCTTCGCGTCTCGCTGCGGCGAGCGTA
>DASTPC010000175.1:0-4671 GCA_035720085.1 Gaiellaceae bacterium
AGGCGCACACCCGCGCGGCGACGGACTCGTCGAAGTTCGCGACCAGGTGCACGCGGCCGTCCTCCTGCGAGCCGAGCACGACCGCGGCGGGCGCGTGCCGCTGCTTGAACCGGTCGGAGAGATCGAGCAGGGCGTCCGCGTCGAGGCCGTCGACCGACTGGACGATTACGCTGACACCGCTTACCGGAACGATCCGGGCCGGTGAATCGATCTCCGCCGCCTGACCGACCGGCACGACCTTCCGCTTCAGCTCCTTCCGCGCCTGCTCGAGCTCGCCCCGCAGGTCCTCGGCCTCGCGCGCTCGTGCGTGCAGGTACGCGTACGCCTCGCCGGATGTGACGGCCTCGATCCTGCGTGCGCCCGAGCCGACTGACCCTTCGGAGAGGATGGCGAACGGGCCGACCTCGGCGGTCGACCGGACGTGCGTGCCGCCGCAGAGCTCACGCGAGTAGCCGGCGATCTCGACGACGCGCACGATGTCGCCGTACTTTTCGCCGAAGAGCATCGTCGCCCCCAGCCGGCGGGCCTCGGCGATCGGGGTCTCGAAGACGTGCACGGGCAGGTTCTCGAACACCTTCTCGTTCACGAGCCGCTCGACCCGCTCGCGCTCCTCGCCCGTCAGCGCCTGCGGATGCGTGAAGTCGAAGCGCAGCTTGTCGGGCCGCACGGCCGAGCCCGCCTGCTTGACGTGCTCGCCGAGCACCTCGCGGAGCGCGCGGTGGAGCAGGTGTGTGGCGGTGTGATTCGCCATCGTCGGGAAGCGCACCGACCAGGGGACGGTCGCCTTGACGCGGTCGCCGGCCTTGAGCCCGTCGCCGCGCAGGAGCAGCGCCTGGTCGTTGTCGAACCGGTACGCGGCGACCAGCTCCGCGCGCGTGCCGGAGTCGTCGTCGAGCTCGACCACGCCCTGGTCGGTGACCTGGCCGCCGCCGGCGGGGTAGAACGGCGACTCGCGGAGCTTGGCGAGGAAGAGCCCGTCGCCGACCTCCTCGAGCGCGCCGAGCTGGGTCAGTACCTCGGTCTTGGCGCCCCCGACGAAGTCGGTCTTGAACCCGGCCGACCGGGCGAACTCGGCTGCGCGCTGCACTTCCGTCTCGCCGCCCGCGCGGGAGATCTCGCGGTGCCTGGCCATCTCGGCGTGGTAGCCGTCCACGTCGACCGCCTGGCCACGCTCCTCCGCCAGCTCGACGGTGAGCTCGAGCGGGAAGCCGTACGTCGCAGCGAGCGTGAACGCCTCCTCGCCCGAGATCGCCTCGCGATCCGCGAGCTCCTCGAACAGCTTCGTCCCGCGCTCGAGCGTCTCGTTGAAGCGCTCCTCCTCGGCGCGCACGATCCGGTCGATCTCGGCCGCGTGCTCGCGCAACTCGGGGTAGGCGCCCTCCATCTGGGCGATCACGACCGCCGGCAGCCGGTACACGTCGCGCAGCCCGATGCGGCCGCCCTGGTGCACGGCGCGCCGCACGAGGCGCCGGACGACGTAGCCGCGGCCCTCGTTCGACGGCGTGATCCCCTCCGCGATCAGGAACGTCAGCGCGCGTCCGTGGTCGGCGAGCACGCGGTGCGCCTTCGTGGCCTGCGGCGAGTCGCCGTAGCGGACGCCCGACTCGGCGGCGACCCAGTCCATGATCTGCTGGTAGCCGTCGGCGTCGAAGATCGAGTCGACGCCCTGCAGGAGCATCGCGCCGCGCTCGAGCCCGAGCCCTGTATCGATGTTCTGCTGCGGCAGCGGGGTCAGCGTGCCGTCGGCGGCAAGGTCGAACTCCATGAACACGAGGTTCCAGAACTCGAGGTAGCGCTCGCAGTTCGCGCAGTTCGGCCCGCAGTCGTCGCGGCCGCAGCCGTGCTCCTCGCCGCGGTCGAGGAAGATCTCCGAGCACGGGCCGCAGGGACCGGTGTCCGCCGCTTGCCAGAAGTTCTCGGACCGCGGCTGGCCGACGATCCGCTCGCGCGGCAGGCCGACGCGCAGCCACCCCTCGACCGCGACCTCGTCCTCGCCGAGACCGAGCTCGGGATCGCCCGCGAAGACGGTCGCCCACAGGCTGTCCGGGTCGAACCCCATGCGCTCGGTGACGAACTCCCAGCCGAAGGCGATCGCCTCGTCCTTGAAGTAGTCCCCGAACGAGAAGTTGCCGAGCATCTCGAAGAACGACGCGTGGCGGGCCGTCGAGCCGACGTCGTCGAGGTCGGCGTGCTTGCCGCCCGCACGCATCACCTTCTGCGCGGTCGTCACGCGCCGGGCAGGCGGCGGCTCCAGGCCGAGGAACGCCTTCTTGAGCGGCTGCATGCCGGCGACGATGAACAGCGTCGACGGGTCGTCCGGGGGTGGGATCACCGGCGCGGACGGACGCCGCTCGTGCCCCTTCGACTCGAAGTAGGCGAGGAAGCCCTCTCGAAGCTCGGCCGTCGTGCGCACGGAGTCGATCGTAGCGCCGCTCAGACGAGCCCCCGGCGCTCGAGCCACGCGCCCACCAGCTCGCCGAACCGGTCCTCGAGATCGCTGACGAGCGAGTGCGTCGCTCCCTCGACGGTCACGATCTCCGCGCTCGGAAACGCCGGCCGGAAGCGCTCGACGGCTCGCTGGTTGAGCTCCCGCACCTCCGCCGGCTCCGTTGCGAGCACGAGCAGCGTCGGGAGGCCCGCTCGCTCGAGCGCCGGCCACGTCTCGCTCGGACGGGCCAGCGCGAGGTGGTGCATCGCGGCGCCGCGGGCCGCTCCGGTCGTCGCCGAGACGAGGCCGCCGTCCTCGTCCACGACCATCGCCTCGAGCAGGGCGTCGGCGAGCCGCGCGCGTCGGGCGGGGTCGTCGATCTCGAGCTCCGCCTCGAGCGCCTCGCGGTCGGCCACGCGCAGCCTCCCCGCCTCGGCCTGCTCGACGTGCGCGTCCAGCGTCAGCTCGGAACGGAAGTACGGCGGCAGGTCGGCGTAGTCCACGTGCCCGCTGTCGACGAGCACGAGCGCACGCGCGTCCGCCGGCCGTTCCGCCGCCATCTGGCAGGCGACGGCCCCGCCCCAGGAGTGGCCCGCGACAATCGGTCGCTCGAGCTCCAGCACGTCGGCGAGCTCCCAGGCGAGCGCGGCGAGCGCCGGCACGGCGTAGCGGTCGGCCGGCAGTGCAGGCGAGCGGCCGAAGCCGGGCTGGTCGGGCGCGACGAGCCGCAGCCCGCGCGCGACGAGGGGCCCGGCAACGAGCCCGACGAACGCGGCCGAGGCCGCCGGGCCGAGCGAGTGGAGGAAGAGGAGCGGCCGTCCGTCGCGCTCGCCCCACTCCCGGACGGCGAGCGTCGCCTCCGCGAGCTCGACCGTGCGCAGCACTCAGCGCGCCGCCTGCGGGGATCTCGGTCCGAGCGAGCAGCCGCTTGCGCGGATCTCCCCGCCCGCGCCGAGCCTCGCCGCAGCCGCCTTCGGGGATGTTCGCGCGAGCGGGAATCCGCTCCCGCGGATTCTCGCTCCTGCGCCTGAAAACATCTACGCGGCGGGCGGGTGTTCGTCCGGCGGGATCGGAGCCGGCTCCGGCTTCGGCACCGGGTCAGGCTTCGGCGTCGGCTCCGGCCGCGGCCACGGCTCGGGAGGCGGCGTGGGCTCGGGGCGCTCCTCGCTCGGCTCCGTGCGGCCCGCCACGCGCAGATCTTGCCGCAGGTCTGCCTCGCGCCGCTCCTTCGCGTCGCGAGCGGCCTCCTTGGCCTCGCCGAAATCCCGCGTCTTGCGGAAGCGTGCGAAGCCGTGGGCCAGGCCGGCCGCGAGCCCGGACGCCTTCTCGACGGGCGTCGCGATCGCCGTCGAGACCGCGCGCACAGCCGTGTCGGTCGAGTCGGCCATCGAGACGGCGCTGTCGGTCACGGTGTCGAGCTTGTCGAGCTGGTAGTTGACCCGATCGACGGTGGCGCCGCTCTTGACGAGCACCGGCAGCAGGTCGCGCTCGGTGCCGCGGATGAAGGCCGAGAGCCGCTCGAACGTCTGCCCGAGGCGGAGGAGCATGTAGGCCGTCCCGAGGCCGACGGCGACGAGGAAGACGGCGAGTGCGTAGTAGGCGACGTCTCCGGCGGTCGAGGCGAGGGCGTACATCGCCCGGGATCCTACCCCTCCGCGGCGGCGACGATGCCTGCGCCGACGACGGCATCGCCGACGTAGAGCGCGGCGACCTGTCCGGGCGCGACCGCGTCGACGGGCTCCGCCAGCTCCAGCGCGAAGCCGGCCGCGGTCGTCGTGACGCGAGCGGGAACGGGCGACGAGCGGTAGCGCAGCTTGGCGTGGACGCGCCGGACGGGCACGTAGAGCTCGCCGCGCACGTCGACGCGGCGCGAGGCGAGCGAGCGGCGCGGCCCGACGACGACGGTGTTGGCGGCGCCGTCGACGCGCAGCGCGTAGAGCGGCTCGGGCGCTGCGATGCCGAGGCCGCGTCGCTGCCCGGGGGTGAACCGCCACGCGCCGGCGTGACTGCCCACCCGGCGGCCCAGCTCGTCGAGGACAGGCCCGGGCTCGCTGCGGACACCGGCCCGCTCGAGGAACGCGCGGTAGTCGCCGCCGGCGAGGAAGCAGGCCTCCTGGCTCTCTCTCCGGCGGGCGACGTCGAGCCCGGCCGCAGCGGCCTCGGCTCTCGTCGACTCCTTGTCCTGCTCCCCGAGCGGGAACTCGACGCGGTCGAGCAGAGCGGGCGGGAGCGTGGCGAGCATG
>DASTPC010000176.1:0-12937 GCA_035720085.1 Gaiellaceae bacterium
ACGGTGATCCTGGACTCCGACGTGGCCTCGATCCGCGTCTCCCCGTCCGACCGGGAGACGTACCGGCGCGCGGCAGGGCTACTCGAGCTCCATGCCTCGGGCGAGTACGTCTTCGCCGGGCCGGACGCACCGGAGCTCTACGTCCTCGCGAGGCGGAAGAATCCGACGAGAGCGCTGTTCGACTTCGTGGACATGTCCGACTCGGCGCGCGGCGCGAGCCTGGTGCGGACGCTCCGCGAGCGGGAGGTGACCGCGATCGCGATCAACGGCCGGCCCGACTTCTCGCCCCCCCTCGACGCCGCGACCGTGCGCCGTCTCCAGGCCCTGTATCCGCAGCACGCCGAGGTCGGGAGGTTCGACGTCCGCTGGCGCTAGCGTGAGCGACCCGTCATGACCGAGATCGAGATCCGCGAGCTGCCGCTCGACGACCGCGCCGGGCACGAGGCCTACGCCGCCGTCTGGAACAGCGTGATGCTGCGGGAGCCGATCACGGCGGCGGAGCTCTCGCGCAACCGCGCCCGCAAGGCCGACGACGTCCGCTTCGTCGCGCGCCTCGACTGGCAGATCGCGGGCTGCGCGTCCGCGGTGCGCTCGGACCTGGCCGGCCGGACGTACACGGCACTCGCCGTGTTGCCCGAGCACCGCCGGCACGGCGTCGGGCGGGCGCTCCTCGCGCGCGCGCTCGAGACGGCCCGCCGGCACGGCAGCTCGCTGCTGGCGACGGCGTTCGAGGAGGGCGACCGGGAGGGCGAGGCGTTCGCGGCCGCGCTCGGCTTCGAGGAAGTCTTCCGGGAGGTCGAGATCAGCCGTCGGCTGCGCGGAGACGAGGCCGATCCCGAGTCGCCCGCAGGCATCGAGATCGCGCCGTTGGCCGAGCGCGCCGACGCGATCGCCGGCGCCTACGAGCTCGCCTGTCTCGCACTCCCCGAGCTGCCGCTGCCGACCCCGATCGAGGTGCCCGACCTCGAACGCTGGCTCGACGAGGAGGCGACCGGGCCGGGCGTCCTCGCCGGCGGCACACTCGTCGCGCTCGAGGACGGCCGGGTCGTCGGCTTCGCCAGTCTCCTGCGTCGCGAGGCCGATCCCAGGCTCGCCGAGCACGGCCTCACCGCGGTCGCGCCGTCGCACCGTCGTCGCGGGATCGCGACCGCGCTCAAGCGGCGCCAGATCGCGTGGGCGGCGCGCAACGGGTACCGCGAGCTGATGACCTTCACGCAGGAGGGGAACGCCGGCATGCAGGCGGTCAACATGCGGCTCGGCTACGTGCCGCGGCCGGCCTGGATCCGCATCGAGGCGCCGCTCGACCGCGTCGCCGAGCGACTCCGCGGCTGAGCCCGTGCGCCGCCTCGACCCGGTCCGGGCCTACCTGCTGCTCGAGCTCGCCCTCTCGGCGGCATTCGCGATCAGCTTCACGGTCTCCGCGGTCTACTTCGTCGAGACGGTCGGCATGAACCCGCTCGAGCTCGTGCTGGTCGGGACGGCGATGGAAGCGGCTGTCTTCCTCTTCGAGATCCCGACCGGCGTCGTCGCCGACACGTACGGCCGCAAGCGCTCGCTCCTGACCGGCTGGCTCGTGATGGGAGCCGGCCTCGTGCTCGCCGGGTCGGTGCCGGCCGTGTGGGCGGTACTGGCCGGCTGGGCCGTCTGGGGGCTCGGCTGGACATTCACCAGCGGCGCTTACGAGGCGTGGATCACCGACGAGGTGGGGGCCGACCGGATCGGGCCGGTCTTCGCGCGCGGCAGCCGCGCGGGCGACGCGGGCGCGCTGCTCGGGATCGCGCTGTCGGTCGCGATCGCCGCCTCGACCTCGACGGCGACCGCCGTCGTGACGGGCGGTGTAGCGGTCGCCGTCGTCGGAGTCGCCGGCTACCTCGCCATGCCCGAGACCGGCTGGCGGCGGCGGGAGGACGGCACGTCTCCGACCGTCGCCGAGCTGCGACGCACAGCCGGGGACGGCGCCCGCCTCGTCCGGGCGCAGCCGCTGCTGCTGCTGATCCTCGCGATCACGTTCTTCGCGGGCATGTCGACGGAGGCGTTCGACCGGCTCTGGCAGGCGCACCTGCTGCAGCTCGGCCTGCCGGAGCTCGGCTCCCTCGACCCGATCTACTGGTTCGGGATCGTCGAAGCCGCAACCCTCGGGCTCGGCATGCTCGCGGCAAGCGTCCTCGTCCGCCGCCTCCAGTCGGTGACGCGCGCAGGCCTCGCCCGCACGCTGCTCGTGGTCACGGCGGTGCAGCTGGCGGCGGCCGTCCTGTTCGGCCTCGCCGGTGCGTTCGCGGTCGCCCTCGTCGGGCTGCTGCTCTACCGGCTCACCCGTTCGGTCGTCCAGCCCGTGTACTCCACGTGGCTCAACCGGAGCATCCCCGACTCGTCCGTCCGCGCGACCGTGCTCTCGATCACGAGCCAGGCGGATGCGATCGGCCAGACCGCCGGCGGCCCGGCGCTCGGCGCGGTCGGCACCGTCTTCTCGATCAGGGCCGCCCTGGTCGCGGGCGCGGCCGTGCTGGCGCCGGCGCTGGGGCTGTACGGCCGGGCGCTGCGACACCACGGCCGCGAGCCGGAGCTCGAGGCCCTCGACGCGGCGACCGTCGACCGCGTCGTGTAGGATCGCGCGGTCATTTCGAGGCGACGTGGCCTCAGGCGCTCGGCGGCGCCTGGGGCTTTTTTCGTTCACGGGGAGGAGAGCAGATGGCCAGACCACGGAGCACGAGCGGGCGGAGCAGCGGGAGCGGCGGACGCGCGCAGGTGAAAAGCCGCGACCGCGCGACCTCGAGCGTCGCAGCTCGGCGCAGGGTGCTGAAGCGGATCGCGGACGAGAACATCGAGCACATCCTCTTCTGGTTCACCGATCTCGAGGGCCACCTGAAGAGCTTCGCGATCACGCCGCAGGAGATGGCCGAGGCGCTCGACGACGGGATGGGCTTCGACGGCTCCTCGATCACGGGCTTCAACGCGATCGAGGAGTCCGACATGGTCGCGATCCCGGACCCGGAGACGTTCCAGCTGATGCCGCGTCCGGTCGACGAGCACGGCGTGCCGATCGGGTCGAAGGTCGCGCGGCTGATCTGCGACGTCGTCAAGCCCGACGGGACGCCCTACGAGGGCGACCCGCGGTACGTTCTCCGGCAGGCGATGGAGCGGATGCGCTCGCTCGGCTTCGACGCCTTCAACGTCGGCCCCGAGCTCGAGTACTTCCTGTTCGAGGACAACGAGGGAACGCGGACGCTCGACGAGGGCGGCTACTTCGCGATGACCACGCAGGACGCGGCGACCGAGGTCCGCAACGACACGATCGCGGCGCTCGAGTCGGTCGGCATCCAGATCGAGTACCACCACCACGAAGTCGGCCCGTCGCAGCACGAGATCGACATGCGCTTCGACGACGCGCTCGCGATGGCGGACAAGACGCTCACCTACCGGCTCGTCGTCAAGGAGGTCGCGACCTGGCACGGGTACTACGCGACCTTCATGCCGAAGCCGCTCTTCGGCGAGAACGGCTCCGGCATGCACACGCACATGTCGCTGTTCAAGAACGGCCGCAACCAGTTCTTCGACGCCAAGGACGACCACCACCTCTCGCAGACGGCGAAGTCCTTCATCGCGGGCCTCCTCGTCCATGCGCGCGAGATGTCCGCCGTGCTGGCGCAGTGGGTCAACTCCTACAAGCGGCTGGTGCCCGGCTACGAGGCGCCCGTGTACGTGGCGTGGTCGCAGCGCAACCGCTCGGCGCTGATCCGGATCCCGCTCTACAAGCCGGGCTCCGAGCAGGCGACGCGCGCCGAGATCCGCTGCCCCGACCCGGCGTGCAACCCGTACCTCGCCTTCGCTGCGCTGCTGCACGCGGGGCTCGAGGGGATCGAGCGCGGCTACGAGCTGCCGAGCGAGATGACGACCAACCTCTACCGACTCTCCGCCGGCGAGCGGAAGGAGCGCGGCATCGTGGCGCTGCCGGAGTCGCTCGGAGAGGCGATCGAGGAGCTGGCCGGCTCGGAGCTGATGCAGCGGGCCCTGGGCGAGCACATCTTCCCGCGCTACGTCGAGCTGAAGCGCAAGGAGTGGGACGAGTACCGCGTCCAGATCTCCGAGTGGGAGATGCGGCAGTACCTGGGGGCGCTCTGACCGAGTGGGCGCCTTTACAGCGCGCTCGAAATGGCGCATGATCCCTCCCAGCAGCGGCAGGCGGCAAGGCGAGCCGTCGACACCGTTGCTTCTGACGGCCGATCGCGGGCTCCCAGGTGAGGAGCCCGTGGTCGTTCAGGGCTTCCAGACCATCAGCGCGACCACCGCGACGGTGGCGGCGAGCAGCGAGGCGTTGAGGGCGAGGTTGACGGGGTCGAGCAGCCGTCGGCCGAGCTCGTCGTCCTCCTCGCCCGCGGCCGCCAGGCGTTCGGCGAGCTCTCGCGTCCGCCGGTCCTGACGGCCGGCGACCGCACCGACGGCGGCGAGCCAGCCGAGGAGCAGATAGGTGGCGACCAGCCACGTCGCGCCGAGGTCGACGTCGAGATCGCCGGCCAGGCCGAAGCCGGCGGCGACGGCGAGCACGAGGCCGCCGCCCACCAGCGGGACGGCCGGGCGGACCGCGCGCAGCAGGCTCGCCGTCTCCCGCGCGCCGGGCGCGCGGATCGCGGCGAGCCGCAGGACGGCCGCGGCGACGCTGCCGCCGACGAACAGGAACGCGCCCAGCAGATGGGCGAAGAGGAGCCACTCGTACGCCATCTGCGGCGAGCCTACCGTCCGCCGCTCTAGATGCTTGACCGGAAAATCCCGGCGGGCCGGATGACGCCCACGACGCGGCGCCGGTTCGCCACCCGTACGCGCTGCACAGGCTTCTAGCCTGCACGGCGCGTACGTGCGGCGCCCGGCTTGGTCGTGAACGCCCCCGGCTGCGCGGCATTTTCCGGTCAAGCATCTAGTTTCTCGGTCGTGCTGACCGCCCTCCGGATCGTCCACGTGCTCTCGGCCTCGGTCTGGGTCGGAGGGACGGTCGCACTCGTCTTCGTGGGGGTGCCGGCGATCAGGAAGCTCGAGGGCGAGGCGCGCGCGACGGCGATGCGCGCGCTCGGGCGCCGCTGGCGGCCGCTCGGCTGGAGCGCGATGGGCGTCGCGATCGTCTCCGGGCTCTGGCTGACCGACGAGCACGGCGGGCTCAACCGGGACGCGCTCGACACCGAGTTCGACCGCTGGCTGCTCGTCAAGTCGGCGCTCGTCGCGCTGCTGGTCGTCGGGGCGCTGCTGCACGACTACGTGCTCGGCCCGCGCCTCCAGCGCGAGCTGTGCGAGGGCGCACCGCGCGCGCCGGCGACACGCCGCCGGCTCGTCGTCGTCGGCTGGTTGAACTTCGCGCTGACCGTCGCGGTGCCGATCCTCGGCGTGGTCGTGCTCGGGCTGGTCGACTGACGCTCGACCGAGTGGTCGACCGAGGCGCGGTGACTGTTCCCGCGTCTCGGCGCCGGGCGGCCCTTCCCGCGGCTCGAGGCGAACCGCTTCGAGCCGAGCTTGTGTTGATTCAACACAAGCTCGTTCGCGCCTAGTGGAGCCTCCGCCGGAGGGCGCGCTCGTGGGCGCGGTCGATCTGGTCCGCCGTCGGCGGGATCCGACGCGTGAGCACCCACGCGACTGTTTCGAGCGCCGAGTCGCGCTCGGCTCGCCGGCGCCGCTCCGCGAGCACCACGAGACGGACCGCGGCGTAGCTCGGACGCCAGGCTCCGAGCCGGTTTGCGGCCGCGCCGAGGGCGCGCCATGTCTCGGCAACCGGCCGTCGCACGTCGAGCCCGGCGAGCTCCCGCTCGAGCCTGCGGTCGATCCGGGTGGCGAAGCGCATGCCTCGATCGTGCACGCGAGCAGGCGACCTGATCGTGCCGTCTTCGTGCCGAATCTCCCACCGCCGAGCCGGTACCAGCGAGGGAGGGCTTGTGTTGAATCAACACAAGCCCTCCCTCCGCTCCTCGTGGACGCCGCACGGAGCGAGCGCACGGCAACCCGCGCTCGCGGCGCCGGCGCCCTGAAGCACGCGAGGTCGTCCGGAGCCCGCGCGCGGGCAGAAGGTCAGCCCGGGCGGATTCCCTGCCTGTGGAGCAGGATCAGTCCGGCTTCGCGCCCATCGCCCAGACTGCGACGACGTACGCGGCGAGGAGGACGAGCGAGATCGCCATGCTGCCCTTGAGCAGCCCGGGGCCACCGCCCCTGCGCAGCCGGTAGACGCCGATGCCGCCGATGATCAGCGCGATCAGCAGGAGCAACAGGCCGATGTCGGCGGTCATGAAGCCGATCCCGACCCAAGCCGGGTCCTCGTCGCTGTCGCCGAACTCCTTCGAGTAGATCCATTCCGCGCCGATCCGCATCAGGACGTAGCCGGGGAGAGCGATCGCGAGCAGCGACCAGTAGCCGAGCCGGAGGTAGCGCTCCTGGCCGTGCGCAAGCGCGAGCGTCGCGGCGCCGGAGAGCAGGCCACCGACGAGCACGGTCGCGCCGAGCACGTGCAGGAAGAGCGGGAAGTTCCAGCTGTCCGGGCGGATGGCCGCGAGCAGCGTCATGCGCCCGGCTTCCAGATCATGTCGACGAGCACCAGCACGACGAGAACCGAGGCGATGCCGTGAAGCAGGAGCGCGCGCCGCTTCGTCTCCTCGCTCGCCGCTCCCGGGTCGGCGCCGAGGATGTCGCCCGAGCGCTTGCCGGTTGCCACGGCGATCGCCCAGAGCACGATCGCGGCGATCACCCAGCCGTCCCAGACCTGGTACGCGTCCAGGGAGATCGCGAGCCAGATCCCGAACACGAGCGTCCCCAGGCTGCCGATCCCGACCGCGATCGCGCCGACGCGCATGAGGCCGGCTACCGTCGCGTCGGCGCCGCCGCTCTCGCGCAGTGCGACGAAGACGACCCAGAACACCGTCATGGCGGCGACAAGGGCGAACGCGCTCAGCAGGTGGAACGCGAGGATCCAGTCGTCGAGCGACATCGCGCGATCCTGTCACACCCCGGCGGCTGCCATCCTGTCCTTGTGGACGAGACCGCCCGCCACCTCGCGCTGCTGACGCGCACGATCGAGGTCGTCAACTCGAGCCTCGACCTGCAGGAGGTGCTCGAAGCGGTCGCGCACGAGGTGGCCGCCGCGCTCGCGACCGACGCCTGCTTCGTCTACCTCTACGACGAGCGCGCGGACGAGCTCGTGCTTCGCGCCACGCACGGCACGAGCGTCGAGGGGGAGACCCGCCGGCCGCGGATGCGCCCCGGCGAAGGGATCACCGGCGCGGCGGCCGCGGAGCGGGCGCCGGTGATGATCCCGTCCAAGGCTCACCTCGACCCACGCTTCAAGCACTTCCCGAACCTGCGCGAGGACGAGTACGAGTCGATCCTCGCCGTCCCGATCCTCGCCTCGAGGCCCGTCCCGCGCCCAGCGCCGGCCGGGGTCGGCGTGGGCGAGCCGGCCGAGAAGCTCGAGGGCGCGCTCAACGTCCGCACACGCGAGCCGCGCGCCTTCACCGAGGCGGAGATCGACCTGCTGGTGGCGATCGCGACCCAGGTCGCCCAGTCGATCGAGCACGCGAAGCTCTACGAGGCGGCGCAGCGGCGGGTCGCGGAGCTCGAGGCCCTCGCCCGCATCTCCGAGGCCGTCTCGGAGTCGCTCTACCTCGAGGAGTCGCTCGAGGCGATCGTCAAGACGACGATGGAGTCGGTCGGGGCGACCGGGGCGGCGCTCGTGCTCGAGGACGGGCGGATCGTCTGGCCCGAGGGGCGCGCGGGCACCCACGCGGTACGGCTGCCGCTGCGCTGGAAGCGCCGCCGGATCGGCGAGCTCGTCTGCGACCGCGACACTCCCTTCACCGACGAGGACCGCGCGCTGCTCGAGGCGATCGCGCATCACGCCGCCGTCGCGCTCGAGAGCGGGCGGATGGCGCTGCGCGGCGTGCTCGCCCAGGAGATCCACCACCGCGTCAAGAACAACCTCCAGACCGTCGCCTCGCTCCTTCGCCTGCAGGCGCGCGCGGACGGAGTCGAGCCGAGCAAGGCGCTCGGCGACTCGGTCAACCGGATCCTGGCGATCGCGGCCGTGCACGAGGTGCTGACCGAGCACCGGGAGGACGTGGTCGAGCTGGACGAGCTGCTCGACCGGCTGCGCGCGATGCTCGTGCAGGGCCTGGCAGCCGGCAAGCACGTGACGGCGAGCCTCGAGCCCGTCGAGCTGGCCGGCCAGCGCGCGACCGCACTCGCGCTCGTCTTCAGCGAGCTGCTCGGCAACGCGCTCGAGCACGGCGGCGGCGCCGTCGCGATCGAGCTTCGCCGCCGCGACGGCGAGGCGGTGCTCGCGATCGCGGACGACGGCGCGGGCATGACGGACGCGCGCGACGGCACCGGCCTGTCGATCGTGCGCGCGCTCGTGCGCGACGAGCTGGGGGGCACGCTCTCGTTCGTCGAGGGCGACGGCGTCCGCGCGGAGGTGGCCTTCCCCGCATGAGGAGCCACCGGGTCTTCGACGTCACGACCGTCGAGGGGCGGCGCAAGCTGGTCGCCCGGGGGCTCGGTGCGCGGGCCGTGCGGCTGAACCAGTTCGACTCGCAGCCCGGGCAGGCGGGCTTCGAGCACCACGAGCGGGAGAGCGGCCAGGAGGAGGTGTACCTCGCGCTTTCGGGCGACGGGGTGCTCCTCGTCGACGGCGACGAGGTGGAGCTGCGGCCGGGGTTGTACGTGCTCGTCCCGCCGGAGTCGACGCGCCAGGTGGTCGCCGGCGGCGACGGGCTGTCGTACCTCGTCGTCGGCGCGCATGTCGAGGGCGGGCAGCCACCCGGCTGAGACGCAGCGGGCAAGATGGGTCGATGTCCGGCCGGATCCTGATCGCCGAGGACGAGACGATCATCCGCCTCGACCTGCGCGAGCTGCTCGAGCGGGCCGGCTTCGAGGTGTGCGCGGAGGCGCGCGACGGCGAGGAGGCGGTCGCGCTCGCGCGCAGCGAGCGCCCCGACGTAGCCGTCCTCGACGTGAAGAAGCCGCGCCTCGACGGGATCGAGGCCGCGCGCCGGATTCTCGACGACCGGCCGATCCCGATCGTGATCGTGACGGCCTACGGCGAGCAGGAGCTGGTCGCGCGGGCGGTCGAGGCCGGCGTGTTCGGCTACCTCGTGAAGCCGTTTCGGGAGACGGACCTCCTGCCCGCGATCCAGACCGCGCGGGCGCGGCACGAGGAGCTGGCGGCGCTGCGGGAGGAGGCGGAGTCGCTGGCCGAGGCGCTCGCGGCGCGCAAGGCGATCGAGCGGGCGAAGGGTCTGCTGATGGAGCGCGACGGCCTCACCGAGCAGGAGGCGTTCGCGCGGCTGCGCAAGGCGAGCCAGATCTCGGGCAAGCCGCTGCGCGTCGTGGCGGAGGCGCTGGTCGCGACGCTGGCGCCGCCGACGCCGCCTCGGCGGTCGTAGGGGCGAGGCTTGCCACGCCCGTCCGATCGCGTTACGAGGCGGCGAGCAGCCGCTCGTCGTCGCGGCGGCGGCGCTGGCGCGAGAGCCACCAGACGCCCGCGCCGACGAGCACGAACGGCCCCGCTACGACGAGCGCGTACAGGAGCGCCGCTGCCTCCCAGGCGAGGATGCGCCCGATCTCGTCCAGCGTGCGGTCGAAACGCGAGGCCGGCGCGGCAACGCCGGGGTCCTCTTCGGTGCGGAGGAGCAGCGAGACGGTCGCATAGCGCGCCTCCTCGCGCGACTGCGCCTGCGCCGCCCTCACCTGGACGAGCTCGGCGCGGGCCTGCGCGAGCCGGCTGCGGAGCGCCGCGCGCTCCTCGGGCACGAGGCCGCTGCGCGACAGTTGCCGCTCGAGCCGGGCGATCTCGCCGACGAGCGCGGTTTCCTGGCGCGCAAGGACGTCCTGCTGGCCGCCGAGGTCCTCGATCGAGACGCGCTGGCCGACGATCTTCCCGAGCTCCGACATGCGCACGATCGCGTCCTGGACGCGAGCGGTCGGCACGCGCACGACGAGCGAGGAGCTGCCGTCCTCGCCCTGGGCGTCGAGCGACGAGGTGACGACGTAGCCGCCGAGCGAGTCGGTGATCCGCAGTGCCCGCTGCGCCGCGGCCGAGAGCGCGTCGGCGTCGGCCACCTCGATCGTCAGCTCTGCCGCGTAGCGCTGCGGGCGCGTTGCCGACGGCGGCAGCGCCGTGCCCGGCGTGGCTGTGGCCGCCGACCCAGCGGCGCCGAACGTCGGCCCGGGCGCACTCTCCTTCGTACTGCGGAGCGCGTCGGCCGCCGTGGTCGCGGGCGGCGCGGTGCCTGCCTCGCGCGCGCTGCCGTCGGAGCGGGCGAGCCCGAGCGCGCCGGCTGTCGTGAGCGCCACCGCGGCTGCGGCGGGCAGCGCGACGAGCGCCACCCGGCGCGGAGCGAACCGGGTGGCGAAGGCTCGGCGCGGTGGCGGCGTGGACGCCGCGATCTCGCGCACGCGCTCTCGCAGCGCGTCGCCCGCGACGGGCCGGGTTGCCCGCAGCTCCGTGATCAGGTCAGCCGAGCTCATCGTCCCTCACCAGCTCCTCGAGTCGCTTGAGCGCCCGGCTCAGCCGCGTGGAGACGGCCGTCGGGCTGATGCCGAGCAGCCGTGCGGCCGCGTCGCCGTCCAGCTCGAGCACGACACGGAGCACGATCACCTCGCGCTCGCCGGCGCTCAGTCGCGCGAGCGCCCGTTCCAGCTCGGGCGAGAGCCCCTCCACGAACCCTTCCTCGTGCAGCTCGGGCACGGCGGCCGCCTGCTCGCGCTTGCGCCGGCGCTCCTCGGCCCGGAACCAGTCGAGCGCGGTCGTCCTCGCGATTCCGAGCAGCCATGTCCGTGCGCTGCCCCGCCGCGGGTCGAAGCGGCCCCACAGGCGCAGGGCCTTCTCGAAGGTCGAGCTCGCCAGGTCGTCGGCCAGCTCCCGGTCGCGCGTCAGGTACAGCAGATAGCCGAAGACGTCGTCCAGATGCGCCTCGGCCGCGCCCGCGAACGTCTGCGGCGCTGCAGGCGCCCCGACGGGCCGTGTGAGCGTCATCGCGTGCACGCCCCCTGTACGCCGCCGCACGCCGGTTCCGTCACACCCTCATTGTCGGCCGCGCGACGGCTGCCCCGTGACCCGGTGTCAGGAGCCCTGCGCGCCGCCGGCCTGGGCGGCCTCGAACAGCTCTTCCCAGCGCACGAGCAGCTGCTGCAGCTCGTCCCGGGCCGCTCGGTGGGAGGTGAGTACGTCCATGTCGCTCCAGTCGGCTGCGAGCTGCTGCTCGAGCCCCGCGATGCGCTGCTCCAGCGCCTGGATCCGGCTCTCCACCTGCTCGAGCTCGGTCGGCTGCCGGCGTGCCGGCCGCGGCTTCGCCGGCCTCGGCGGCCGCTCGGGCTTCGGCTCCGGCTCGGCCGCCTCCTCCGCCTCGCTCCGCGCCCGTACGAGGTCGGCCCAGCCGCCGTCGTACGAGTGCAGCGCCCGGTCCTCGATCGCGACGGTGCGCTCGGCGGTGGCGTCGAGCAGCGCCCGATCGTGGGAGACGAGCAGCACCGTGCCCGGAAACGCCTCGAGGGCGGCCTCGAGCGCCTCGCGGCTCTCCAGGTCGAGGTGGTTCGTCGGCTCGTCGAGCACGAGCAGGTTCGCGCCCGAGGCGACGACGACCGCGAGCGAGAGCCGGCGCCGCTCGCCGCCGGAGAGGGCCGTCACAGGCTTCTCGTGCTCGTCCCAGCCGGAGAAGAGGAAGCGGCCGAGGAGCGCCTGCGCCTGCGGCCGCTGCAGGCCGGTCATCGCCATGGCGCACTGCAGGACGCTGCCGCGCTCGTCGAGCTCGACGTCGTGCTGGGAGAAGTACGCCGGCCGGACCCCATGCCCGAGCCGGATCGTCCCGCCCGCCGGCTCGCGGCGGCCGAGCAGGGTCTCGAGCAGGGTTGTCTTGCCGGATCCGTTCGGTCCGACGAGCGCGACATGCTCGCCTCGCTCGAGCACGAGCGTGGCGTTGTCGAGCAGGCGCTTCTCGCCCGCGACGAGGTCGAGCCCGTCCCCCTCGAGCACGATTCGCCCGGAGCGCTCCGGCTTGAGGAACTCGAAGCCGAGCGTCCGTCGGTGGCGGGTGAGGCTCTCCAGCGCGCCCTTCGCGGCCGTGCGCTCCTTCTCCAGCCGCGCGATCTGCGTCAGCTTGGCCTGCGCCTGCTTCGCCTTCGACTTCTTGTAGCGGAACCGCTCGACGAAGCGCTCGAGCCGCTCGATGTCCTCGCCGACGCGTTCCGCCGTCTTGGCTGCGGCGGCAGCACGCGCGGCACGCTCGCGCCGCCACTGGTGCCACGGGCCGTCGAAGAAGAGCGCCCGGCCGCGGTCGAGCTCGAGCACCGCGGTGGTCACCGACTCGAGGAACCAGCGGTCGTGGGCGACGAGCATGACGGCGGTGTCGAGCGACGCAAGCTCGCGCTCCAGCCACTCGAGGCTCTCCACGTCGAGGTGGTTCGTCGGCTCGTCGAGCAGCAGCAGGTCGGGGTCGCCAGCGAGAGCGCGCGCGAGGGAAGCCCGGGTCAGCTCGCCGCCGGAGAAGGTGTCGAGCGGACGGTCGAGGTCCGGGTCGCGGAACCCGAGCCCACGCAGCGCCGCCGCGGCGCGGTCGCGCCAGGCCCAGCCGCCCGCGTGCTCGAGGCGCGCCTGCGCCTCGCTGTAGCGGCGGAGCGTCGCAGTGTCGTGCGCGCCCTCGGCCATAGCCGCCTCCAGGCGCCGCAGCTCGTCCTCGATCGCGACCAGGTCGGCCGCGCCCGAGAGGGCGTACTCGCGCAGGCTGAGGTCCCGCCGGCGCGGCGGCCGCTGGTCGTGGAGCGCGACCCTCGTCCCCTTCGCGAACGCCAGCTCCCCGCCCTGCAGCGAGGTCTCGCCCACGATCGCGCGCAGCAGGGTGGTCTTGCCGGCCCCGTTCGGCCCCGCGAGGGCGAGCCGGTCGCGACGGCGCAGCGTGAAGGAGACTCCGTCGAAAAGCGG
>DASTPC010000177.1:0-5753 GCA_035720085.1 Gaiellaceae bacterium
GGGGAGCGGCTCCTCGAGCGCGGCCCGCAGCGGCTCGGCGTCGACGTCGACGCCCGCGTGCCCGGGCGGGTCGAGCGCTGCGCGGAAGCGGCGCGTCAGGTCGTCGACCGCTCGGTCGAGAACTGCCGCCTCAGGCTCGCCGGCGGCGCCCTCCAGTGCCCGGCGGCGGCGGGTGCCCGCGACCCGCTCGTTCGCCGACCCGTCGTCGGCCTCAGGCGTGAGGACGACGTTCTCCTGCTCGGTCGGGTCGTTGCGGGCCGTGACGAACAGGGCGGGCTCGTGCTCCGACAGGTTGAACGCGCGGTGCGCCACGCCGGGCGGCACGAAGCAGAAGTCGCCCTGCTCGACGACGACCGAGCGCTCGAGGCGCTCGCCGTAGAAGAGCTCGACCGCGCCGCGAACGGCGTAGATGGCCGTCTCGAAGCTCCGGTGGAGATGGGCCGCCGACGAGCCGCCCGGAGGGAAAGCGGTCACGTTGAGGGACAGCCCCGCCGCGCCCGCGGTGGCTTCCGAGACGCCGAACTGGACCGGCACCTCCTGGCGGCCGCGCTCGGCCGTCGGCGGCCGCACGACGACGACGTCGGTCCGCTGCGTCTCCGCCAGCGCCCTCTCCTACCCGCCCGGCGGCTCGTAGAAGAGGTACGGCGTCTCCAGGGCGGGGAGGGACGGGCACGCCACGCTCCAGTCCACCCGCGCCGGCCGTGGCACCAGGCCGTCGGCGCCGGCCGCGATCGTCATCCCGTTCGCCCTCGTGACGGCCAGGAGCAGCGAGGGCCGGTGGATCTCGTCCGCGTCGCCGAGGAACGAGACGGCCGCGTCGACGAGGTGGAACTCGAGCGTGCGGCGGGCGCGCAGCCCGTCGCCGGCTTCGAGCGCGTCGACCGTCTCCCGGTCGAGGCGCAGGAAGTCGACGGGCGCGTACGAGCGGGCGAGCCTCGTCCGCTGGTGCCGGTGCAGGTGCCGGTACATGTCCAGCACGAGCCCGTCGATGAACGGGCTCGTGAATGCGGCCCGCTCGACGGTGTGGAACTCCCGGTGCGCGGTCGCGAAGGCGGTCGGGTCGTCCGCGGTCGCCTCCATCCGCTCGAGCAGCGACCGCATCCGCGCGATCTGCGCAGGCGGCGTCCCGGCGGCCGACGCCTCGAGCAGCGGCGGCTCGACGAGGTAGCGAAGGGTGTAGATCTCCTCCGCGGAGCTCACGGGCGCAGCCGCGACAGCGACGCCGTGGTTCGGCGTGGCGGTGACGAGCCCGTCGCTCTGCAGCCGGCTGAGCGCTGTGCGAAGCGGCGTGCGGCCGACGCCGAGCGCCTCCTGGAGCTTCGCGTGCGGCAGCCGCTGGCCGGGGGCGAAGTTGCCCTCGACGATCAGTTCGCGCAGCCGGAGGTAGGCCTCTTCGGCCGTGTCTCCCGGGCGCGAGGGCGCCGCCTTCCGGCCCGTCGGCACCGTCGCGTCGCTCACCCCGCGAACGCTAGCGCAGCCCCGGCCGCGAAGTGGATCCACTTCGTTGACCCGGCCGGCGGCCTGTGCCAAGGTGGAGGCCGTGAGCCCTGCGTCGACTCCCGGCCGCGAGAGCGGCCGGCTTCGGGGATGCTCGCGCGGCCGGGAATCCGCTGCTGCGGATTCCGGGCCTTGCGCAGAAGGGACGGGCCCGTGACCGCCGCGGACTGGGCCGCCGTGCGCGCGTGGGACGAGGAGTTCTACGCCCATGTCTTCGTGACGCCGGAGGAGTACGAGCACCGGGCGGTCGTGCGGGCGGAGGGCGACTTCGTCGAGCTCGACGACGGCACCCGCCTGTATGACTTCACGAGCGGCCTGCTCTGCGCGAACGCGGGGCACCGCCACCCCCGCATCCGCACCGCGATCGTCGAGGCGCTCGACCGCTACGGCTTCGTCTGGGAGGGCTACGCGACCGATTACCGGGCGCGCGCGGCGAAGCTGATCGTCGACGACCTGCTCGGGGCCGACGACTGGGCCGGCCGGATGCGGTTCACCTCCTCCGGCTCGGAGGCCGTGGAGCTGGCGCTCCTGATCGCGAAGCTCGTCACCGGCCGCCCGAACGTGATCTCGCGCGACTTCGCCTACCACGGCTGGACGCACGGCGCGCTCTCGCTGATGGGCCTGCCCGGCTCGCGCGGGATCCTCGCCTCCCCCGACTCCGACGAGGTGCGCCGCCCCGCCGGCGTGCCCGCAGCGGGCGTCCACTTCGCGCCGGCGCCCTACTGCTACGCCTGCCCGATCGGGCACACCTACCCGGCCTGCAAGCGAGGCGGCGAGACGCTCGCGTGCATCGACGCCACCGAGCACCTGATCCGGACGATCGGCCCGGACTCGATCGCCGCCGTCGTCGCGGAGCCGATCTTCGGCGTCGGCATGTTCCACCCGCCGGCCGAGTACCTGCCCCAGCTGCGCGAGCTGACGCGCGAGCACGGGATCCTCTGGATCGACGACGAGGTGATGACCGGTTTCGGCCGCACCGGCAAGGCGTTCGCCTACCAGCACGCCCCGGGCGTCACCCCCGACCTGATGGCGGTCGGCAAGGGGATGGTCTCCGCGGCGCTGCCCGCCGGCGGCGTCGTCCTGAGCCGCGAGGTCGCCGCGGTCATGGACCGCTACCGCTGGGAGACGATCAGCACCTTCGCCGGCAACCCGATCGTCGCGGCCGCGGTGGCGGCGAACGTCGAGTGGCTGCTCGACGAACGGATCCCCGAGCGCGCCGCGGAGCTGGGCGACTACCTGGGGAGGCGGCTGCGCGACCTGCAGGCCGCCCACCCGTGCGTGGCGCAGGTCGACGGTGCCGGCCTGCTCTGGGCGGTCGAGCTCGTGCGCCCGGACGGCTCCGGCCGGCGCTTCGTGCCCGACGACCGCCACGCGCTGCCGACCGGGCCGCCCGCATTCACACCGTCCCACTTCGTCGCCGCCGAGTGCGCGAAGCGCGGCGTCATGCTCGCGACCGCGCCGCCGAACACGCTCCGGCTCGGGCCGCCGCTCGCGACCAGCGAGGAGCACATCGAGCTGGGCATCGCCGGGCTGGACGCCGCGCTCGGCGAGCTCGACCGCGTCGGCGCGCCTGTGCTCGCCGGAAGCCGCGGATGAGCGTCGCCGCCGAGCCGGCCGCGTTCAGGTCGCTCTTGCTCGACCTGCTCGCGCCGCTGCCCCCGGAGGCCGAGCCGCTGGAGCGGCAGCCGGTGACGGGCGAGCCGCGGCTCCTGATCGGCGGTGAGCTGGGCCCCGCCGCCGGCGGGCGGACCTTCGCCGTCGTCGACCCCTCGTCCGGCGAGGCCGTCGGCGAGGCCGCCGACGCGTCGCTCGAAGACATGGAGCGGGCGATCGCGGCCGCCCGTCAGGCGCTCGACCGCACGGGCTGGGCGAACGACCACGAGCTTCGTGCCCGCTGCCTGCGTCAGCTCCAGGCGGCGATGCGAGCCGAGGCGGAGACGCTTCGGCGAGACCTCGTCGCCGAGATCGGCTGCGTCGTCCGCATGACCTACGGCGACCAGCTCGACCGGCCGATCGAGAAGCTCGGCTTCTACGCCGACCTCGCCGAGCGCTACCCGTACGCGACGCGACTGGGCGGCGGCGCCGAGCTCGCCGGCAACTGGCTGTTCCGCGAGCCGGTCGGCGTCGTCGGCGCGATCACGCCGTGGAACATCCCGGTCGAGCTCGACCTGGCGAAGGTGGGCGCGGCGCTGGCCGCGGGCTGCACGGTCGTGCTCAAGCCGTCGCCGCTCTCGCCCTGGTCGGCGGCGCACCTGGGGCGGCTCGTCGCCGGGGCGACCGAGCTGCCGGCCGGCGTCTTCAACGTCGTGCCCTCGTCGTCCAACGAGGTCGCTGCGCTCTTGACCACGGACCCCCGCGTCGACGCCGTCGCGTTCACCGGCTCGACCGCGACGGGACGGCGGGTGATGGCCGCGGCGGCCGGCACCGTCAAGCGGGTGATGCTCGAGCTCGGCGGCAAGTCCGCCAACGTGATCCTCGAGGACGCCGACCTCGAGGCGATCGTGCCGCTCGCCGCCTCCTTCGTCTGCTTCAACGCCGGGCAGAGCTGCATCCTGCCGAGCCGCCTGCTCGTCCCGCGCAGCCGCGCCGAGGAATGCGTCGAGCTGGCGGCGCAGGGGCTGGCGGCGGTGCCGTGCGGCGACCCGACCGACCCGGACGTCTTCATGGGGCCGCTGATCAGCGAGGCGCAGCGCGAGCGCGTCGAGGGCTTTGTCCGCCGCGGCGTGGACGAGGGCGCCCGCCTCGTGACCGGCGG
This sequence comes from Gaiellaceae bacterium, assembly GCA_035720085.1. GTDB lineage: Bacteria > Actinomycetota > Thermoleophilia > Gaiellales > Gaiellaceae > Gaiella. The sequence goes on from DASTPC010000177.1 coordinate 4,253, forward strand.
CGCACGCCGCGAAGGGCCGGGCTTCCACTTCGAGCCGACGCTCCTCGCCGACGTCGCGGCGGGCGCGACCGTGGCCCAGGAGGAGGTCTTCGGGCCAGTGCTCTCCGTGCTCGCCTACGAGGACGACGACGACGCGGTCGAGATCGCGAACGGCACCATGTACGGGCTCGCCGGCTACGTCTGGGGCGGCGACCCGGAGCGGGCGGTCGGCGTCGCGCGGCGCCTCCGCACCGGCATGGTCGCGGTCAACGGCGGCACCTTCATCGGCGCCGACCTGCCCTTCGGCGGGCGCGGGCAGAGCGGGATCGGCCGGGAGTGGGGCGTCGCCGGCTTCGAGGAGTTCCTCGAGCTGAAGAGCGTCGGGGTCGGCCCGCCTGGATGACCGCGGTCGTCGACGCGCACAGCCACCTCTTCCCGGCGGCGTGGCGCCCGAGCGGGCGGATGCCGGACGACCTCTTCGACGTCGAGGGCCTGCTCGCGCGCCAGGAGGAGGCCGGCCTGGCCGCCTCGGTCGTGTCCGACCCGCACATCTGGTACGGCGACCTCGACCCCTGCGAGCTCGAGCGGACGCGCGAGTACAACGACTTCGCCGCCGGGCTCGGGCGCGACCACGGCGGTCGGATCGTCGCGCTCGGCTCCGTGACGCCATGGCGCGACGGGCACGTGGAGGAGGCCCGGCGCGCCGTCGGCGAGCTCGGCCTGCCGGGGCTCGCGATCCCCACGAGCGACGGGGGCCGCTACCTCGACTCGGTGCCGGAGGCGTTCTGGGAGCTCGTCGCGGCGCTCGACGTCCCCGTGTTCGTCCATCCCGGAGCCTCCGTCGTCGGTCAGGAGCTGATGGACATGTACCGCCTGGGCGAGGTGTGCGGGCGGCCGCTCGACACGACCGTGACGCTCGCCCGCCTGATCCTGACCGGCGGCATGGAGCGGCACCCGCTCGTGCGGCTGCTCTGCGCGCACGCCGGCGGCGCGATCTGCACGATCGCCGACCGGCTCGACTTCGGCCACGAGCTGCGCGACTACGCGCCGCTCGGCCCGTGGGGCGACGTGCGTCTCTCCGAGCCGCCCTCGCTGTTCGTCTCGCGCCTCTACCTGGACACGGTCACGTACGGGAGCGCCGGGCTGCGCCTGTCGCTCGACCGGGTCGGCCCGCGTCGCCTGCTCTACGGCTCGGACCGGCCGCCGGTGCCCTTCGACCACGCGCGCACGATCGGCCACGTCCGCGAGCTCGGCCTGCCCGAGGACGACGAGCAGGCGGTGCTCGCCGGCAACGCCCGCGCCCTGTTCCGCTTCGGATGACCGGCAGGCAGCCGCTCGTCGGCGCCGCCGTCGCGCGTCGCGCCGGCGCCGCGCTCCTCACCGGAGCCGGGCGCTTCGTCGCCGATCTCGCGCGGCCGGGCCTCCTCCACGTCCGCGTCGTCCGCAGCCCGCTCGCGCACGCGCGACTCGCGGCGGTGCGCCCGGAGGCGGCGCTCGGCCTGCCCGGCGTCGTCGCCGTCCT
>DASTPC010000178.1:0-8567 GCA_035720085.1 Gaiellaceae bacterium
CAAGAGAGCTAGCGCTCGTACACCTCCTTCCGTGGCTCGGGATGGCGCTCCTCGCACGGCGAGCGCTTGCACCGCTTCTGGCACGGGTCGTGCCGCTTGCACGGATCGCGCTCGACGCACGGGTCGTACCGCTCGCACGGATCCCGCTCGGCGCACGGGTCGACGCGCTTGCAGGGATCGTGCTTGGCGTAGCAGTCGCGCTCGTCGTACCCGCTGTGCTTGTCGTAGCAGTCGGGCTTCTCGTAGCGATCCTGCTTGTCGTAGCCGCCGTGCTCGTCGTAGGAGCCCGGCTGCTCGTAACCGCGGTGGTCGCCGTACGAGCCCGGCGTGTCGTAGTGACCCTTGTCGTAGGAGCCCGGCTCGTCGTAGGAGCCGTGCTTCTCCGGGCGCTCGCAGGGATCCCGCTTGTCGCAGCGGTCCCGCTCGTCGCACCGGTCGTGCTTCTCGCAGCGGTCCTTGCCGACCAGCAACGGCGCGTTCAGGTTCAGCGCGCCGAACTGGTGCGCGTCGGCGTCGGCATCTGCGTGCTGGTCGTTGTCGGCCTTCTGGCCGGCCGCCTGCACCGCCGTGCCGCCGTACGAGCCCGTCTGCGACTGCGTGAGCGACTGGGTCGTCGTGTTCCCGTTCAGCCCGACCGCGAGGGCGCCGACGAGGTTCGTCTGGCTGACGTCGCCGTCGTCGCCCCACGAGAAGATGCGCACGGGGACGTTGACGTTCGCGGCGCAGCACTGCGTCGCATCGGCGTCCGCGTCGGCGGACTGATGGCTGTCGGCGATCTGCGCGGCAGCCTGAACGCCGGTGCCGCCGCTGCCGCCCTGAGACTGCTCGACGGTCTGCGTCGTGCCGTTCAGGTTGGCCGCGAGCGAGCCGGCGAGGGCGGCGTTCGTCTGCTCGACCGAGCCGCCGCCGCCACCGCTCCAGATGCGAACCGGCGCGTTCACGTTGCTCGGCTTCGCCTGGAATGCGTCGGCGTCGGCGTTCGCATGCTGGTCGTTGGTCGCCTTCTGGCCGGCGGCCTGAACCGCCGTCCCGCCGGAGCCGCCCTGGCTCTGGCCGATCGTCTGGGTGGTCTTGTTGCCGTTCAGGGCGCCTGCGAGCGCGAGCGTTGCGTTCGACTGCGTCACGGGCCCGTCGGCTCCCGGGCTCCCGATCCGAATCGAGGCGTTCTCGTTGGACGGCGCGATCTGCGTCGCCGTCGCGTTCGCGCATGCGCACTGCGTGTTCGAGGCCGACTGGCCCGCGACCTGGAGCGCGCTCCCGGCGGGGGCCGTGCAGGCCGACGCGCAGCGGTCGACCGGCGCGCCGCCGGCCTGGCTCTGCTTCGTCGACTGCGTCGTCTCGTTCAGGTTGCCGGCCAGGGCGCCGGCGGCGGCCGTGTTCGACTGCTTCACGGGGCCGTTGTCACCCTCGCTGAAGATGCGCACCGAGATGTTCGTGTTGCTCGGGTGCACCTGCTTCGCGTCGGCGTTCGCGTGAGCGGTCTGCTCGTTGTCGGCCTTCTGGCCGGCGATCTGCGTCCCGCCCGAGCCGCCGCCACCCTGCGACTGGTCGACCGTCTGGGTGGTCTCGTTCGCGTTGCCCGCGAGCGAGCCGGCGATGGCCGTGTTCGACTGGGACACCGGACCGTCGTTCCCCGGGCTGAAGATCCGCACGGAGATGTTCGTGTTGGTCGGGTGCACCTGCGTCGCGTCGGCATTCGCCGTCGCCGACTGGTCGTTCTTCGCCGACTGGCCGGCGATCTGCTTGCCGGACCCGGACCCACCCTGGCTCTGGGTGAGGCCCTGGGTCGTCTCGTTCCCGTTCAGGGCGCCGGCGAGCGCGATCGCGTCGTTCGACTGCTCGACCGCGCCGTTGTCCCCCTCGCTCCCGATGCGGACGCCGATGTTCGTGTTCGTCGGCGCGATCTGCGTCGCGTCGGCGTCCGCGTCCGCCGTCTGCGTGCTGTGGGAGGACTGGCCGGCGACCTGCGTCGCGGCCGGAGCCGGCGCAGGCGCCGGCGCCGGGGCGGGCGCGGTCGTCGGAGCGGCGGCGGGTGCCGCCGGGGGCACGTACGTCGTCGGCGTGCCGCCGGGCTGCTGCTGCGAGACGGTCTGTCCCGTCTCGTTCCCGTTGGCGCCGAGCGAGCCCGCGAGCGTGCCGTTGGCCTGGCCCGTGCCGGCCGGGGCCGGTGCGGGGGCAGGTGCGGGCGGGGGGGCCGGCGCGGGCGCCGGCGGCTGGGGCGGAGGCGTGCGCTCGGCCTGCGCCGGCGCCGTGCTCGCGCCCGCGGCGGAGTCGAGCGTGCCTGCCGGGAGGTACTGGGCAACGAGGCCCAGCGCCGTCGCGGTCGGGTCGCTCGACGCCGTCTCGCCGGCCGGTGCGGCCGGGCTCCCTGTCTGAGCCGCGGCAGTGCCCGCCCAGACCAGCAGGGCGACGGCGACGCCGAGACTCGCAAGAAGCGTGCGTCTCATCGATTTCTCCTTGAACTCGTTCCTCACGGGGCGGTTCGCCCCGCCTGGGCTCCGGGCGCGCGAGGGCTACCCGGGCCGCTCCGGGAACGAGGCCACGTGCACGGACCGAGGCTGCAGCGACTCGAGCCGGAGCCGTCGCAGCTGGTCGAGCAACGCGAGCAGGAAGAGAACCGTGAGCGAGGCGACCGCGCCCGCGCCGCCTGCGCCGCCGCCGAACGGGCCGGCGGACGCGCCGCCCGCGGGGGCGCCGCTGGTGGAGGCCGGCGTGAGCGGCTCCGGCGGCGGCGGCCGTTCGACGGCCGCCCTGTGTGCCCGGGCAGGCTCGGGTCCCGCGCGCGGGGGCGCGCGGCGCTCCGAGCCGGCCGCGGTGAGGGCGGCGACGGGCGGGGAAGGCCCCGCGGGCTGCCCGGCCTCGGGCCCGCGCACGCGCTGCGGCGTCGCGGGCGGGCCCGGGCCGAGGCCGTGCAGCGGCTCGACCGTGCGCGCCGCCGGACCAGGCGCTCGGCGCTCGGGAGCATGCTGCACGGGAGGTGCCGAGCCGGCCAGCGGCTCGACGAGCTGATCCTCGAGCGCACCGACGATCGAGTCGCCGAGCTCGAGGAGGCCAACCGCGTCCGGGACCGGCGTGAACGGTCCCGCCGGAGATGTAACGTCGGATAGCGGCTGATACTGCAGAAGTTCTAATTGATATCCCTCCAGCAATTTCAAACCCGAATTGCGACTGACCTCGGCGAGCGCGCCGCAGACGAGCTCGAGCGCGTCCCCGGAGCCCGCGCAGGCGCTCGCAGCAGGCCGTTCCGGCTCCGCGGCGGGTACCGGCGGCGGGTCGGGCGCGGGAGGCGGCTGCACAGGCTGCGCAAGTGCCGCGTGATACTGCGGCGCCGCCGGCTGGTATCGCCCCGCCGATACCGTGCTCCGTGCCGGAGACGGGGGCGGATCCGGGGCAGCAGCGGGGGTTTTCGCCGCCGGCCGCGGCGCCTTCGCCGGCGTCTGGGGAGGCCGAGGGGGCGGCGCCGGCGCCGGCGCCGGCACGGGCGCGGTCTCGGCGGCCTGCGCCGTCTCGACGGCCATCGCGACGACGTCCTGTGGCAGCGGCACGTCTGCGAGCGCGCTCTCGACGATCGCCGACACGTCCACGGGCTGGACGAGGCCGGCCGAGCCCTCGTCGGCGCTCGCGTTCGCGCAGAACGCAAGCGCCGCGAGGGTGGCGGCGCAGACGGTGCAGAAGCGATCGAACCAGCTGACGTGCACGTCGAAATGGAAATACCCACGCAAGAGCTATATGAGCCATGCGCGGAACCATTTACACTCTGTTTCGACGTAAGACGAGTCGAAAGAGGGGGGAGGGCATGGGCACGGCGACCGCTCCGCCGGAACGGCAGCTCCTGATCGAGCAGAACCTCCCGCTCGTGCGCTCGCTCGCGCGGCCCTTCGCCGGCCGCGGCGAGGCCCTCGACGACCTCGTCCAGGTCGGCTCGATCGGGCTGATCAAGGCCGTCGACCGGTTCGACGCACGCCGCGGCAGCCTGCACGCGTACGCCGTGCCGACGATCCGCGGCGAGATCCGGCGCTACCTGCGCGACCGCTCGGCGCCGCTCCGCGTGCCGCGGGTCGAGCAGCGGCTCGGGCGCTCGGCGGTGGCGCTGCCGCTCGGCGACGACACCTGCGCAGCGCTCGTCTCGGACGGCCTCCACGAGCTCGAGCGGGGCGAGGGCCGGGCCCTGCTCTCGGCCGGGATGCGCGCGCTCGACCCGCGCGAGCGCCGGATCGTCCACCTGCGCTACTACGCGGGGCTCAGCCAGAGCGGTATCGCCGCCGAGGTCGGTCTCTCGCAGACGCACGTCTCGCGGCTCCTGCGCGGCGCGCTGGAGAAGCTCCGGCGCGAGCTGGGCGCGCGATAGCACGACGATACTGCCTCCCTTCGAGCGATTGTGCCGTTTCGGGCGAGGTGCCAGAATGGGCGGAGATGAGCGCACCGCCGTCCGCTCGCACTGCCCGGTCCGCCGGCTCCGACACGCCCGCCGCCCCGAGCGGCAGGCTGCTCCTGCGGATGCCGAGCGAGCTGCACGCGGAGCTGGCGCGGGCGGCCGAGCGGGAGGGGACGAGCCTCAACCAGTTCATCACGCGGACGCTGTCGGGCGCGGTCGGGCTCGACGGCGCCACGCTCCCGGAGGCGGCGGCCCCGCCGGCTCGACGGCGCGACCTGACGACGATCGTCCTGGTCGCGAACGCCGTCGCGGTCGGCCTGGCCGCGGTGGCGGCGGTAGCGATCCTGCTCGTCGCCTGGCAGGGCTGAGCCTGGATCCCCCGATCTGCGCGGGCGGTGCGCCCGTCTGGGCTCGCCAGGCCGCTTCCCGTCCGGGCTCCGGCCCCACGGGGGCCTCCACCCGGCCGGTGCGCTCCGCGTCGCGGCGTCGCCGGCCGGGCCTCGGCCCGCCCGCCGCCACCGTGCCACGTCCTGGCGGCCCAGCCGAACGCCCCGCGATCACGCATCTCGGTGGATCCAGGCTGAGCGCTCGCGCTTTCCCCCGCCCGCGTCCCTGAGTAGGCTCCTGCGTCCAGATGGCCCTGCTCTCGGTCCGCGGGATCACCGTGCGCTTCGGCGGGATCGTCGCGCTCGACGGCGTCTCCTTCGACGTCCGCCACAACCACATCGCGGGGCTGATCGGCCCGAACGGCGCGGGCAAGACGACCGCGTTCAACGTGATCACGCGCCTCTACCGGCCGGACGAGGGCGAGCTCGAGTTCGACGGCGAGTCGCTGCTGCGCACGCCGGCGTACCGGATCGTCTCGCACGGGATCGCGCGCACCTTCCAGAACATCAACCTGTTCCGGACGATGACCGTGCTCGAGAACGTCCTGCTGGGCGCGCACGCGCGCGGACGCGACGTCGGCGAGCCCGAGGCGCTCGCGACCCTCGAGTACGTCGGCCTGCGCGAGCGCGCGCACCAACCCGCGGCCGCGCTGCCCTACGGCACGCAGAAGCGCGTGGAGCTCGCGCGCGCGCTGATCGCGAAGCCGAAGCTGCTGCTGCTCGACGAGCCCGCCGGCGGGCTCAACCACGAGGAGGTGGAGGAGCTCGGGGAGTTCATCCGTCGCGTGCGCGAGGACTACGGGCTGACGATCCTGCTCGTCGAGCACCACATGAACCTGGTGATGTCGATCTCCGACCACGTCACCGTGCTCAGCTTCGGCCGCGCGATCGCGGGCGGCACCCCGGCCGAGGTGCGGAACGACGCGGCCGTGATCGAGGCGTACCTCGGCGTCGAGGAGCCGGCGCACGAGGCGCCGGCCGAGACGGGGCCGGGAGAGGACGCCTGATGCCGCCGCTCCTGCGGCTCGAGGGCGTGGAGGCGCGGTACGGGCCGGTCCAGGCGCTGCACGGGATCAGCCTGGCCGTCGACGACGGCCAGGTCGTCGCCGTGCTGGGCGCCAACGGCGCCGGCAAGACGACGACGCTGCGTGCGATCTCCGGCACCGTGCGCCGCAGCGGCGAGATCGAGTTCGGCGGCAAGCCGCTGCGCGGCGGCCCCGAGTCCGCCGCCAAGGCCGGGATCGCGCACGTCCCCGAAGGCCGCGGCACCTTCACCGACCTGACCGTGCTCGAGAACCTCCGGCTCGGCGCCTACACGCGCCGCGACCGCGAGGTGAAGCGGGACCTCGCGCGCGTGGCCGAGTACTTCCCCTGGGTCGACGACCGCGCCGACCAGCGCGCGGGCACGCTCTCGGGCGGCGAGCAGCAGATGCTGGCGCTCGCGCGAGCGCTGATGAGCCGGCCGACCCTGCTGATGCTCGACGAGCCGTCCCTCGGCCTCGCGCCGCTCGTCGTGCGCGAGATCTTCCGGATCGTGCGGGTGCTGAACGAGGACGACGGCCTCGCGGTGCTGGTGGTCGAGCAGGACGCGCGCATCGCGCTCGACGTGGCCTCGACCGCCTACGTGCTCGAGGTCGGCCGCGTCGCCGTCGCGGGCACGAGCGCCGAGCTGCGCGACAACGAGTCCGTCCGCCGGAGCTACCTGGGCTACTAGGGCATGGCCGACTTCATGCAACAGGTGGTCTCCGGTCTCGCCTCGGGCGGGATCTACGGCGCGCTGGCGCTCGCACTCGTCCTGATCCACCGCGCCACCGGAGTGATCAACTTCGCGCAGGGCGAGATGGCCGCCTTCTCGACGTACGTCCTCTGGACGCTGACCGAGAACCACGGCTGGCCCTACTGGCCGGCGTTCGCGTTCACGCTGGCCGCCTCGTTCGTCGGGGGCATGGCGATCCACCAGACGGTGATCCGGCCGGTCGAGCGCGGCTCGGTGCTCCGGGTCGTGATCGTCACGATCGGCCTGCTGCTGCTCATCAACGGCGCCATGACCTGGATCTGGACCGGGGAGGTGCGCGCCGTCGAGAGCCCGTTCCCGACCCGCACGGTCGACATCGCCGGCGTCAAGATCTCGATCCAGGACCTGGGCACGATCGCGGTCACGTTCGCGACCGTCGCCGTGCTCTGGGCGTTCTTCCAGTTCACGAAGGTCGGGCTCGCGATGCGCGCCGCGGCCGTCAACCCGGCCGAGGCGCGGCTCGTCGGTGTCCGCGTCCCCTGGATGCTCGGCCTCGGCTGGGGGCTGGCGGCGATGCTCGGCGCGGTCGCCGGCTTCCTGACCGCCCCGAGCGTCTTCCTCGACCCGAACATGATGCAGGTCGTGCTGATCTACGCCTTCGCGGCGGCCGTGCTCGGCGGCATCGACTCGCCGTTCGGAGCCGTCGTCGGCGGCCTGCTGCTCGGCGTCTCGCTCAACCTCCTCGGCGCCTACGTCGACTTCGTCGGCGCCGACCTGCGGCTGCCGGCGGCGCTGCTCGTGATTCTCGTCGTCCTCCTGGTCAAGCCGTCCGGCCTGTTCGGCCGCCCCGAGGTGAAGCGCGTATGAGGCCGTCCCGCCGGCTGGTCGGCCCGCTGCTCGCGTTCGTCGCGCTCGCCGTCGCGATCTACGCGCTGCCGGCATTCGTCAGCGACTTCCGCGCTCAGCAGTTCGCCTACGTCGGCATCTACACGACCGCGCTGATCGGGCTCAACGTGCTCACCGGCTACACCGGCCAGATCTCGCTCGGGCACGGCGCGCTGATGGCCGTCGGCGGCTACACGACCGCGATCCTGATGGCGGGCAACGACCACATCTCGGGCGGGATGAAGGACATCTGGACGATCCCGATCGCCGCCGTCGTCACCGGCGCGGCCGGCTTCCTCTTCGGCCTGCCGGCGCTGCGCCTCTCGGGCCTCTACCTCGCGCTCGCGACCTTCGCGATCGCGGTCGCGACGCCGGCGGTGATCAAGCGGTTCGAAGGCTTCTCGGGCGGCGGCAGCGGCATCAACCTGTTCGGCCTGCCCGAGCTGACCGGCTCGCTGACGCCCGTCGACGTGCTCGGCGTCGAGCTCAACTTCAACAACTGGCTCTACGTGCTCTGCTGGACGACCGCCCTCGTCGGGTACGTGCTCGCGTGGCTGCTGCTGCGCGGCCGCACCGGGCGGGCGTTCCGCGCTGTCCGGGACAGCGAGACCGCCGCCGTCTCCTCGGGCGTGAGCCTGGGCGCCTACAAGACGCTCGCGTTCGCCGTCAGCGCCGCGTACTGCGGCGTCGCCGGCTCGCTGTTCGCGATCGCGACCACGTTCGTGAACCCGGACACGTTCCCGATCGCCCTCTCCATCTTCCTGCTCGTCGGCGTCGTCGTCGGCGGCCTGGGCTCCCTGCTCGGCCTGATCGCCGGCGCGGTGCTGATCCAGTTCCTGCCCATCTGGGCGCAGGAGATCTCCAAGTCGCCGGGTGCTCCCGCCGTCGTATACGGCGTGGTCCTGATCGCGTTGATGTTCCTGCTCCCGAGCGGGTTCGCGGGCCTGATCCGCCGCATCGGCTCGCTCGCGAGCAGGGGCTACCATCGGGTCTCGTCGTAGCGCCGGGCTCGCCTCGCCCGCGCTGCGCGCCGACCGGAGGAGACCCGCCATCTCGATCCGCCCGCTGCTCGTCCTCGCCGCGCTCGTCGCAGCCGTCGCAGTCGGCGACACGGCGGCTCCGGCCGCCGGCGCGGCGCCGCTCCTCGTCGGCGGGACGGCGTCGCTCTCGAGCGCCGCGGCGCCGT
>DASTPC010000179.1:0-9656 GCA_035720085.1 Gaiellaceae bacterium
GGCCGCTCCAGCCGGCCGAACGCGACGCGCACCCGCTCGGTGAGCTTCTCCCGGCCGAACACCGTCCGCACCGGCAGCAGCCCGAGGCCCGCAGCGCTCCCGTCGATGCCGGCTGTGTCCACGATCTCCTCGCCGAGCATCTGCAGGCCGGCGCAGATGCCGAGCACCGGCGTGCCCGCCGCCGCCGCTTCCTCGAGCGACCGGTCGAGCCGGCGCCCTCGGAGCCAGGCCAGGTCGGCGGCCACGTGCTTCGACCCGGGCAGGACGATCAGGCGGGCGCCGGCAAGGTCGGCGGGGTCGCGCACCGGGACGAGCTCGACGGCCTCCTCGAGCCGCTTCAGCTCGTCGACGTTGGACGCGGTCGGGTAGGCGAGCACCGCCACCCGGGGCGCGCCCGGCCGCGCGGCGCCCGCCGGCGCACCGTCCTCGTCCGGCAGCCCGTGCGCGAGATACGGCAGCAGGCCAACGTAGGCCATGCCGGTGCGCGCGGCCAGCTCGGGGGGCGCGTTCCCGAGCAGGGCGGGGTCGCCGCGGAACTTGTTCAGCACGAAGCCGCGGAGCAGCGGCCGCTCTTCGTCCGCCACCAGCGACCACGTGCCGAAGAGGTGCGCGAAAGCGCCGCCGCGGTCGATGTCCGCCACCAGCACCACGGGCGCCTGCGCCGCCCGCGCGGAGCGCATGTTCGCGAGGTCGGCGTCGCGCAGGTTCGTCTCGGCAGGGCTGCCCGCGCCCTCGAGCAGCACGAGCTCGTACTCGGCGACGAGCTCTCGGAGCGCCGCCTCGGCGACCGGCCAGAGCGCCGCGGGGCGCTCGAGCCACGGGCGCCTGCTCAGCTCGAGGTCGGCCCGGCCGAGCACGACCACCTGGCTGCGCATCTCCGCCTCCGGCTTGACGAGCACGGGGTTCATGCGGACGTCGGGCTCGACGCCGGCGGCGAGCGCCTGCAGGTACTGCGCCACGCCGATCTCGCCGCCGTCGACGACGCGCGCGTTGTTCGACATGTTCTGCGCCTTGAAAGGCGCCACGCGAACGCCGCGCCGGGCGAAGACGCGGGCGAGCGCGGTGACGAGCAGGCTCTTGCCGGCCGAGCTCGACACGCCCTGCACCATCAGCGCGCCGACGGCTCGTGCTCCTTTCCGTTGCGCGCTGCGCGGCGCGGGACGACCGCCAGCCGGCCGTCCAGCGAGAGCACCTCGACGGAGGCCTCGTAGTGGCGGGAGAGCAGATCCTCGGTGAAGACCTCGGTCGGTGGGCCGTCGGCGACGAGGCGGCCGCCGTCGACGAGCAGCACACGGTCGGCGTACTGGCCGGCGGTCGTGAGGTCGTGCATCGCCGCCACCAGGGTCAGCCCGGCCTCGCCGCGCAGCCAGTCGAGGAGCTCCAGCGCCTGCTGCTGGTGGCCGATGTCCAGCGCCGAGGTCGGCTCGTCGAGCAGCACCACGCTCGCCTCCTGCGCCAACGCACGGGCGACGACTGCGCGTTGCTTCTCACCGCCGCTCAGCGTGCCGAGCGGACGGTCCGCGTACGCGACCAGATCGAGGCGCTCGAGCGCGCGGCCGGCGGCTTCGAGGTCGCCGCGGGTCTCCTGGGCGAGGAAGCCGATGTACGGCGTGCGCCCGAGCAGCACGTACTCGGCGACCGTCAGCCACGGCGGCGTCGAGGGCTCCTGCGGCACGACAGCCACCTGGCGGGCGAGCTCGCGCCGCTGCAGCTCCGAGGTCGCGCGCCCGTGGAGGCGGATCGTGCCGTCGTGCCGGACGAGACCGGCGATCGCCCGCAGCAGCGTCGTCTTGCCGGCGCCGTTCGGGCCGATCACGACGGTCCACTCGCCGCGCGCGAGCTCGACCGTGACGTCGTCGACGACGACCTTGCCGCCGAGCCGCACGGAGACGTGCTCGGGCGCGAGGGCGACGCTCATCCGATCATCCTCCGGCTGGTGCGTAGCACGACCGCGAAGAACGGGGCGCCGAGGAACGCCGTGACGACGCCGATCGGCACCTCCGCGGGGGCGAGCGCGGTCCGTGCGACCGCGTCGACGAGCACGAGGAAGCCGGCGCCGACGACGAAGGAGAGGGGCAGCAGCAGGCGGTAGCTGCCGCCGGCGACGAGCCGGATCGCGTGCGGGACGATGATCCCGACGAAGCCGATCAGGCCGGTCACCGCGACGGCGGCCGCGGTGCCGATCGTTGCTGCGACGACGAGCGTGAGGCGGACGCGGCGGACGTCCACGCCAAGGCTCGCGGCCTCGTCGTCGCCGAGACTGAGCACGTCCAGCAGCCGCCGGTGCAGCACGATCACGACGAGGGAGAGCACGAGGTACGGGAGAATCAGGACGACGTCGTGCCAGCCGGAGCTCGGCAGCCGCCCGAGGATCCACGAGTAGACCTCCTGGAGCGTGTCCGCGTTCTGCTGCTGCACGAACGACTGCACGGCCGTGAAGAAGGCGGCGACCGTCACGCCCGCGAGCACGAGCGCAGCCGCTCCCCGTTCGCGCCCGGCCGAGCGGCCGAGCGCGTAGGCGGCGGCGACGGCGACGACCGCGCCCAGGAACGCCGCAGGCGGCACGACCTCGTGGCTCGACCAGCCGTCCGGCAGGTACGCGACCGCGACCGTCGCGCCGAGCCCGGCGCCGGCCGCCACGCCGAGCAGGTACGGGTCGGCGAGCGGGTTGCGGAAGACGCCTTGGTACGTGGCGCCGGCGACCGCGAGTGTTCCGCCGACGAGCGCTCCGAGGACGACGCGCGGCAGCCGCAGCTCCCAGAGGATCGCCTCCTCGGTCCCGGAGAGCGGCGAGACCGCCCCTGGCACGCCGAGCCGGTCGCCGATCGAGCGGAGCATGTCCCCCACCCCCAGGTGCACCGGGCCGACGGCCAGGCCGACGGCGAGCGACAGGAGCAGGAACAGAGCCGCCGCCACCGCCCAGGCGGGCGCACGCCGGTGCGTCCGCAGCGCGCGGGCGGTCGCGGCGGCGTCCATCAGGCCTGCGGCTTGAGGCGCGCCAGCGCCGTGGCGACCGCGCGCACGAAGTCGACGATGCGCGGCCCCCAGCGGGAGGCGATCGAATCGTCGACCAGGACGATCGAGCCGGAGCGGACGGCTGCGATGCGGTCCCAGCCGGGCCGGGCCGCGACCGTCGACTGCTTCTGGCCGCAGCAGACGGTGTCGGCCAGGACGATCAGGTCAGGGCTCTCGGCGACGATGTACTCCGCCGAGAGCTGCGGGTAGCCGCCGCCGGTGACGTCGGCCGCGTCGGCGATGTTGCGCAGGCCGAACAGGCCGTAGACCTGGCCGATGAACGTCTTCGAGGCCGCGGAGTAGAAGTCCGGGCTCAGCTCGTGGTAGTACGAGAGCCCCTCGGCGCGCTCGCGGGCCGCGGAGACGACGCGCGCGATCCGCTTCTTCATCCGCGCGACGAGCGCGGACGCCGCGCCGGGGCGGCCGGTGACCGCGCCGAGCTGGCGGATCTGCTGGTAAGCGCCCTTCAACGTCTTGGCGCCGTCCTGGAGGACGACCGGGATGCCCAGCCGCTGCAGCGAGGCGACCAGATCCTTGGGGTCGTACGAGGCGACGACGAGATCCGGCCGGTAGCCGGCGATCGCCTCGACGTTGGGCGTGAAGCCGGAAAGGCTCGTCTTGGGCGCGCTCTTGGGATAGTCGGACTGGTCGTCGACCGCGACGACCTGACGGCCGGCGCCGATCGCGAACAGGATCTCTGTGGCGGTCGGCGAGAGCGAGACGATCCGCCGCGGCTGCTTGGCGATCGTGACCTTGCCGTTGCCCGCCGTGATCGTGACGGGGAACGACGGGGCCGCCGCACTGGGGCCGGCGCCGGCCGAGGGCAGGGCCAGGAGCGCGGCCGCGAGGGCTGCGACGAGGACGGGAGCGAGCCGGAGCACGAATCCTCCTTCCGCGAGGGGTTCGGTATGGGGAGCGAGGCAGGTCTTCTGACTCGGGGCTCCCTCCCCCGCCGCCTTCCCGGCCCGCGGGCCAGTGGCGTCTCGGCGGGAGAGCTTCTCCCCTCACAGCGGCGGGACCGTCCCGGACTCGCACCGGGTTCCCTCACCGCGCTCCGTGTCGGGCCGAGCCTATCATCGGACGGTGCGGGCGTCGGTGCTGCGAACGTGGGGGCCGCCCGTGCTCTGGGCCGCGGTGATCTTCGCGTTCTCGTCGGTGCCGGACCTCGGCACCGGGCTCGGCGGCTGGGACCTGCTGCTGCGCAAGCTCGCGCACGCGGCCGAGTACGCAGTCCTAGGACTGCTGCTCGCGCGCGCCGCCGGGCGGCCGTCGGTCGCCCTCGTGCTCGGCGTCACCTACGCCGCGCTCGACGAGGTGCACCAGACGTTCGTGCCGGGCCGCGCGGGGCGGCCCGTCGACGTCCTGATCGACACCGCCGGGCTGCTGCTCGGCGTCCTCGCCTGGGAGCGGCTCGCGGCGCGAAGGACGGTGTGAGCAGGAAGGCTTGTGTTGATTCAACACAAGCCCTCCTCGGCGCCGATCGACCTCTCGAGCCCGCGAGACGCGACCGGAGGCGCGCGTACAATCGCCTCGATGGAAGGCCGCGACCTCGGAGACAGGCAGTTCGACGCGCTGCTCGAGCGGCTCGACCGCATCGCCGAGCAGCTGGAGCGGATCGACGGGCGGCTGGAGCAGCAGGAGGCCGTCCACCACGTCGTGCGCGAGCTGCGCAGCCTGAACGAGTCGCTGCAGGCGCTTGCCTACGCCGCCCTCGGGCAGAGCCCGCAGGTGCGCCGCCGCAGCGCCGGCTGAGCCGGCTTAGCCGTGCCCGACGAGCAGCTCGGCGAGCACGAAGCCGACGACGAAGAGGAGCGGCAGCACCGCCGCGAACACCGACACGGCCCGCTCCCGGTCGCGGACGATCGCGACCACGCCGGCGGTCCCGCCGGCCAGGCCGCACGCGAGCCCGAACGCCGCGCCGCCGGGAAGCGCCCGCCAGGCGAGCACGAGGACGACCCAGGCCGCCGCGAGGCCGACCGCCCACTGGCCGAGCTCGGTTCTCGGCCGGAACGCCGGCCACCGCAGGCTCCTGCTTCGCCCGTCGAGAGGCGTCGTGGCTCGGCTCATGGCTGTTCGTCTCCTCGGACGAACGGTCGCACGAGGCTGCAGCGAGCGCATCGGGGACTTCCACGAGTGCGTGCGCGGCCGCACCGCGCCCGTGCGCGTCAGCGGAGCCGGTAGATCGTGCCCTCGTGCGAGACGAGGTAGAGCTCGCCCGCCGCGTCCTCGCCGAACGAGGTCAGGTTCGACACCTTGAACGGCTCGCGGCGCAGGCCGACCGCCTTGCCGCCGCTCTGGCGCAGGCTCCAGACCGTCCCCGAGCAGTAGTCGCCGTAGAAGTAGCGTCCGACGGCGGCCGGGACGGCCTTGCCGCGGTAGACGTAGCCGCCCGTGACAGAGCAGCCGTCGTTGTGGGAGTACTGGTCGATCGGGAAGACGAGCTCGCCGGGCGCCGGCTGCTTCTCCTCGAACGGCGCACGGCCCTCGTAGACGTCCCAGCCGAAGTTGAGCCGCTGCGCCAGCCGGGCCCGGGCGACGAAATCGACCTCCTCGATCGCGTTCTGGCCGACGTCGCCGATCCAGAGGTCGCCGGTCTGCCGGTCGAACGAGAAGCGCCACGGGTTCCGCAGCCCGAGGTAGGCGACCGCGGTCCTGGCTGGGCGGGCGTCGCCGTCGAGGCGCAGCATCTTGCCGAGCAGCGAGCCGGGATTCTGCGCCCGGTTCTCGGGGTCGCCGCCCGAGCCGCCGTCGCCGAAGCTCGTGTAGAGCCGACCGTCGGGACCGAAGGCGAGGTGGCCGCCGTTGTGGTTGCCGTAGGGGTCGCGGACGGAGAGCAGCACCTGCCGCGTGCCCGGGAGCGCGCGCGTGGCGTTCGAGCGGTAGCGCGCGACCACGTTGCGGCCGTCGTTCGACGTGTAGCCCACGTAGAGCAGCCGGTTCGATGCATAGCGCGGGTGGAAGGCGAGGCCGAGCAGCCCCTGCTCGCCGCCCGCGGTGATCAGCTGCGTGACGTCGAGGAAGACCGTCCGCCGGCCGCCCGCGAGCCGGATCACGCGGCCGCCCTGCTCGACGACGTAGCGGACGCCGGTCTCGCCGGGCGCCCAGGTGAGCAGCACGGGCTGCTGGAAGCCGCGTAGGACGGGGACGAGCCGGAGCTTCGCCACCTCGCGCGCCTGCACGCCGTCCGGCGCCGCGCGCCCGTCGACGACCGCCGCGCAGGCGATCGCTACCGCGACGACGGCGAGCACCGACACCAACGCAAGACCCCGGCGGCGCATCGCGCTCCACCGTAGCGAACGCGCCGTACGGCGCGCCCGCGGGCCGGAGTAATGTCCCCGCGCGTGAAGGTCTTCCTGATCGGGGCCGGACAGGTCGGCGCCACCATCGTCGAGGCGCTGCACGACGAGCACGAGCTGACCGTGGTCGACCTCGACCGCCTCCGGCTCGAGACGCTCGCGTACCGCTACGACGTGGCGACTGTCGAGGCGAACGGCGCCAGCCGCAACGCGCTCGCCGACGCCGGCGTCGGACAGGCTGACCTCGTGATCGCCTGCACGTCGCGCGACGAGACCAACCTCGTCGCGGGCACGTTCGCACGCCTGGAGGCCCGTCGGGCGACGACCGTGATCCGCACCCGGAACGTCGAGTACATCGAGCTCTGGCGCCAGGGCCAGCTGGACGTCGACTTCGTCGTCTCCTCCGAGCTCGAGACGGCCAACGCGATCTCGCGCACGATCGGCATCCCCGCCGCCCGCCAGACCGACGTGTTCGCCGACGGCCAGGTGCAGATCGTCGAGTTCGAGGTCGGGCCGGGCGCCGACCCGGCCGTGGTCGGGCTGCCGCTCAGGAGCGCGCGCATCCCGGACGACTCGAAGGTCGCCGGAATCGTCCGCGGCGACACCGTGATGCTGCCGCGTGGAGACGCGTCGATCGAGGTCGGCGACCGGATCGTCGTGATCGGCTCGCCGCGCGCCGCGCAGGCCTGGAGCGAGGAGCTCGCCCCGGGCGAGGCGGCGAAGGTCGAGGACGTCGTCGTCTACGGCGGCGGGCGCACCGGCGTGGCGATCGCACGGCAGCTGCTCGTGCAGCGGATCGGCGTCCGCCTGATCGAGCCCTCTCGCGACCGGGCGCGCGAGGTCGCCGAGACGCTGCCGCAGGCACGTGTCTTCAACGCCGACGGCGTCGACGCCGACTTCATCGAGCGCGAGCGGATCGGGCAGGCGCAGGCGGCGATCTTCGCCATGGGCGACGACGCCAAGAACCACTACGCCGCCACGCTGGCGAAGGTGCGCGGCGTCTCGTTCACGATCGCGATCGTCTCCGACCCGGCCGCCCGCGACGTCTACGAGCACTCGGGCGTGGACGTGACGGTCAACCCGCGCCAGGTGACGGCCGAGGAGATCGTGCGCTTCGCCTACGACCCGCGCACGCAGCAGGTGGCGATGCTCGAGGGCGACCGCTTCGAGGTGCTCGACATCACCACGCGGCCCGAGAGCGAGTACATCGGCAAACGCTTCCGCGAGATGCCGATCCGCGGCGCGCTGATCGGGGCGATCGTGCGCGACGGCCAGGCGATCTTCCCCAAGGGCGACGACGTCCTGCTGGCGGGCGACCGCGTGATCCTCTTCACCGAGGCGTCCCGCGTCGGCACGGTCGAGCGGGCGCTGTGACGGCCCGGGCGCCGGGCGTGCGCGTCGGGGCGACCCGTCGGCTCGCCGTCGACGTCGTCGGGTCGCTCAACCTCGTCGGGACACTGGTCAAGTACCTCGGCGCGGCCGCGCTCTTCCCCGCCGCGGTCGCGCTCGGCTACGGCGAGCCGGTCTGGCCGTTCCTGGGCGCCGCGGCGCTGACCAGCGGCTTCGGCCTGTTGCTCGAGCGCGTCACCCGGGGCGGCGAGGGGATCGGGTTCCGGGAGGGCTACCTCGTCGTCTCGCTGACATGGCTGGTCGCGGCGCTCTTCGGCGCGTTGCCTTACATGCTCGGCGGGGATCCACAGCTCGGCCGCCCCGTGGACGCGTTCTTCGAGGGGATGTCGGGCTTTACGACGACCGGTGCCAGCGTCGTCGTCGACGTCGAGTCGCTCGACCGCTCCGTCGCGATCTGGCGCCAGTTCACGCAATGGCTCGGCGGGATGGGGATCATCGTGCTCGCCGTCGCCGTCCTCCCGCGGCTGCGTGTCGGCGGGCGCCAGCTCTTCGAGGCCGAGCTTCCCGGCCCGGAGGTCGACCAGCTGGCCGCGCGAATCGGCGACACGGCTAGGCGGCTCTGGCTGCTCTACGTCGGCCTCACGGCCGCGCTGTTCGCGATCCTCGCGCTCTTCGGGCTGAGCGGGATCGACGACCGGATGTCGCTCTTCCAGGCGTCCGGGTTCGCGTTCTCGACCATCCCGACGGGTGGCTTCGCCAGCGACGCGAGGAGCATGGAGCTGTTCGCCCCGGCGAGCCAGTGGGTCGTGGCCCTGTTCATCATTGTCGCCGGCGTCAACTACGTGCTCCTCTACCGCTCGCTGGTGCGCCGCCAGCCGCGGTCGTTCCTGGCCGACGACGAGTTCCGGCTATACGCGGCGCTGCTCGCGCTCGGCTCGCTGATCCTGCTCGTGGAGCTCTGGACCGAGGACATCGCCACCGGCGAGGCAGCTGTGCGGCATGCCGTGTTCCAGGCCTCCTCGGTGATGACGACGACCGGCCTCGCCACGCTCGACTTCGCGGGCTGGCCGACGCTGGCCCTGCTCACGCTGGTCGGGTTGATGTTCATCGGCGGCTCAGCGGGCTCGACCTCGGGGTCGATCAAGGTCATCCGCCACCTGATGGTCTGGCGCCTGCTGCGCCGCGAGCTGCGACAGACGGTGCATCCGGAGGAGGTGATGCCGATCCGGCTGAACCGTGCGATCGTCGACGAGCGCATCCTGCGGGCGATGATCGTCTTCCTCTTCTTCTACATCGGGCTGTTCGCGGCCGGCGCGGTCGTGATCGCCGTCGACGCCTCCCTGCAGGGCCCGTCGATCGAGCCGCTCGACGCGATCGCCGCCTCGGCGACGACGATCACGAACGTCGGGCCGGGTGTCGGGCTCGCGGGGCCGATGGGCACCTTCGAGCCGTTCAGCGACATCTCCACTGTCGTGATGACGCTCCTGATGTGGCTCGGCCGGCTCGAGCTGCTGCCGGTGATCGTGCTCTTCACACGCCATTACTGGCGCGCCTAGAGCGCGCCTAGAGCGCGCCAGGGCGAGGCGAGCCTTCTCCTTGCGCAGGCGCGGGAACCGCGGCAGCGGCTCCCGCGCGCGAAGATCGTGAAGACGGCCGCCTTCGGCGGCCGGACTGCTGAAAGCGCGCCTACGACCGCTTGATCAGCGCGCGGCGGAGGGCGTCCTCGCGGCCGGGCTGGAGGATCGCGAGCACCTGGTCGCCCGGGCGGAGCACCGTCGAGCCGACCGCGATCTCGGCCAGGCCGTTCCGCATCACCGAGATCAGCCGCGAGCCCTCCGGCAGCTGGAGGCCGGCGACGCGCTTGCCGGCCGACGGCGAGTCAGCGTCGATCTGCACCTCGACGACCTCGAGCCCCTCGCGCCGCAGCTCCAGCAGGCGCACGAGGCCGTGCTCGGGGATCTCGTGCTCGACGAGGCCGAGGATCCCCGACGTCGC
>DASTPC010000180.1:0-10700 GCA_035720085.1 Gaiellaceae bacterium
CATTCATGCGGGCGGGCCTCCATGGCACGGAGGGGGTCGACGGTTGGAGTCCGTCAGAGGGCTCGTACGGAAGCCCCGACCGTCTACCAGGACGCGCCGAACCAGACGAACGAAGTGCATCTCAGAGACACACGTCATTCCCTCGAGCCGCGTCGGAACGCACAAGAGGAATCCATAAACCGCCTATTCAAGCCGTTCCGATTGCTTTCAAGACCGCCCCGTTCGACCGCTCCGGCACCCCGCCGTGCGTCGAGTGTAGACCCGGGCGCGACCTTGTGACGATCAGTTACAAGGGCCGCTCCGAGGCCCCTGCCGGCCGCGATACGCTCTTCCCATGGCAGACCGTGCGGTGAGTACCCGGCCCGACGGTGCCGAGCCGCTGTCCGCACCGGCCGAGCTCGACGAGGTGCTGCGCCACGTCAACCGGATCCGGGTCGAGCACGGGGCCGACCCGCTGTACGAGCTGCCCAGGGCCCAGCCCGCCCACGTTCCCGGCTCGACCTGCGTGCTGCAGGAGGCATTCGCCGACCTCGGCGTCTCCACGGTCGACTACTACGAGCTGGTCGGGCCGGATGTGCGAATCGCGCACGGCCTCTCCTGGTTCGTCCGCCGCTTCGACGCCGGGGCGTACCCGGAGCTGGTCGATGCGAGGTCTCCGGCTCGCTCGACCGGCAAAGTGGGGTAAACCGAACTCGGAGCCGGCCCCCGCAGGTCTAGCTTGGGGGCATGAGCTGGAACGGACTTCTGAAGCGCCGCAGCGGAGTCGCCGAGATCCTGGGCGCCTTCGCGCTGTACGGCGTCTACGAGGTCGTCCGCGGCTTCGGCGGGCACGACATCGGCGCCGCGATGCTCAACACCGACAAGATCGTCGGCCTCGAGGAGCACCTGGGCTTCTTCTGGGAGAAGACGATCCAGGACGTCTCGCTGTCGCTGCCGGGCGCCGACGCGACCCTGGGGATCGCGTACATGGCGCTCCACTTCCTCGGCACCGCGCTCTTCCTCGTCTGGGCGCACCGCCGCCGCCCGGACGCGTTCCCGCTGCTTCGCACGGCGATCGTCTTCGCGACCGCGCTCGCGCTGATCGGCTACCTCGCCTTCCCGGCCGCGCCGCCGCGGCTCGCCGAGCTCGGCTTCCGCGACGCCGTCTCCGACGGCGCCGGCGTCAACCTGAGCTCCGACCTGCTGGGCGCGCTCTACAACCCGGTCGCCGCCGTCCCGAGCCTGCACTTCGGCTACGCCGTGATCGTCGGCGCCGGGCTCGCGCTCTTCGCCACCCGCCGCTGGGTGCGCTGGGTCGGGATCGCGTACCCGTTCGTGATGCTCTACGTGATCGTCGCCACCGGCAACCACTTCTTCGTCGACGCCGTCGCCGGCGGCCTCGTCGTCGCCACCGCCTGGTGGCTGGCGCGGCTCGTGACCGAGCGCCGCGCGCGGCTCGCGCCGAGCTACGCCTGACCCGGCCGGCCGGCCATGTGCTCGAAGGCGACCAGGTCGAAGCCGAGCTTCGCGTAGAGCTCCTTCGGCCAGTCGGAGTCGTCCGCCACGAGGAACACGAGCTCCGCGCCGGCCGCTCGCGCCTCCTCGACGCAGCGAAGCACGACCGCACGCGCGAGCCCGCGGCCGCGGTGGGCGGGCACGGTCGCGACGTCCTCGACCTGCGCCACCGGGCCGTCCAGGTACAGGCAGGCGCCCGCGGCGGGGGTGCCGTCGACCACGACGCCGAACGCCCGGGTCTCGACGACGTCGGCGATGCGCGTGAGGAGCCCGTCGAGCTGGCGCGCGAGCTCGACGTCGCCCGCATGCGGCCCCTCGCTGAGGATCGCCTGGTGCACGACGCCGAAGGCGTCGAAGTCCAGCTGCTCGACGGAGGCCGTGTCCGCCGGCCGGTCGGGCTCCCGGCGGTGCGCCATCACCGCGAAGCGGTCGTGCAGCGGCCAGTCCGGCTCGGCCAGCGCCGGCCACACACGCCCGGCCACCGCCTCGTCCAGGATGACCGTCTTGCGGTGCCCGAAGCCGAGCTCCGCCTGCGCCGCCTCCAGCTCCGCATGCAGCTCGGCGGGCGTCCGCTGCCAGCGGTCGACGATCGCGAAGTTCGCGTCCCAGACGATCGGGAGCGACGGCGTGACCACCAGCTCGCCCCACTCGCGCTGCTCGACCCGCTCGCAGCGCACGCGGTAGACGTGGCCGAGGAAGCCGAGCGCGCGCTCGCCGTCGGTCACCGGTCGACGCGCGCGGGCGCGCCGTACGGGGCGAGCACGTCCGGCACCTCACCGCGGAAGTTCTCGAGCAGCGCAAGCAGCGTCCGGTCGGTGACGACCGTCCCGTTCAGCGTGTGCGGCGGCTCGAGGCCGCGCTCGCCGCGGTAGCGGATCCCCAGCCGGCGCGCCTGGAAGTCGGTGGTGTTCGAGCACGAGGTGACCTCGCGGTAGCGGCCCTGGCTCGGGAACCACGCCTCGATGTCGATCTTCTTCGCCGCCGAGGCACCCAGGTCGCCGGCCGCGACGTTGACGACCCGGTAGGGGAGGCCGAGTGCCTGGAGCAGCTGCTCCTCCAGCTCGACCATCCGCTCGTGCTCGGCCCACGACTCCTCCGGCTGGATGAAGACGAACATCTCGACCTTGTTGAACTGGTGCACGCGGAACATGCCGCGCGTGTCCTTGCCGGCCGCGCCGGCCTCGCGCCGGAAGCACGTCGAGAAGCCGGCGTAGCGCAGCGGCAGCTCGCCCGCTTCGAGGATCTCGCCCATGTGCAGACCGGCGAGGGCTACCTCCGAGGTACCCGTCAGATCGAGGTCGTCCGCCTCGAGCGCGTAGATGTTCGAGCGCTCGGTGGGGAAGAAGCCGGTGCCGATCATCGCCTCCTCGCGGACGAGCACGGGCGGGATGACGGGTGTGAAGCCGGCGGCGGAGACGTGCTCGAGCGCGAAGCGGTAGAGGGCCGTCGCGAGCAGCGCCGTGTCGCCGACGAGGTAGCCGAAGCGCGAGCCCGAGAGCCGGGCCGCCCGCTCCAGCTCGAAGCGGCCGATCTCGCTCGCCTCCAGGGCGCCGTCCGTCGCCGTCGGCTCGCCCACGCGGCGCAGCTCGACGGCGTCGTCCTCCGAGTCGCCGTCCGGCGCCGACTCGTGTGGCGGGTTCGGGACCGCGGCGAGGAGGGAGTCCCGCTCCTGCTCGGCCGCGGCCAGCTGCTCCTCGACCGACTTCAGCTCCTCCTTCACGGCGGTCAGCTGCTCGAGCTGCTCTGGCGTCGGCTTGCCCTTCAGCTTCGTGCGGCCGCGCAGCTCGTCCACGCGGGGCACGAGCGCGCGCCAGCGCTCGTCCGCCGCCAGCAGCCGGTCGAACGCCTCCGCGCCGCCCTTGCGGGCGAGCGCCGCGCGGGCCTGCTCCGGCTCGGCGCGGGCGGCCTTCAGGTCGATCATGCGCGTGAGTGTACGCCGAGGTACGCCTCGATCACGCGCGCGACGCCGTCGGCGTCGGGGCCGGGGCAGCTCCAGTCCGCGCGGGCGAGGAGCGCCGGATGGCCGCCCTCGACGGCGACGCCGAAGCCCGCCCAGCCGAGCAGGTCGAGGTCGTTCTCGCCGTCCCCGAACGCCACCGTCCGCTCCGCGGCGAAGCCGACCAGGCCGGCGACGTGGGCGATGCCGGTGCCCTTCGAGACCGCCGGGTTGCCGATCTCGAGGAGATACGGCAGCGACGTCATCAGGGAGGCCCGCGCGCCCAGGCCGCGGGTGAGCAGCGCCCGCAGGGCCGGCAGCTCCTCCGGGTCGCCGACGGCGACGAGCTTCGTCGGCGGTCGCTCCAGCCACGCGAGCAGGTCGCCGACCTCCGTCACGGGCAGGTGCTGGAACTCGGCGTAGGCGCGCGAGTAGGCGTTGTGCTCTGCCACGTAGAGCTCGTCGTCGACGTAGCAGTTCGGCGGCCGGCCGGCCTCGACGAGGATCGCCACCGCCTCACGCGCGACGTCGAGCGGAAGCGGCTCGTGGACGAGGAACCGCCCGCTGCGCGGCTCGACGACGGCGGCGCCCTGGTAGCAGACGACGGGATCCTCGAGCCCCGCCTGCTCCAGGTACGGCCTGACCGAGCGGAACATCCGCCCGGTGACGACGAGGACGCGCAGGCCGGCGTCCCGGGCCGCGGCGATCGCGCCGAGGGTGCGCGGCCGGAGCAGCGCGTCCTCGCCGATCAGCGTCCGGTCGAGGTCGCAGGCGAACGCCTCGACCGCGTCGGGGAAGCCGGCGGGAAGCTCGAGCGCGGGCGTCAGCCGCTGGTCGAGTCGACGACGTACTGCGCCACGTCTGCGATCTGCTGCGGCTCGAGCGAGTCGCCGAAGGACGGCATCGCGCCCTGACCCTCCGTGATCCGCGTGACGGCCAGCTCGTACGAGGGCTTCGCGTCGTCCAGGTTCGGGCCGACGGTGCCGCTCGCGTTCGCGGCGGCCAGGGTGTGGCAGCCGCCGCAGCCGTTCGCCGACCACACGTCCGCGCCGGCGGACGCGTCGCCGGTCAGGTCGAGGGCCGGCAGGTCCGCCGAACCGCCTGTCGTCTCGGTCGGGAGCGCGCCCTCGACCGTCTCCGGCGTCGGCGTCGCCTCCTCCTCGCCGCCGCAGCCCGCCGCGACCAGCGCGAGCGCCGCGAGGAGCAGGGCGAGAATCGGGACGGCCCGGCGCATCGCGCGTATCTAACCAGGTCGCGGTTCGGCACGCCCCGTGATCCGCTCGTAGCGGTACAGCACGAGCGCGGCGGCGGCGCCGACGCCGAGCACGTCCGTCGGGGTGTCGTTGACCAGCAGCGAGACGACCAGCGCCGCGAGCAGCGCGTCGGTCGCCGGGCCGCGTTGCCGGCGGGTGCCGACGGCCACGAGCCCCACCAGCCCTGCGAGCGCCGCGACGACCGGCCCCGTCGAGGCGGTCGAGCGCTCCCACGCGATCTGCAGCCGGTCGCCGACGTCGCCGAGGACCGCGCCGGGGCCGTCGCCGAGGGCGCTCGTGACGTGGCTCGAGCCGCCCAGCGCGGCGTCGATGCCGACGAGCCGGGCTCCCGCCGCGACGGCCGCCGCGCCGAGCGCCAGCGCACGGCCGGCCGTCAGGCGCCGGCCGTGCAGCCGCATTGCGAGCACGCCGTAGCCCGCGAGCAGGACGAGCAGGCCGCCGCCGTCGGCGCCGAAGCGGTTGCCGCCGACGGCGACCAGGGCGACGACGGCCACGCCGACGCCTACGCGGCCGAGCAGCGAGGCGCCGAGCAGCGCCGGCACCAGCACCATCGTCTCGAGCAGGTTCGAGACGCCGTAGAAGCGGCCCGCCTGCGACGGGCCGAAGGGCGACAGCGCCACCGTCTCCGCGTCCGCGCCGAGCGCGACGAGGTATGCAGCGAGGATGGTCGCGCAGGCCCAGCCGAGCGGGAGCAGGAGCGCGGCGGCGGCCAGCAGGCCGACGGCCCACCAGCCGGCGAGCCAGAGGTTGCCGGCCAGCGCGAGCAGGAACACGCGCGGCCCGAGGCGGGGGCGGACGAGCGCCACGAGCGCGGCGGCGGCGACGAGCGCAAGCGTCAGCGGCAGCCGGATGCGGTCGTTGCGCTCGATCCGGCGGTCGAGGGTCTCCAGGGTCGCGACCGGGTCGTCGACCCCCTCGAACCGCAGGCGACCGCTCGCGACGTCGGTGATCGAGACGAGACCCGGGATCCGCGTCGAGTCCGAGGTGAGCACACCGCGGAACCCGTCGCCGACCACGGCGATCGGGTAACGGACGTCGTTCTCCGACTCGCCCGGCGGTGGCAGGACGACGAGCACGCGCGGCGGGGCGGCGTCGCCGAGCTCGAGCTTCGGCGTCCCGGGCCGGGTTCCGCCGAGGAACGACGTCTCCAGCTCGCCGCGCAGGAGCGCGTTGCGGGCGCTCGCGCGCGTGACGGTCGGCCCGGCGCCGGGGACGAGCAGGCCGACCGCTCCCTCGTCCGCGTAGCGCGCCGGCGCGAACGGCGCCACGATCTCGACCCCGGCGGCCGCCGGAGCGGGGATGACGAGGGCGAGCGCGAGCGCGAGCGCGAGCGGGAGCGGCGGGCGCGGCACGCGCACGAGTATCGCGGCGGCCGCGCCTGCCGAGGTCGGGTGGCGCTACGTCGCGGACCGCAGCCCGTGCAGCTTGAACGCGACGATGATCTCGGTGATCCCGCGCGCGAGGCACATGGCGGCGACCCAGATGACGAGCAGCGCGGCCGAGCGGCCGAAGTTGCCCGACGCCCAGAAGCCGAGCAGCACCTCGACGATGCCGACGACGAGCTGCAGCCACCAGATGTGGATGTCGTCCTTCGTCGCGAACGCGACGACGATGTCGAAGACGCCCTTGAAGACGAGCACGACGCCGATCAGCGCGGCGAGCGTGGCGCCCGTGTCGTACGGCCGGATCAGCGCGACCACGCCGGCGAGCACGAAGAGGAGCCCGAGCCCGACGTGGACGATCTTCCAGCCGGCGGTCATCGTCCCGAGCCCGAAGAACTCGTTGACACCGAAGAAGACGGCGATCACGCCGAACAGGTACGAGATCGTCGCCAGGCTGGTCATGTCGAAGCGGAAGATCAGCAGCGAGACGACGATCCAGAGGATGCCGGTGAGGAGGTACACCCACCAGTACCTCGCCGCCTCGCGGACGACCTCCGCGGTCTCGAACGCGAATGTGGACATGGTCGAAGGACCTCCCGGGGGCAGGGGGAGAGCGCGGACGCTCGTTGGCGCCGTCCGATTCGACGGCGTTCCCCGGTTTCCCTCCGCAGTCGGTGCGCGGTGCGGTAGCCTCGTGGCGATGCTCGTCGAGCGCTCGATGCACCCCGTCTGGCTGTCGAACGCGTTCCTGGTCGCCGCCGAACGCGGCGGTACCGCGGTCTTCGTCGACACGGGCGCGCCGCTCGACCCGATCCTCGACGCCGTCGAGCGCTACCGCGTCAAGCCCGTGCGGCTCCTGATCACGCACGGGCACCCCGACCACGTCGACGGCAACGACGAGCTGCTCCAGCACTTCCCGGTCGAGGTCTCGCAGGAGTCGTTCGAGACGGAGGACCTCCAGGTCGAGGCGCTGCCCACGCCGGGTCACTCGGACGACGGCGTCTCGTACGTCGTCAACCGCAAGCTCGTGCTGTCCGGCGACACGCTGTTCAAGAACGCGGTCGGCGGCGGCAACGCCGAGCAGGTGCGGCACTCGGTGATGGAGGTGCTGATGAAGCTGCCGCCCGAGGTGCGCGTCCTGCCCGGCCACACCGACACGACGACGATCGGCCGCGAATGGGAGGAGAACCCGTTCGTGCTCTACTGGCGCGGCGTCGCGGGTGAGGACGGGCGGCGCTGCCGCATCGGCGAGCGCGAGGGGACGGTGCTCGTCTGGTCACCCGACTACGACGAGAAGGGGAAGCTCCTCGTCCGCTTCGACGACGGCGACGAGGCGATCGTGGGAGCGTCCCGGGCCGAGCTCTCCTGACGTGGCGTTCGTCGTCGCGGACGAGATCGAGCAGTACGCCGAGTCGCACACGACGCAGCCGGACGCCCTTCTGCGGGCCGTCGCCGACGAGACGCGCGCGACCCTGGCGGACTCGGCGATGCTCACCGGCACGATCGAGGGCCGCCTGCTCGAGACGCTCGTGTTCGCGTCCGGCGCGCGGCGCGTCCTCGAGCTGGGAACCTACAGCGGCTACTCGGCGCTCTCGATGGCCGCGGCCCTGCCGCCCGACGGCCGCATCGAGACGTGCGAGGTCGACCCGGAGCACGCGGAGGTCGCGCGCCGGCACATCGCGAGCAGCCCGTACGCCGACCGGATCACCGTGCACGAGGGCCCGGCGCTCGAGACGATCGAGCGGCTCGAGGGCGCGTTCGACCTGGTCTTCCTCGACGCCGACAAGGTCAACTACCTCCGCTACTACGAGGTGCTCCTGCCGCGGCTCTCCGAGCGTGGGCTGCTCGTCGCCGACAACACGCTGTGGAGCGGCCGCGTCGCGGATGCAGCGGAGGACGGCGAGGCGACCGTGGCCCTGCGAGCGTTCAACGACCGCGTGCTCGCCGATCCGCGGGTCGTCTGCGTGCTGCTCACCGTTCGCGACGGCGTCACGCTGATCCGGCGCCGCTAGCCCGCGCGCCGCGAGGAGCCGGTCGCGGGGCCCGGCCGCCGCCTGCCCGTCAGGGCGTGCATCTTGACAGCGTGCGCTATCAAGCTGCATGATGCCTCGACCCCCACGATGCGAGGAGCGCGCGATGACCGGCGAGGAGCCCTTCGAGCCCGAGCAGGACGACGAGCTGTTCGAGCTGCGGGTGCCGCTGCCGCCGCACTTCCCGCCGCCGCCGCTCGCGCGCGACCGCGACGTCGTCTACTTCCGGCAGCGCGACGAGGGGGAGGGCAAGCGCGAGGGCGAGGACATCATGCTGCGGCGTGTCCCCCGGGACGTCGCGCGGCGGTTCCGCGCGGCCGCCGGCGCCCGCGGGCTGACGCACGCGCAGTACCTCGCGGCGCTCGTCTCGCTCCACGACGCCCTGCGGGCGCGCGCCGACGGCGGCGATGCGGGGAGCGCCGAGGAGCTCGAGCGGCTCGGCCTCTCGACGGTCTCGATCTAGGGAACGACGGCGGCCTTCAGGTAGCCGGGCGGCGGGTCGGCGAGGAGCGCGGCGAGCCCGTCCAGGCCGACCCGGTGGGTGACGAGCCGCTCGAACGGGTAGGCGCCGCTGGCGAGGAAGACGAGCGCCGCCCGGACGTGCCGGGGCGCGTGGTGGAAGGCGCCGCGGAGCGTCACCTCCTCGTAGTGGATCCGGTACGGGTCGATCTCGACCCGGGCGTCGCGGGGAAGGCCGCCGAACGCGAGCACGGTACCGCCGGGGCGGACGAGCTCGAGCGCGCGCAACCAGGCGCTCTCGCTGCCGGCGGCCTCGATCGCGACGTCGGCGCCCACGCCGTCGCCCGGCTCGGCGCCGAACGCGCGGGCGAGGTCGCGCCGGTCGGCGCGGTCGGTGACCGCCACGGGCCGGCCGCCGGCGTCGGCGACGCAGGCGCAGAGCATCAGCCCGATCGGCCCGATCCCGACGACGGCGACCGTGTCGCCGGGCTCGACGCCCGCCCGCTCGACGCCGTGCAGGCAGCACGCGAGCGGCTCCGTCATCGCCGCCAGCTCTCCCGGCAGGTCGGGCGGGACCGGGAGGAGGTTGACGCTCGCGACGCGGGCGGGAACCAGCGCATACTCGGCGTAGGCGCCGTTCCAGAGCGGCAACAGGCGCTCGCAGAGCGTCTCCTGGCCCCGCCGGCAGGGCGCGCACGTGCCGCACGGCGCCGAGTTGGCGGCGACGACCCGCCGCCCGGTCGCGACGTCGACGCCGCAGAGCTCGTGCCCGAAGGGGCTCGGCGGCGGGCCGAGCAGGACGGGATGCCCGCGCCTGTACGCCTTCAGGTCGGTGCCGTCGGTGAGGGCGACCTCCACCTGGACGAGCACGTCGCCGTCCTCCCGTGGCTCGGGGCGCGGGACCTGCTCGACGCGGACGTCGCCCGGCCCGTGGAAGATCGCCGCACGCACGCGCGTCAGCCGCGGCGGTCGTGGAAGACCGCCTCGACGTTGTTGCCGTCCGGATCGGCGAGGTACGCGCCGTAGTAGCCGACGTGGTACTCGGGGCGCTCGCCCGGCGCGCCGAGCGAGGTGTAACCCGCTTCCAGGCCGGCGGCGTGAAACGCATCGACGGTCGGCTGGTCCGGCGCCGCGAAGGCGAGATGGAGCCCTTCCGTGGGCGGTCCAGCGAGCAGGGAGACGCTCGCGCCGGCGCCGCGGATCCTCGTTCTCCCCGGCAGGCGGTCGACCGCGTGCCCCACGATCGGGGCGAGCGCCTCGTAGAACCGGGTCGCCTGCTCGAGGTCGGCGACGCGCACCCAGAGATGGTCGACGACGCCTTCGATGCTCGCGGTCCGCTCGTGGATGACGGCCTCGACGCTGTTGCCGGCCGGGTCGAGGACGAAGGCGCCGTAGTAGTCGTCCCCGTACCCCGGGCGCGGGCCGGGCTCGCCGTCGCTCGTGTACCCGGCGCCGGTGAGGGCGGCCCACCAGGCGTCGACCTGGTCCTGTGACCGCGCGCCGAAGCCGACGTGGAGCCCCCGGGTCGCAGGTCGCTCGGACGTCGCGGCGGCGATCGAGAAGTCGTTCCACTCGCAGAAGCCGCCGCCGGCCTCGCCGGGGAACTCGAGCAGCCGGAAGACCTCGTCGTAGAAGCGTGCTCCCGCCTCGATCGAGGGCACGCGGATGGTGACGTGGTCGATCATCCGCGCGAGCCTACGCGCCGGGGGCGCTGCGGTGCGCAGCGCCCCCGGGAGGTGCCCCGTCAGGCCGAGAGCACGCGGCGGTCCGGCAGGCTCGTCCGGCCCGACTTGTCGCGGGCACGGAGCGTCACGACGAAGCGGCCGGCACCGCGGAACCGCGGCGCGGGTCGCCACGAGCGCGAGTAGACCGCAGGATCCTCGGCCGCTGGTTCACGAGCGGGACGACGGGTGACGGTCCCCGTCGCGGCCGAGACCTCCGTGCCCGAGCCGGCGGCGTTGCCCGCCTGCACCGACACCCGGAGCCGCAGCCGCAGATCCGCGGAGCGGACGCCTACGTGGTCCTTACACCGGCAAGGCGCGTTCAGGGGGCGAAGACGACCTTGAGCGCTTCGCGCCGCCTGAACAGCGCCAGCCCGTCGTCGAAGCGCTCGAGCGGCAGCACC
>DASTPC010000181.1:0-8207 GCA_035720085.1 Gaiellaceae bacterium
GGGTCGCAGCTGGCCGCGCTCGCGGTCGGCTCCCGCCCCGGCGAGCGCACGCTCGACCTGTGCGCGGCGCCGGGCGGGAAGGCGACGATGCTCGCGGGCGACGTCGTCGCCGTGGAGGTGAACGAGGCCAGAGCGCGCGAGCTCGAGGCGAACGTCGCCCGGTTGGGGGCGAAGCACGTGACGGTCGTGCGGGCGGACGGACGCGACCTGCCGGCCGAGCTGGCGGGCTTCGACCGCGCCCTCGTCGACGCGCCGTGCTCGGGACTGGGAGTGCTCGCGTCCCGGCCGGACCTGCGCTGGCGGGCCGAGCCGCTGCCCGAGCTTCAGCTCGAGCTGCTGCGCGCGGCGGCCGCACGCGTGCGCAGCGGCGGCACGGTCACCTACTCCGTCTGCACGGTCAACGCCGACGAGAGCGAGGCGGTCGTCGACGCGGCCGGGCTACGCATCGACGCGGAGCTCGGGGAGGAATGGCCACAGTTCCGGCACCCGCGGCGGCCCGAGTTCCTGCTGACTCTGCCGCACGAGCACGGGACGAGCGGCTTCTTCGTCGCCCGCCTGCTCGTTCCGTGAGGGTCCCCGCGGGGCTCGACTGGTGGCGCGGCGAGCCGGGCGGCGCCGCGTGGCTCGGAGCGCTGCCGTCGCTCGTGTCGGCCTGCGCCGAGCGTTGGGAGCTCACGCTCGCCGATCCGTTCGAGCCCGCCCGGATCTCACTCGTCGTCCCGGCGACGCTGCGATCGGGCGAGCGGGCCGTGCTCAAGCTCAACTTCCCCGAGCCGGAGAGCGAGCGCGAGCCCGACGCGCTCACGCACTGGCAGGGCAACGGCGCCGTCCGGCTGCTCGCCCGCGACGACGAGCGCCGCGCGCTGCTCCTCGAGCGGTGCGGGCCGGGGACGCAGCTCTGGGCGACCGGCGACGAGGACGCGGCGAACCTGATCGCCGCCGGCGTCCTGCGCCTGCTGCGGCGGCAGCCGTCAGACCCGCACCCGTACCGGCTGCTCGCCGTGGAGGCGGAGCGCTGGGCGGAGGAGCTGCCCCGCCGCTGGCGCGCGCTCGGCCGTCCCTTCGAGCGGGCGCTGCTCGACGAGGCCGTGTCGGCCTGCCGCGAGCTCGGGCCTGGGCCCACGGCGGCGTCCGTCCTGCACCAGGACCTGCACGGCGGCAACGTGCTGCGGGCGGACGACGGCTGGCTGGCAATCGACCCGAAGCCGCTCGTCGGCGACCCGGCGTTCGACGCCGCCTCGCTCCTGCGGGACCGGCGGTGGCTGCTGACCCAGCCCGGTGCCCGCAGCCGGGTACGCCGGCGCCTCGACCTGCTCACGGCGGAGCTCGAGCTCGACCGGGAGCGGGCGCGGCGCTGGGGCATCGCGCACGCGCTCGCCTGGGGTGTCGACGAGCCCGGCGCCGACGAGGCAATGGTCGAAAGCGCCCGGCTGCTCGCGGCCGCCTCGTAAGATCGCGCCGTGCCCTGGAGCGACTGGATCCGCGGCGAGAGCGAGGTCGAGCCGTCGCTCTACGCGGCGGACTTCGCGCGTCTCGGAGACCAGATCTCGGCGCTGCTCGAGGCCGGCGTGCGCATCTTCCACTTCGACGTCGGCGACGGCCACTTCATCCCGCCCGTGACCATCGGGCCTGTCGTCCTCCGCTCGATCGCGCCGCTCGTCCACGACGCGGGCGGCGTGCTCGACTGCCACCTGATGGTCGACGATCCCGTCCACCACTTCGCCGAGCTCGCGGCCTCGGGTGCCGATTCGGTCACGTTCCACGTCGAAGCGACCGACGACCCGGAAGGCGTGGCGGCCCGCGCCCGGGAGCACGCCCTCGCGGTCGGGGTGGTCTTCAACCCCGAGACCGCGCCCGAGGAGGCGGCCACGTTCGCCGACGCCGCCGCGGCCGAGCTCGTGCTGTGCATGAGCATCCACCCGGGTTATTCGGGCCAGGCGTTCATGCCGGAGGCGCTCGGCCGGATCGCGCGGCTGCGCGAGCTCGTCGACGTGCCGATCCAGGTCGACGGCGGCGTGGCGGAGGACAACGCCCTGGCGGTGCGGGAGGCAGGGGCGAGCCTGCTCGTCGCCGGGAGCTCGATCTTCTCCGACCCGGACCCACCCGCCGCGTACCGGCGGCTGGCGGCCGCGATCGCGTAGTACATGCTCGCGCGTGCACGGGAGCTGGCCGAGCGCGGGCGCGGCACGGCGCACCCCAACCCGGTCGTCGGTGCGGTGCTCGTCCGCGACGGCGAGGTCGTGGGCGAGGGCTGGCACGAGCGCCGTGGCGAGCCGCACGCCGAGGTACACGCGCTCCGCGCGGCCGGCGAGCGTGCCCGCGGAGCCACGCTCTACGTGACGCTCGAGCCCTGCTCGCATCACGGTGCGACACCGCCGTGCGCCGATGCGCTGGTCGAGGCCGGCGTCGCGCGCGTCGTCGCCGGCCAGGTCGACCCCAGCCCGAAGGTGTCGGGCGCCGGGCTCGAGCGGCTCCGCGCCGCGGGCGTCCAGGTGGAGGTCGCGGCCGGGGAGGAGGGCTTCCTCTGCCGGCGCCAGCTCGAGGCCTGGCGGACGTGGGCCTCGCTCGGCCGCCCGTTCGTCACGTACAAGGCCGCCGCGACGCTGGACGGCCGCGTGACGGTCCCGGGGAGCCGCTGGATCACCGGCGAGCAGGCGCGCCGCCTCGTGCACGAGCTGCGCGCCGCCTCCGACGCGGTCGCCGTCGGGATGGGGACCGTGCGTGCCGACGCGCCGCGGCTCGACGCGCGGGACGTCCGCGTGCTGCGTCAGCCGCGGCGGCTCGCGTTCGGACGCGGGCCGCTGCCGCGGGGCTCCGAGCTCGAGCTGCGCAGCGGTGCGCTCGCCGAAGAGCTCGCGGCGCTTGCGGCCGAGGGCGTCCAGTCGCTGCTGCTCGAAGGCGGCCCGACGCTGGCGACCGCGTTCCTCGCCGAGGGGCTCGTCGACAAGCTGCTCGTGTTCGTGGCGCCGACGCTCGCCGGTGAAGGGCCGCGCTTGCTCGGCGACCTGGCGGCTCCGCTCCCGCTCTTCCGGCTCCGCGCGAAGGAGGTCGGCGCCGACATCCTGCTCGAGGCGTACGTCCACGAGCCGTAACGCTTGAGCGCGCCTTGAGCGGCCCTTGCGCAGGGCCGCCGAGCCTTGCTCGCACAGCACGAGCAGCGAGCAAGGAGGGAAACGATGCGAGCTGAGAGATCGACCTTCGGCGGGGCCTGGGCCCGCGGCGCGGCGCTGGCCGTGCTCACGCTCGGCCTGGCCCTGGCCGCCGCCTCGTCCGCGCAGGCGGAGTGGAGCCAGTACCGGGGCAGCCCGGAGCGGAACGCGCGGGCCGTCTGGGACAGCACTGCCGGCCCGAACGGGACACTCGACTGGCAGGTGGAGATCGGCGACGGCGCGATGGTGGACGCCTCGCCGGTCGTGAACCCGAACACGGGGATCGTCTACCTGGGCACGACGGCGGACAGCGAGCTGGCGGGAACGGCGCGCCTGCTCGCGTTCTACCCCGACGGCCACCTGCAGTGGGCGGTGCGGATGTGGGGCTACGACGTGCGCGCCGCGCCGGCGGTGCGGCGGGACAGCCATCTCGCGGTCACCGGCACGAAGCCCGTCGAGGTGGGCGACGCCCGGCGCGACGGCTACTGGCAGTTCCGGCAGGCGACGTTCCTCGTGGAGCCGTTCCGCGGCACGATCAAGGCGTCGCCGATCGCGCGGGACGGCTTCCTCGGCACGTCGCCCGTCGTCGACACGCAGGCCAACGAGACGTATGTCTTCGACCGGGCCTTCGGCGGGCTCTCGGTGTACGACTGGTCGTTCGCCCAGAAGCCGGCGGTGCTCTTCCCGCCCGGCGACCTCGAGGGCGGCTGGGGGATCGACTTCCCGGACCTGGGAACGCACTTCGACAAGAGCGCGCCTGCCGGCCCGCCGCGCGGCGACGAGCCGCCCGTCTTCGAGCGGGGCCCGTCGCCGGCGTGGTCGGCCACCTGCGACCAGGTGCTCTGGAGCACGGAGGACGGCGTCGCGCTCAAGGGCAAGCCCTGGATCGGCGCGGGCCGCATCGGCGAGGCGCCGTCCCTGACGACGCCCGTCTTCGGCAAGGCCGGCCTGATGTACGTCGTCACCCGGGACGACGACGGCCGCGCCCACCTCGAGAGCTACGACCAGCGGGCGGTGCGCCTCTGGCGGTCGGGGCCGCTCGGGAGCGGGTCGGCGTCGCCGCCGGCGCTCGGCCGCGGCTCGGCCGCCACCGGCCAGCCGGCGATGTGCTCCCGTGTCCGTGACGGCGTCGTCTCCCGCGTCCGCGACAACCGGCCCGAGACGGCCTACGTCGCGGTGGGCGAGCGGCTCTTCGCCTTCCGCGACGACGGCTCCTTCCAGTGGGAGCGCCGGCCGGGCGGCGAGCTCGGCGAGCCGGTCGTGATCCAGCGCGGCGCGGAGGAGCTCCTCCTCGTGCCGACCGGAGGCTCCTCACCGCGGCTCGCGGCGTACCGGCCCGACGGCAGCCAGGCGTGGAGCTTCGCGCTCGACGCTCCGTCGCTCGGGTCTCCGGCCGTGGCGAACGGCCGGATCTACGTCGCGACGACGTCCAGCCTCTACGCGATCCGGTAGCGGCTCTGCCCCCGCCGGGCCGGCCGTTTCGCCGGCCCCGCGGGGGCGCCGGCTGTTGCCCGCGACCCGCTGGCGTTAGCCTTGGCTCGTGTTCACGGGCATCGTGCGCGAGCTCGGGCGGGTCGAGGCCGTCGAGGGCGGCGACGAGGGCGTCCGGCTCCTGCTTGCCGCGCCCCGGACGGCGGCCGGGGTCGAGCGAGGCGGCTCCGTCGCGCTCAACGGCTGCTGCCTCACCGCCGAGATCATCGACGGCGAGCGGATCCTCTTCCACGCCGTGCCCGAGACGCTGCGGCGGACGTCGCTCGGCCGGCTCCGCCCGGGCGACCAGGTCAACGTCGAGCCGGCCGTGAACGCCGGCGACCCGCTCGGCGGCCACTACGTGCAGGGCCACGTCGACGGCGTCGGGCGCGTCCAGTCGGTCGAGGCCGAGGGCGAGGGCCTGCGCGTGTGGATCGAGGCGCCGCCGGACGTGCTCCGCTACTGCGTCGCCAAGGGCTCGGTGGCGGTCGAGGGCGTCTCGCTCACGATCGCCGAGGTGGCCGAGGACGCCTTCGGCGTCGCCCTGATCCCGCACACGCTCGCGGCCACCACGCTCTCGCAGCTCGTGCCCGGCCGGGAGGTGAATCTCGAGGCCGACGTGCTCGCGAAGTACGTCGAGCGGCTCGTCAACCGGCCCTGAGCGGCCGCGCGGATACCATCCCTGGATGAGCACCGAGCCGGCCGTCCTCGGCGAGACGACCCCGTTCGCCACCATCGAGGAGGCGCTCGAGGACATCCGCGCGGGCAAGTTCGTCGTCGTGGTCGACGACGAGGACCGCGAGAACGAGGGCGACCTGACGATCGCCGCCGAGTTCACGACGCCGGAGGCGGTCGCGTTCATGGCCACGCACGGGCGTGGGCTGATCTGCCTCTGCCTCACTGCCGAGCGCTGCGCGGAGCTGGGGCTCCGGCAGATGACCGAGCAGAACGAGGCACCTCTGGGCACGGCCTTCACGGTCACCATCGAGGCGCGTGACGGCGTCTCGACGGGCATCTCCGCACACGACCGCTCCCGCACGATCCAGGTCGCCATCGACCCGGCCTCGACCCAGCGGGACGTCGTCTCGCCGGGGCATGTCTTCCCGTTGCAGGCCCGGCCCGGAGGGGTGCTCCAGCGGGCCGGGCAGACGGAGGCCGCGGTCGACCTCGCCCGCCTCGCCGGGCTCAGCCCGGCCGGCGTCGTCTGCGAGATCATGAAAGACGACGGGACGATGGCCCGTGTCCCCGACCTGGTCCATTTCTGCGCGCGCCACGGGCTGCGCCTGATCACGGTCGCCGACCTGATCGAGTACCGCCGGCGGACCGAGAAGCTGGTCGAGCGGGTCGTCTCCGTGCGCCTGCCCACGCAGTACGGCGACTTCACCGCGGTCGCGTTCCGCGAGCTCCTCACCGGCAAGCAGCACGTCGCGCTCGTCAAGGGCGAGGTGGAGGGGCAGCAGGACGTGCTCGTGCGCGTGCACTCGGAGTGCCTGACCGGCGACGTCTTCCACTCGTACCGCTGCGACTGCGGCGAGCAGCTCGAGCTCGCGCTCCGGCGGATCGAGCAGGAGGGCCGCGGCGTGCTCCTCTACCTCGCCCAGGAGGGCCGCGGAATCGGCCTGCTCAACAAGCTGAAGGCCTACGAGCTGCAGGAGAACGGCCGCGACACGGTGGAGGCGAACCTCGAGCTCGGCTTCCCGGCCGACGCGCGCGAGTACGGGATCGGTTCGCAGATCCTGGCCGACCTCGGGCTCGGCTCGATCCGCATCCTGACCAACAACCCGAAGAAGATCGCGGGCATCGAGGGGTACGGGCTGACCGTGGTCTCGCAGGAGCCGATCGAGGTCGACCCGAACGACGCCAACCGGGGCTATCTCGTCGCAAAGCGCGACAAGCTCGGCCACACCATCGGACGCAAGCTGCATCATCAGCGTCTGCGCTTCGAACCCGACCTCTTCGAGGGAGCCGAGCTGTGAGCGACACCCGCTACGACGACGAGGGCCGGACGGCCCCCTACGACCACACGCGGTGTTACGACGACCTGCCGGTCGAGCCGCCCGCCGAGGTCGACGACCTCGACGAGGCGCGGGAGAACGTCCTCGAGGGCTGGCCCGCCTCGCCCGAGCTGCCCGTCGACGACGACGCCGGCGAGCGGCCTACGCCGCCGGAGCCGTTCCTGGAGGAGGAGCCCGACGTCCCGGTCGCCGGGCCGGAGCCGCTCGCGGCGCCCGACCCGCTCGAAGCGACGGAGCTCCACCCCGGGCCCGACCAGGAAGTTTCGCTTCCGCCCGCCGACGTCGAGGCCGACGAGGTGGCGGCGCCCGTGCACGTCTCGGCGGCCATCGGCGAGCACGCACCCGGCGAGCTGGTCGTGCCGCCCGGGTTCGCGGTGCTCGAGGGACGCCCCGACGGCGCGCGCCGCGCGGTCGGCGTCGTCGTCAGCCGCTTCAACGGCGAGGTGACGACGAAGCTGCTCGAGGGCGCGCTCGCCGAGCTCGAGCGGGCCGGCGTCGTGCGCGACGCGATCACCGTGATGCCCGTCCCGGGGGCGTTCGAGCTCCCGCTCGCTGCGATGGCGCTCGCCAAGACCCGCCGCTTCGCCTGTGTCGTCGCGCTCGGCTGCGTGATCCGCGGCGACACGCCGCACTTCGGGTACGTCGCCGGCGAGGCGGCCAGCGGGCTCCAGCTCGCTGCGCTCGAGACCGGCGTCCCGGTCGCCTTCGGCGTCCTCACGCTCGAGACGGCGGAGCAGGCCGAGCAGCGGCTCGACAAGGGCGCCGAGGCGGTCCGCACGGCGCTCGAGATGGCCGACGCGTTTGCGAACCTGCGAGCGGCGGCCGCCGTGTAGGGAGACGCTCGCGTCGCGCGGACTCCAGCCCGGCCCGCATCAGGGCAACGCGCCCTCCGGGGTGCAGGGGCGGGAGATGTCTCGCCTACGTGGAGGCACGGCGGACCGTCGGGCGAGGATTGCGCGGCTGGTACCCTACGCAGCCGCATGTCCAAGGTCTGCGCCATCTGCGGCAAGAAGCCGTCGTTCGGGCACAACCGCAGCCACTCGATGGTGGCGACGAAGCGGCGGTTCAACCCGAACCTCCAGCGCGTCCGCGTGCTCCTGCAGGGCAAGGCCCAGCGCGCGTACGTCTGCACCCGCTGCCTGAAGGCCGGCAAGGTGCAGAAGGCCGTCTAGGCCGGTCGCCCGCCCCTGCACTAAGCTCGCGCTCGTGGACAAGGGCGTGCACGTCGCGCGGACGACCGACCTGGGCCGGATCGGGGTCTCGAACGAGGCGATCGCCCAGATCGTCGGCCACGTCGCCGCCGAGTCGTACGGGATCGTCGGCATGGCGGGGCGGCGCTTCCCGCGCCTGCGCCCGCGCTCGCGGGTGACCGACGGGATCGAGGTGCGCGGCCGTGACGGCGCGCTCGAGATCGAGCTGAGCGTCGTCGTCGAGTACGGCCTCAACCTGGCGGAGGTCGCTGCGACCGTCCGCTCGCGGATCGCCTACGAGGTCGAGCGCCTGACCGGGCTCTCCGTCACGGCGGTCGAAGTGCGGATCGAAGACGCCCGGAGGTCCTAGTGCCCCTTCGAGC
>DASTPC010000182.1:0-3920 GCA_035720085.1 Gaiellaceae bacterium
CACCCGCCGGCCTCGCCCACGTGGCCGGTGAAGGTCGCGCTCGACCAGTTGCCGGTCAGATAGGGGACGACCGTGAACACGAGCAGCGGCACGGCCAGCATCGCCGCCGTCGCGTAGGCGACCCAGAGCGTCGGACGCAGGTCGAGCACGTTCGCCGCCCAGACTCCGACCAGGACGGCGGCTCCGACGAGCCGCCCGAAGGTCACGTCGACGATGCCGAGGTCCCACGTCCATGTCTCGCCTGGGAACCACTCCGCCTGCACGAGGTCGCCGACGATGCCCGCGTACACCGCCATCGAGCTCGACCACGCGAACCAGTAGCCGAAGCTCGCGACCGGGCCTGCGAGCGTCAGGTACCGCCGCCATCCCTCGGCCGCGTAGAGGGCGATCCCGCCGGGCTTCTCCGGGAACATCGCCGCCAGCTCGGCGTACGCGAGGTTGGCCACGACCGCGATCGCAGCCGAGACGCCCCAGAGGAGCACCGCGTGCCAGGCACCGAGCGAGGCGATCGAGTAGCCGACGGTCGCGACGAGGGCGGCCGGCATCGTCAGCGCCAGCACGAACCCGTCGAGCCAGCGGAGGGTGCGCGGAGCGGTCGACTCCTGCGCCGGCGCTACAGCGACAACCGCGCTCTCAGCCACTCCGCCTGCCAGGCGCGCTCCTCCGCGAACCGCGTCTCGTAGCCGGGCCCGGCCGCGTCGCCCCCTGCGAGCGCGTGCGCGGCCACGTAGGCGGCCACACCCGCGCCGCGCGCGCCGGGCGCGTCGAGCGCGAAGCCGATCGCGTCGGCGGCGAAGCCGGCGAGCCGGGCGCCATCGTGCGCGCCCGCCGAGGTCGCGGCGCAGGCTGCGCGCAGCTCGTCGAGGCCCTTCGTCCGCGCGAGCGTCACCGACGCCTCGGCATGGCCGTCCGCGGCGAGCGCCGCGACGGCCCGGTCTCGCACCCGCCCGACCACCGCCTCCACGAGCTCCCAGGCGACGGGCGGCCCCCATGCGTGGACCCGGCGGAGCAGGCGGGCGCGCTCGGCGACGAGCGCGTGCCGGACGCGGCGTTCTGCGCCGCCCGGCTCGGCCTCCCAGAGCTCCTCGTCGAGCCACCAGGGCAGGTCGCCCGGCTCGCAGACGCGGATGCCGTCCGGGTCGTCCTCGACCCAGACGCCGGGACGCCCGTTCCTCGGCGCGGGCCAGCTGCGGCCGCTCAGGAACGCGGTGCGCCCGGCCCCGAGGAAGACGTAGGCGCCGGCCCGGCGCGATGCGGTCGGCGCGCTCCCGCTCACCCTCGCTTCCAGCCGCGGAAGGCGTCCAGGAGCTCGCGCTCGGCCGTGTCGGAGAGAGACTCGGCAGGCATGCGCCCGAGCACGTCGATCGTCCGGCGCATCTGGTCGAGGTGGGCGCGGCACGGCGGGCAGGTCATCACGTGCTCCTCGAAGCGGTCGCGGTCGACCGGCGAGAGGCTGCCCTCGAGGTAGTCGGTAACGAGCTCGACGAGCTCCTGGCAGGTGAGGTAGTCGACGCTCATCCGCGCGAGTGATGCTGACACATCGGTCGCAGGCCGCCCATGTCCGGTCTCTGTCTCGTTCGTCGCCGCAGGCGTTACAGCCGCGTGTAACGCCTGACCCTCCGGCGAAGACGGTGTAGCGTGCCCGCCGTGACCGGGACGGAGGCCGAGCAGCGCGTCGAGGCGCCAGCCTCGCCGGACGAGCTGCGGCTGGTCGCCGCGCTCCGCGCGGGCGACGAGCGCGCCTTCATGGAGGTCGTCTCCCGGTACGGCCCGTCCATGCTGCGCGTCGCGCGCCTCTACGTGCAGACGCGCGCGGTCGCCGAGGAGGTCGTGCAGGAGGCGTGGCTCGGCGTGCTCGCCGGGATCGACCGCTTCGAGGGCCGCTCGTCCTTCAAGACGTGGCTGTACCGGATCCTGACCAACACGGCCAAGACGCGCGCGGAGCGCGAGCGGCGCTCCGTGCCCTTCTCCGCGCTCGCCGGCGCGGAGCTCGACGAGGCCGAGCCCTCGGTCGAGGCTGACCGCTTCCTCCCCCAGGGCGAGCGCTGGGCCAGCTACTGGGCCTCGACCCCCCGGCGCTTCGACGAGCTGCCGGAGAGCCGCCTGCTGTCCGGCGAGACCGTCGGCGTCGCGCAGGCGGCGATCGAGGAGCTGCCGGAGGTGCAGCGCGCGGTGATCACGATGCGCGACGTCGCCGGCTTCAGCTCCGAGGACGTCTGCGACGCGCTCGAGCTGAGCGAGGGCAACCAGCGCGTGCTCCTGCACCGCGCGCGGACGAAGGTCCGCCGTGCGCTCGAGCTCCACTTCGAGGCGGCGGGCGCATGAGCGAGCGTACGGCCGAGCTGACCTGCGCCGAGCTCGTCGAGCTCGTCACGGAGTACCTCGAGGAGGCGCTGCCCGGCGAGGAGCTGGAGCGCTTCGAGGAGCACCTCGTCTACTGCTCGCCCTGCGTCACCCACGTCGACCAGATGCGCGAGACGATCCGCACCACGGGAGCGCTCCGCGAGCAGGACCTCGACCCGGGCCTGGCGGACGAGCTGCTCGCGGCCTTCCGCGGCTGGCGCGGGAGCCCCGCGTGAAGGCGCTCAAGTTCCTGCTCGACGGCAGCGTCGGCCCGTTCAGCGGCTTCGCCTGGACGGGCGGCGAGCACGGCGAGCCGGGCCCGTGGGTGGAGGCCGAGGGCGACGTCACGTGCAAGCGCGGGGTGCACGCGTGCGCCCCCGCCGACCTCCCGTACTGGCTGCAGGACGAGCTCTGGGAGGTCGAGCTGCGCGGCCCGGTCGTGCGCGGCCGGCACAAGCTCGTCGCGCCGAGCGGGCGCCTGCTCCGGCGCGTGGAGGCCTGGGATGCGGCGGCGCGCGCCGCGTTCGCGGACGCCTGCCTCGCGCGCGCTGGCGAGCTCGTCCGCCGGCAGCCCGAGGCGGACGGCTACCTCGCCGACCTCGAGCGCTTCCAGCCGCACGTCGGGCCGGCGGCAATCGCATCGCTCGCGGCCCGGGCCGCCGAGGCCGTCGAGGGCCGCGCCGGCTACGAGGCCGAGCGGGCGGCGCAGGCGGACTGGCTAGCGGGCCGGCTCGGGCTCGAGCGCGGCGTCGCCGCGTAGGCCACCGGCCTTCAGCACCGTCAGCGCCGCCAGCGGGAAGAGCAGCACCGAGAGGATGCCGGCGCCGACGAGCGCGGCCGCGGTCGCCTCGCCGATCGTGCCCAGCTCGAGCCCGATCTGCGCCGCAGCGACGACGAACGGCAGCGACGTCGCCTGCAGGAGGGCGGCGACGGCCGTTCGCCGGGCGCCGATGGTGGGGCGGTAGAGCAGCGCCGGGAGGCCGCGCACGAGCAGCAGCACGAGCAGGAAGACCGGCACGAGCACGACGGTCGAAGCGCTCTCGCCGAGCGCCGCGAGGTCGAAGCGGATGCCGCTCGCGACGAAGAAGACAGGGATGAAGATGCCGTAGCCGGCGGCCTCGAGCTTGCGGCGGAACTGCGGGTGCGTCATCGCCCGGTCCTCGTCGACGAGCGTCAGGATCGCGCCGGCGACGAAGGCGCCGAGGATCACCTCGAGCCCGAGCCGCTCGGCCGCCGCAGCCAGCCCGACGAGCAGCACGAAGGCGCCGCGCACCCGGATCTGGGCGGTGGTGTCCTGCAGCGACCGGAAGACGCCGCTCAGGCGCATCGAGCGCTCGGCCCCCGTGACCACGGCGACGATCGCGGCCGCCAGCGCCACGAGGCTCCCCAGCAGGAGCAGCTGCGTGCCGGTGCCGGTCGCCTCGCGCGAGTAGAACAGCGAGAGGAGGATGATCGCGCCGAAGTCGGCGATCGTGGCCGCCGCGACGACCAGCTGGCCGAACGGCGCCGAGATCTCGCCGGCGTCCTTGAGCACCGGGACGACCACGCCGAGCGAGGTCGCCGTGAGCACGATCGCC
>DASTPC010000183.1:0-11525 GCA_035720085.1 Gaiellaceae bacterium
TGGAGACGTCGAGCTCGCACTTCTCGCGGGTCCCGGAGGAGACGACCGCCTTGCCCTCGTTGTGCACCTGCAGCATCAGCTTGGTGGCTTTCGCCTCCGGGTAGCCGAAGAGCTTGCGGAAGACCATCGCCACGTAGCTCATCAGGTTGATCGGGTCGTTCCAGACGATCACGATCCAGGGCCGATCCTCGACGCGGTCGTCGACGAGCTCGGGCTCCTCGACCCGGATCGGCGCCTCGATCGTCTGCGTGCTCACCGCCCCATTGTGGCGGCCGCCCGCCGCCGGAGCGCGCTACTCGGCCGTCCGTTCATGGCGCGGCGGGGCGAGATCGTTCGCCAACATGCGCTCGAGCAGGTCGGCGGTCTCACGGCGGGAGTCGTCTGTGACCTTGATGCCGAAGAAGGCGCCCACGACGGTGCCGATCACGCCGAGCGCCGCGGTCAGGAGCGCGAGCCGGTCGGAGCTGGCGTCGACGAGCGCGAGCCCGACGATCGTGACCAGGCACAGCACCCCGAGCGCCGCCAGCACGACGATCACCTTCCCGTCCGCGAACACGTCGGTCCACTTCCCGCGGTCGGCCATCGCCCGACCTTGCTCGTGCGCGCGACTCCTGTCAAGCAGCGCGTACCGTTCGGGGATGCCGCTGCCGCGCCGCCGGATCGACCGGGCCCGCGACGGGACGATCCGTCTGCGCCTGCCGCGGAACGAGCGCGAGCTGCTCCGCTCGCTCCCCGG
This sequence comes from Gaiellaceae bacterium, assembly GCA_035720085.1. Lineage (GTDB taxonomy): Bacteria > Actinomycetota > Thermoleophilia > Gaiellales > Gaiellaceae > Gaiella. Next base: position 737 of record DASTPC010000183.1, read on the forward strand.
CCAGCTCCGCGACCTGCTCGGCGAGGACGACCCGAGCCTTGTGCGCCTCTTCCCGCCGGCGTACCCGGAGGACGACCGGGCCGACGCGGAGTTCGAGCGGCTCACGCGCGGCGAGCTGCTCTCGGGCAAGCTCGAGGCCCTCGCCGTGGTCGAGCAGACGGCCGACGCCGAACGGCTGGACGACGAGCAGCTCGCCGCCTGGGTCGGCGCGCTCAACGACCTCCGACTCGTACTGGGCACGCGCCTGGGCGTCACCGAGGAGCTGTACACCGAGGTGCCGAGCCCGCGCGACCCGAAGGCGCAGGAGCTGGCGCTCTTCGGCTACCTGACGTGGCTGCAGGAACAGGCGGTACAGGCGCTCGCTGCGGGGCTGTAGCCGCCCCGGCCGTCCGCGGCGTCTCGTATCCTCGGCGCTCGTGGACCCGCTCCGGACCGCACCATGAGCGACGGGCGCTGGCCCGTCTCCAGCGCGTGGGCGCCGGCGCCGCGCGGGCCGTACTCGCAGGCGATCCAGGTCGGCAACCTGCTCTTCCTCGCCGGCCAGGGACCGTTCGACGAGACCGGCCGGCGCATCGGCGAGTCGGTCGGCGACCAGGCCCGGCGCGCGCTCGAGAACCTCGACGCGGTCGCCCGTGCGGGCGGCGGGTCGCTGCAGAACGCGGTCCGGGTCGGCGTCTACCTGCGCAGCCTCGAGGCATTCCCGGAGCTCAACTCGGTCTACCGCGAGTTCTTCCGCGAGCCGTTCCCGGCCCGGACGACGATCCAGTCGAACCTGATCGGGTTCGACGTCGAGATCGACGCCATCGTCTGGCTCGGTTCATAGCGCAAGGTCGGAAATCCGCAGGAGCGGCTTCCCGACCGCGCGAAGATCCCTGAAGGCGGCCGCTGTCGCGGCCGCAACGGCAAGACGTGACGCCATCGTCTGGCTCGGTTCATAGCGCAAAGTCGGAAATCCGCAGGAGCGGCTTCCCGATCGCGCCAACATCCCTGAAGGCGTCCGCTTTCGCGGCCGCAAAGACCCAACACTCCACGATGGACGCCGCGCGCCTACGGCTCGACCACGACGCGGCCGGCGACACCCGCGAGGCTCGCCTCGACCGCCTCGTCGGCGCGCTCGAGCGGGTAGGTCGGGCCGAGTAGCGGCGCCAGCCCCAGGCGGCCCGCGCGGACGTGCTCGAGCAGAAGCGGCAGCGCGACGGCGGGGTCCTCGGAGCCGTACATCGTCCCGGTCAGCCACTTCTCGCGGCGGGTGAAGAGCGCCGGGTCGAGGTCGAGGCGGCGGCCGACCGCCGGCAGCCCCACGATCACGCAGCGCCCGCCGCTCCGCGTGTGCTCGAGCGCAACCGCGGTGGTCGAGGGGTCGCCGACGGCGTCGAACGCGTCGTCGACGCCCACGGGCGCAATGTCCGGCAGGCGCTCCGCCAGCCCGTCGGGATGGAAGGCGTGTGTCGCGCCGAGCTCGAGCGCCTGCTCTCGCCGGCCCGCCACCGGGTCGACGACGACGACCGTCTCCGCGCCGGCCAGCCGCGCGCCCTGGACGACGAACTGCCCGACGGCGCCGGCGCCGACGACCAGCACCGACGCGCCCGGCTCGACCCCGGCGGCGAAGAGGACGGCGCCGACACCGGTCAGCGCCGCGCAGCCGAGCAGCGCCGCCTCGCGCAGCGGCACAGCGCCGTGGGTCGGCAAGGCGACGCGGCCGGAGACGACGACATGCTCGGCGAGGCAGCCGGTCGCGGTGCCGCGGTAGACCGTCTCGCCGCTCCGGGACATCCCGGTCGTGCCGTCCACGAGCGTGCCCGCGCCGATCGCCCGGTGCAGCGGGACGCACGCCGCCGGCCGGCCGCGCCCGCAGTCGTCGCAGACGCCGCACGACGGCGCCCACGAGAGCACGACCTCGTCCCCGGGCGCGAGGCCGCGCACGTCGGCGCCCGCCCACTCGACCACACCGGCGCCCTCGTGCCCCAGCACCATCGGCGTCGGCCGGCGGAACTCGCCCTTGACCTGGTGCAGGTCGGTGCCGCAGATCCCGACGGCGGCCATGCGCACGACGACGTCGCCCGGGCCGGGGTCGTCGAGGTCGATCTCCTCGACGGTGAGCGGCTCGCCGACCGCGTGGAAGAGCGCCGCCCGCGTCCTCATCCGCCACCCGGCGGCTCGGCCGCGACGACCCGCTCCTCGGCCAGCGAGCGGACGGCGGTGAAGACGACCGCCGTGACCGGCACGGCGAGGTACGCGCCGAGGATGCCGTAGAGCGAGCCGCCGGCCGCGACCGCGAGCAGGATCACCGCAGCGTGCAGGTCGACGGTGCGGCTCTGGATCACCGGCTGCAGGAAGTTCCCCTCCAGGAACTGGACGCCGAGGATGAGCGCGAGCGCGACGAGCGCCGTCCGCCAGCCCTCGTCCGCGAACGCGACGAGCACCGCGATCAGGCCCGAGAGGGTCGCGCCCACGAACGGCACGAAGGCGCCCAGGAAGATCAGCACCGCGAGCGAGAAGGCGACCGGCACGCCGAGGATCCAGAGGCCGAGCCCGATCAGGGTCGCGTCGATCGCGGCGATCAGCGCCGTGCCGCGCACGAACCCGCCGAGCACGCGCCAGGCCCGCGCGCCCGCGCGGTCGAACGCGTCGCGGTTCGCCGGCGAGAAGCGCGCCAGCACCCAGCGCCAGAACGCGCGCCCGTCGCGGAGGATGAAGTAGAGCAGCGCCACGGCGAGGATCACGCCCGTCAGCACGGTGAGCCCGGTGCGCACGCCGGAGAGCAGGTACGAGGACGTCTCGTCCCAGACGTCCTGCAGCGAGGTGTCCAGCTCGCCGGAGCTGCCGACCGAGAGGTTGAGCGGCTCGCCCTCCAGCCAGCCGGTGATCTCCTCCACGGCCTCCCGCACGGACGCGGCGAGCTCGTCGTACTGCGCGGCGACCGAGACGGCGACAACCGCGACGAGCCCGGCGACGACCGCGAGGCCCGTGAGCAGCGCGACCGCCGGCGCCGCCCGCTCCCAGCCGCGGCGCCGCAGCGCGTCGGCGACCGGGGTCAGGGCGGGCGCAGCGGTGACCGCGACGATCGCGGGCACGATGATCACCCGCAGGTACCAGAGCAGGGCGACGACGACCACGGCGGCAACGGCGATCACGAGCAGCCGCCATGCCCAGCCGGCTGCGCGGTCGAGGGGCTCGGGGACGGCGCTGATCCGGAGCACGCCGGCGGATCGTGTCAGACGGAGGGCGGCCGGAGGCGGCGCGCGCCGCCGGCCGCCCGGCGGAGCCTCAGGCGCCGATCGCCGCGGTCACCGCCGCGCAGCTCGTCACCGTGGCGACGTTCTGGAGCGCGTAGTTGATCGAGGCGTTGTGCCAGTCGGCGTTCATCGTCGAGCAGCCGTCCTCGGGGACGACCATCGCGTAGCCCTTGTCCGCGCCCGTGCGGGACGTGTGCTCGATCGACATGTTCGTCCAGGCGCCGGTGACGATGATCGTGTCGCGACCGAGCCCGGCGAGCAGGTTCTCGAGCTTCGTGCCCTGCCAGGCGCTCATGCGCATCTTCTCGACCACGACGTCGCCCTCCTGCGGCTCGAGGCCCTCGGCGGGCGCCGCGCCCCACGTTCCGCGCACGAGCGCGCCCGTGTCCTTGACGCCGTTGAACAGTGGCGCGTTCAACTTGAGCCCGGCGGCGCCCGGCTCGACGACGTACCAGACGTGCAGCACCGGGATCCCCTTCGAGCGGCACGCGGCGGCCAGGGACTTGACGTTCGCGACGACGTTCTGCTCCTTGGCGTGCTGCGGCGAGCCCGACTCGGCGAACGCGCCGCCCTCGATGATCACGTCGTTCTGGAGATCCTGGATGATGAGCGCGCAGCGGCTCGGATCGAGCTTCAGCTCGTCGTTCACGTCTCCTCCTCTAGCGCATGTAGGGCTCGCGGCGCGGCCCGACGATGGTCCGGATCGAGTAGAGCGAGGACGAGCTCGGGATGAACAGCGTGTGCCAGTCCTCCCCGCCCCAGGTCAGGTTGCCGGTGTTCTCGGGCACCTCGATCACGCCCAGGTGCTCGCCGGCCGCGCTGATCACCCAGATCCCGCCGGGACCGGTGACCCAGATGTTGCCGCGCTCGTCGCATTTCATCCCGTCCGGGATCCCTTCCTCGATGATGCCGCTGCCGATGCCGCTGAAGAAGCGGCGCTCGTTCGCGAGCGAGCCGTCGGCGTTCAGGTCGTAGACGTCGATGTACGCGCCGGGCGTGTCGTTGATGTACATGAGCGACTCGTCGGGGGAGAAGCAGAGGCCGTTCGGCTGCTCGTAGGCGTCGCGCGCCACGACCAGCTCGGGGTCGCCGCCGCCGGGCGGGACCCGGAAGACGCCCTGCCAGCCGAGGTCGCGCTCGCGCTCCTCGCCGAAGACGGGCATGCGGCCGTACCAGGGGTCCGAGAAGTAGATCGAGCCGTCCGAGCGCACGACGACGTCGTTGGGGCTGTTCAGCTCCTTGCCCTCGAAGTGCGAGGCGACCGTCTCGCGTGTGCCGTCGGCGCGCTCGCGCACGAGCGAGCTCGTCACGTGCTCGCAGACGAGCAGGCCGAGATCGGCCTCGTAGGTCATGCCGTTGCACTTGTTGGACGGGTTGCGCACCTCGACGACGGTCCCGTCCGGCGTGTACTTGCGCCGGATGTCGGCCGGCATGTCCGAGAACAGCAGATGGTGCTCCGTGGGATGCCAGATCGGACCCTCGGTGAAGGTGAAGCCGCCCGCGAGCTTCTCGACCGAGGAGCCCTCCTCGACGAGCTCGAAGATCGCCTGCGACTTCGCGTCGATGCCCGGCACTGCGTCCCCCTTCCTTGCGGGTGTCGGCGCGACACTACTACGGGCGCGACGACCGCTCGCCGCCGAATGATCGATGATCGATCTCTACTCGAGCCGGGCGAGCCCGAAGGCGAGCGCGAAGCCGAGCGTGGTGGCCAGGCCGGCGGCACGGCCGCCGAAGGCGAACGCCTCCGGCATCAGCGTGTCGGCCAGCATCACCAGCAGCGCCCCCGCCGCGAAGGCGAGCAGGAAGGAGGCGTCGAGCCCCTCCATCGCGTCGAAAGCGAGCCACGCGAGCGCGGCCGTCAGGGTCGATGCCGCCACGACGGCGCACCACTGCAGCGTGATCCGGCTGCGGCGCCAGCCCTCCGCGACGAGCCCGGTCGTGGCGCCGATCGACTCGGGCAGGTTCGAGAGGAAGACGGCCGCGATGAAAGCGGCCGAGACCGCTCCGCCCTCGACGAGGGTGACGCCGATGAGCGCGGACTCCGGCAGCCCGTCGAGCACCGCCCCAAGCACGATCGCAAGCGGGTTTCCCGTGTCCTCGCCCCGTTCGTGGTCCATGCTCCGGCGCTCGCCGCCGAGCCGGTCGATCAGCAGGTCCCCGACGAAGAAGGCGAGCGCGCCGGCCGCGAGCCCGAGCGACGGCCAGACGACCCGATCGTCGAACGCGTCGAGGACGAGGTCGTAGGCGACGGCGCTGATCAGCGCGCCCGCGCCGAACCCCATCGTCAGCCCGACGACGCGCCGGCCCGGCCGGAACGCGAAGGTGAGCCACGCCCCGACGAGGAGTGAGCCGGACGTGATCAGGCCCCACAGCGCCGCCTCGAGCATCGCCGGAGTCTAAGGTGCCTGACCGGAAGAACCCGGCGGGCCGGATGACGCCCACGAGACGGCGCCGGATCACCACCCGCGCGCGCCGCACAGGCTTTCTAGCCTGCACGGCGCGGACGTGCGGCGCCCGGCTTGGTCGTGAACGCCCCCGGTTTGCGCGCGAGCTTCCGGTCAGGCATCTAGGCTCGTCCCGTGCGCGCCGACACGGTCGTCTTCATCCCCGCCTGGAACGAGGAGGCGAGCCTGCCGGGCGTTCTCGCCGAGCTCCACGAGACGCTCCCCGGCGTCGACCTGCTCGTGGTCGACGACGGCTCGACCGACGGCACCGCCGAGGTCGCGCGCGCGCACGGCGCGGACGTCGTCTCGTTCGGCGAGAACCGCGGCCTCCGGGTCGGGATCGCGGCGGGCTGGGAGGAGGCGGGCACCCGCGGGTACGCGTACTGCGGCCGCGTCGATGCGGACGGGCAGCACCCGGCCGCGGAGCTCCACCGGCTGCTCGAGCTGGTCAAGGCGGGCGAGTGCGACGTCGCAGTCGGCTCGCGCTTCGTCTCGGGCGACGGCTACCCCGCCTACCGCTACCGCCCATCGCCGGCGCGGCGGCTGGGCACCGCGCTGCTGCGCCGCGCGCTGCGGCTGCGCCTGGGCAGCCGCTTCGGCGACGCCACCAGCGGCATGTATGCGGCCAACGCCGCGGCCTTCCCGCTGCTCGGCCGGCCGTACACGAGCGGCGCACCCGAGGTGGAGGGGCTGATCCGCCTCGCCGAGGCCGGTCTCCGCGTGCGCGAGGTGCCGGTCGACATGCGCGACCGGGCGAGCGGCGAGTCGAAGCTGCAGGGGAAGAAGGCGGTCGAGCTCGTGCTGACGGTGGTCGGCACCCTGCTCTTCGTCGGCTGGCTGCGCCGTCGGCGCCGGTGAGGCGGCCCTGCTTGTGTTGATTCAACACAAGGCGAGGACCAGGACGCGCGGGCGGCCCGGCGGCAGGTCGGACCCGATCTCGGGTGGCTGACACCGAGGCGCGCACCGATGCCGAGCAGCGCCCTCCGGGATGTCGTGTCGTCGTGGTGCTCGGCTACTCCGACCAGGGATCGGGCGAGCTGCACCCGGTCTGCCGCGCCAGGCTCGAGCACGCGGCTCGGATCGCGGGGACCGACGACGTCGTCGTCCTTTCCGGCTGGGCCCGCGTCCCGCACTCGCCTTCGGAGGCGAGCCTGATGCACGCCGCCTGGAGCGGGCGGGCCGGGCGCGTGGTCGTCGACGAGGACGCGCGCACGACCGCCGAGAACGCCGCCAACGCCGTCGGCGACGTCCTCGCCGCCGGGGCACGCGAGGTGGTCGTCGTCACGTCGGACTGGCACGCCGCGCGGGCGCAGGCCGCCTTCCGCTGGCTGCTGCGCGGGATGGGGATCCGGGTGACCGTCGAAGCGGTCCCCCTGCCTTCGTCCCGCCGCGACCGCCTCCGCGAGCTGGCGCTCTGGCCGCTGCTCCCGGCCCAGCTCCGTCGCGCCCGCCGTGGCCGCCCAGGCGCCTTGTGACTCGGCTACGAGGCGTCGACGTGCCGCGACGGTCCGGGCGAGCCGGGCCTCGCCTCTACTCCACCTCGACGTGGATCCGCTGCCTCGCCTCGCGCAGGTGGCCGCCGGGGCGGCCGGCGCGGACGGCCAGGATCTCGGCCAGGATCGAGAGCGCCGTCTCCTCCTGCGTGTCGGCGCCGACGTCGAGGCCGCACGGGCCCATGATCCGCTCCAGCTGCTCCTCGTCGACTCCTGCCTCGAGCAGCCGCTCCCGCCGGCGCTCCTGGTTCCGGCGCGAGCCGAGCGCGCCGACGTAGAACGCCTCGCTCGCGAGCGCGCCGATCAGGGCCGGCTCGTCGAACTTGTCGTCGTGGGTCAGCACCACGATCGCCGTCTGGTGGTCGGGGGCGACCTCGGCGAGGGCCTCCTCCGGCCACTTCTGGATCAGCTGGTCGGCCGACGGCATCCGCTCGCGGGTGAGGAAGGTCGCGCGCGCGTCGGCGACGATCGCCGTCCAGCCGAGCAGCTTCGCCCCCCGGCAAAGCGCCTCGGCGGTGTCGACCGCGCCGTAGACGAGCAGCCGCGGCGGCGGTCCGTACCACTCGGCGAAGACCTTGGCGCCGTCGACCTCGACCAGCCGGTTCCGGCCGCGCCGCACCAGCTCGTCGAACTGCTCGAGCGCACCTGCGGGAACGCCGTTCCCGAGCGTGTCGCCGCCCTCGACGACGAGCGCCTTCGCGCCGACGCCGTCTCCCTCGACGACCGTGAACAGCACCGCGCGCCCGCCCGACTCCCGCAGCTTGGCGAGCCGCTCGAGGAGCGTCACTCGACGGCCTCCACGAAGACGTCGATCTCGCCGCCGCACGGCAGCCCGACCTCCCACGCCTGGTCGTCGGTGATGCCGTAGTGGAGGAGCTTCGGCTCGCCCGTCTTCATGACCTCCATCGCGTTCTCGAACACGTCGCTCTCGACGCAGCCCCCGGAGACCGAGCCGCACATCTTTCCGGACGCCGACACCGCCAGGCTCGTGCCGACGGGCCGCGGCGCCGAGCGCCGCGTGGCGACCACGGTGGCGACGACGACCTTCTCGCCCGCCTCGCGCCACGCCTCGACCTCGGGCAGGATCTCCTTCACGCTGCGTGCCTCCTTTCGATGCCGGCGAGCACGGTCGCCAGCTCCTCGAGACTCCTGAGATTATGGCCGGAGAGGAACCGGTCGACGAACGGGAGCGCGGCGCGCATCCCGCCCGCGAGCGGCTGATACTCCGGGTTGCCCTTGAGCGGGTTCACCCACACGACCGCGTAGGCGGCGCGCGCCAGGCGCGCCATCTCGCGGCCGACGAGCTCGGGGTCCTGCCGCTCCCAGCCGTCCGAGACGACCACCACCACGGCGCCGCGGGAGAGCGCCCGCCGGCCGTAGACGTCGTTGAACTCCTTCAGCGAGCCGCCGATCCGGGTGCCGCTGCCCCAGTCGGTGACCGCCGCCGACGCCCGCTCCAGCGCCGCCTCCGGGTCGCGGGTCGCGAGCTCCGGCGTGAGGCGCGACAGGCGTGTCCCGAACGCGAACGCCTCCACCCCGCTCCCCGCGCCGACGACCGCGTGCAGGAACAGGAGGAGCGCGCGCGTGTACGAGTCCATCGAGCCGGAGACGTCGCAGAGGACGACCAGCTTCCGCGGCACGTCCTTGCGCGCGCGGTAGGGCCGCTCGAGCGGGTCGCCGCCGGTGCGCAGGCAGCGACGGACGAGCCGGCGCATGTCGAGCGTGTCCCCGCGGGGGTCGGCGGACCGGCGCCGCGATGCGCGCTGCGGGCGCGTCCGCGCGATCGCCGCGATCAGCCGCCTTGCGCGCGCGAACTCCTCGGGCGTCATCTCGGCGAAGTCCCGCTCGCGTAGCAGCTCGTGTCCCGAGGCGCCCACCTCCAGCGGGTCGCCCTCGGCGTCGTCCTCCTCGCCGCGCGGGGGCGCGTCGGCCACGGGCTGGGCGAGCTGCTGCGTCTGCACCGGCTGCGGGACGGCGCCGCGACCCTCGGGGAAGATCGGCTCCCGCAGGAACCAGGCGGCGAACGCACGGTCGAAGAGATCGAGCTCGTCGTGCCGCGAGACCAGCGTCTGGCGCAGCGTCCAGTACACGTCCGGCTGGTGGGCGAGGTCGACCGCGTCGAGCCCGCGGAGCGCGTCGGCGACGCGACCGGGCCCGACCTCGATCCCCGCCTCCCGCAGGACGCGGCCGAACGTGACCACGTGGCGCACGAGCGCGTCGGCCATGAGCGCTACCGGGAGGCGCCCGCTGCGCGGGCCGCGTCGACGAGCCCGGCGAGCGTCTCGTCGCGGACGGACTCGATGTCCTCGCGGTACTTGAGCACGGAGCCGAGCGTCTGCTCGACGACCTCCGCGTCGATCTCCTGCCGCCCGAGCGCGGCGAGCGCGTGCGCCCAGTCGATCGTCTCGGCGACGCCGGGCGGTTTCGCCAGGTCGAGCCCGCGCAGGCCGCGGACGAACGCGGCCGCCTCGGCCGCGAGCCGCTCCGGGATGCCGGGCACGCGCAGCTTGACGATCTCGATCTCCCGTTCGACGGCAGGGTGCCCGATCCAGTGGAAGAGAGCGCGCCGCTTGAGCGCGTCGTGCAGCTCGCGCGTGCGGTTCGAGGTGAGGACGACAGCGGGCCGGCGCCGGGCCTGGATGGTGCCGAGCTCCGGGATCGTGATCTGGAAGTCGGAGAGCACCTCGAGCAGGAACGCCTCGAACTCCTCGTCGGCCCGGTCGATCTCGTCGATCAGGAGCACGACGGGCTCGTCCGTATCGATCGCCTCGAGCAGCGGCCGGCGGATCAGGAACTCCGCGCCGAAGAGCTCGTCCTCGGACACCGTCCCTTCCTGCGCGGCCCGGATGTGGAGCAGCTGGCGCGGGTAGTTCCACTCGTACACGGCGTGCTGCACGTCGAGCCCCTCGTAGCACTGCAGCCGGATCAGCCGCGCCTCGAGCGCGCGGGCGAGCGACTTCGCCGCCTCGGTCTTGCCGACCCCGGCCTCGCCCTCGAGGAGCAGCGGCTTCTCGAGCGCGAGTGCGAGGAAGAGCGCCGTCGAGAGCCCCCGGTCTGGCAGGTAGTCCGCCTCGCGCAGCGCCGCCTCGAGCTCGTCGATCGTGCTGTAGGTCACCCGGTCAGCGTAGACGACGGCAGCCGCGCGACGACGCGCGCGGGCACGGGCGGGCCCGCCCTCGGAGAGCGGGTCCCGCCTCGTGAGCCGCACGCTGGGTGGGGGTGGTGGTGCCACGCGCCCGAACGGCAGACCCGGCGCGTGCACTCCCGAGGGTAGGGGCCGCTGATGAGGAAGCCGTAAGGGCCGGTTAAGGCGGCGTTCGCTGCGGATTCAGGCGACGCAGCGGGTGCTTGCGGCGCGCGAAGCTCGACTGCCGCGCAGAGCTGCTGCCGCGAACGCGGCCGGATTCCGCTCTTGCGGATCTTCAGGCTTGCGCACGATCAGGGTGCTGCGCCCGCGACAGCGGGCGCCTTCAGGGATCTTCGCGCGCCTGGAAATCCGCTCCTGCGGATTTGCAGGCTTGCGCCAAGGAGCTAGTCCCCTCCGAGGCCCTCGACCGCCAGCGCGACGGACCGGGCGAGCGTCCCGTCGCCGACGAGCCAGGCGAGCGCGTCGTGC
>DASTPC010000184.1:0-6856 GCA_035720085.1 Gaiellaceae bacterium
CGGGCGTCAACATCGCCAACATGGCCGTGTCCCGCACGAAGGAGGGCGGCAAGGCGCTGATGGCCTTCTCGATCGACACGCCCGCGCCGGTGGAGCTCACCGACCGCATGCACGCCGTCGGGTTCGACGACGCCCGCTTCATCAAGCTCGACTGACCGGCGACAATACGGGGCGTGCAGGCGCCGAGCCTCGGGGCGCGCGGGCAGGGCTGGGTCTGGCTCCAGTTCCCGCTGATGGCGGCCGTGCTCGCCGCCGGGTTCGTGCCGCCGGACTGGCCCGCCGCGGTCGAACCGGCCTTCGACGCCGCCGGCACCGTGCTCGCCCTCGCCGGCGGCGCCGCCGGGCTCTGGGCAGCGCGGGCACTCGGCCGCTCGCTGACTCCGTACCCACGCCCGGGCGAGCGGGGCGAGCTCGTCGAGCGCGGCCCCTACCGGCTCGTTCGCCACCCGGTCTACGCGGCGGGGCTCGTCTTCTTCGCCGGCTACTCGCTCTGGGCGCGCCCGCTCGCACTCGTCCTGACCGCCGTCCTCGCCGTCGTCTGGGCGCTCAAGGCAGCGGTCGAGGAGCGGTTCCTCCGCTCGCGCTACCCCTCGTACGCGGCGTACGCCGCGCGCGTGCCGAACCGGCTGGTGCCGGGCGTCTACTAGGCTCCGGGCATGTCCGGAGCCTGGCCGGATCCCGTCGAGCGCGTCGCCGCGTTCCTGCGCGAGACGGGAGCGGAGGCGCGCCTCGAGGAGTTCAAGGCGGGGACGCCGACCGCAGAGGCCGCCGCCGAGGCGGTGGGCTGCGGGCTCGACCAGATCGTCAAGTCGCTCGTGCTCGTCTGCGACGGGCGGGCGGTCGTGGCGCTCGTTCCCGGCGACCGCCGCGGCGACCCCGGCAAGGTGGCGGCGGCCGTCGGGGCGACCGCGGCTCGGATCGCCCGCCCGGCGGAAGTCGAGGAGGCCACCGGCTTCGCCCCGGGCGCCGTCGCCCCGTTCCCGCTGCCGAAGGTCGAGCGGGTGCTGGTGGAGCGCACGCTCCTGTCGCACCCGGTCGTGTGGGTGGGGGCAGGCTCGCCGCGCCACATGGCGATGCTGCGGCCGTCGGAGCTCGTCCGGCTTTCGCGGGCGGAGGCCGTGGACGCGGTGCAGGAGCCCGCATACCATTCCCAGTCCGACGCGGACACGAAGGAGCGCTGATGCAGGAGACCGAGAAGATCTGGATGAACGGCGAGCTGGTCGACTGGGCCGACGCGAAGGTGCACGTCGGCGTCCACGGCCTCCACTACGGCACGGGCGTCTTCGAGGGGATCCGCTGCTACGAGACGCCTCGCGGCCCGGCCGTCTTCCGGCTCTCCGACCATCTCCAGCGGCTGCACGACTCCGCCCGGCTGCTGTACATGGACCTCCCCTACACGACCGAGGAGCTGCGCCAGGCGACCCACGACCTCGTCCGGTCGAACGGCCTGCCGGCCTGCTACATCCGCCCGATCGCCTTCTACGGCTACGGCGAGCTCGGCGTCTCGACGGCCGGCAACCCGGTCGAGACGGTGATCATGAGCTGGCCCTGGGGGGCGTACCTCGGCGCCGACAGCCAGACGAAGGGCGTGACCGCGAAGATCTCCTCCTGGAAGCGCGTCGGGGCGAACGTGATCCCGCATGTCGCCAAGGCGACCGGGATCTACCTGAACTCGATGCTCGCGACCAGCGAGGCCCGGCGCGCGGGGTACGAGGAGGGCATCCTGCTCACCGACGCCGGTACGGTGGCCGACGGCCCGGGCGAGAACATCTTCGTCGTCAAGAACGGCGTCATCCGCACGCCGCCGCTCTCCACCTCGATCCTGCCGGGGATCACGCGCGACTGCGTGACCACGATCGCGTCCGAGCTGGGCTACGTCGTCGAGGAGGGCGACCTGATCCGCGCCGACCTGATGCTCGCCGACGAGGTGTTCATGACCGGCACCGCGGCCGAGGTGACGCCGGTGCGGGCGATCGACGACGTCGAGATCGGCGTCGGCCCCGTCACGCTCGAGCTGCAGAGGGCCTACCTCGACGCGGTCAACGGGCGCGACGAGCGCTGGGCCGGCTGGCTGGACGTGGTCGAGGTCCCGGCGCCCGCCGGGGCGTAGGTCCGCGCGCGAAACGGGTGAGCGGCTCGCCGTCGGTTTCTGACGTTTCCGCGCAGCAGAAACGCCGCGTCGCGCTGTCGGCCCCGTACGTCGGCGCCCGCGAGGAGGAGCTCGTGCTCGACGTGCTCCGCTCCGGCCGGCTGTCGCTCGGGCCGGCGATCGACCGCTTCGAGGAGCTCTTCGCCGAGGCGGTCGGCGCACCGTACGCCGCCGCCGTCTCGAGCGGCACCGCCGGGCTCCACCTGCTCTGCCGGATCGCCGGCCTCGGGCCCGGCGACGAGGCGATCACGTCGCCCTACTCGTTCGTCGCCTCGGCCAACTGCGCGATCTACGAGGGCGCGACGCCGGTCTTCGCCGACGTCGACCCGCGGACGCTCAACCTCGACCCCGCGGCGGTCGAGGCGGCGGTCACCGAGCGCACGAGAGCGGTGGTCGCGGTCGACATCTACGGCTACCCCTGCGAGCTCGACCCGCTGCGGGCGATCTGCGACCGCTACGGGCTCGTGCTGATCCAGGACTCTTGCGAGGCGCTCGGGGCGCTCTACCGGAGCGCGCCGGTCGGATCGCACGGGCCGTCGGCCGTGTTCGCGTTCTACCCGAACAAGCAGATCACGACCGGCGAGGGCGGCATGGTCACGACCCACTCGGAGGAGGAGTGGCGGCTGCTCAAGAGCCTGCGGAACCAGGGCCGGGCAGACGGCGGCGGCTGGCTCGACCACGCGCGGCTCGGGTTCAACTACCGGCTCGACGACGTCCGTGCGGCGATCGGGATCGGCCAGCTCGAGCGGCTGGGGGAGATCCTGGCGCTCCGCCGCCACGCGGCGGAGCGTTACAGCGGCCTGCTCGCCGGGGTCGACGGGCTGGAGCTGCCCTGCCCCGACGACGACGAGCACGTTCGCTCCTGGTTCGTCTACGTCGTCGCGCTGCCGGAAGGCACCGACCGGGAGGCCGTGATCGCGTTCCTCGCGGAGCGCGGCGTGCAGACGGCGCGCTACCTGCCGTGCATCCACCTGCAGTCGTACATGCGGGAGCGCTACGGCTTCGCCGAGGGGCTGTGCCCCGTCGCCGAGGCGGCGAGCGCCCGCACGCTCGCGCTGCCGTTCCACGCGGGGATCGATCCCGACGACCAGGCGTACGTGGCGGACGCGCTCGCCGCCGCACTTGCCCTATCGGCGCAGCGCGGGGATTCGCGTGGGAATCCCCGCGCGCGCGAACACCCCTAGAGGCGTCCGCTCGCGCGGCCGCATCTGCCTCGGAATGGAGAGCGCTTGCAGCCGGAGACGCGATCGCAGGGTCTGGGCGAGGCGCTGGCCGTCTGGGCGCTGCTCGCGGCGGACGTCGTCGCCGTGCTCGTCGTCTACTCGCTCGTCGACCCGTCGGAGCTCCACAACGTCACCCGCGACGGGCTCGCGGGCGGCCTCGGCCGCGCGCTCGTCCAGTTGAACTTCCCCGTCGCGATCGCGGCGGTGGGCGTGACGCTGCTCGCCCTCGACAGGCTGCCGCGCCGGGCGTGGTGGGCGGGGGGCGCAGCGCTCGCCCTGCTGGCCGTCGTCGCCGTGCCGGGGGTCGTCGACGAGGACGACCTCGACGCCAAGGCGGCCAACACGCTGCCGGCGCTCGGTGTCGTGGTCGCGGTCGCGCTGACCGTCGCGGCCGCCCGCCGCGCGGGCACGAGCCTGGCGCCCCGCCTGCCGTGGGACGCGGCCCGGGTCGTCGTCGCCCTGGTGGCGGTCGTCCTCTCGCTGCCGTGGCTGGCCGCCGAGCTCGGCTTCTACCTGCCTGGCGGGCTGGGCGTCTTCCGCACCGACGAGCCGTACAGGGAGCCCGGCGAGGCGATCACGGCCTCCGTCCACCTCGGGCACCACCACGGCTTCGCGGGCACCCTGCTGCTGCTCGCGGGCCTTTTGCTCTCGCGGGCGGCCGTCCAGGGGCGGCGGCTGCGGCACGTGTATCGCGCCGCCGTCTCGCTGCTCCTCGCCTACGCCGCGGTCAACCTGCTCGTGCAGGACTTCTGGCACGAACAGGTCGTGAAGCGCGGCTGGACCGGGTGGGACGTGCCCTCGGCGATCACGCCGGGCGCGAAGCCGGTGTGGCTCGTCACGCTCGCCCTCGCCGTCGTCGTCGCGCTGCTGCTGGCCGCCGAGCGGCACCGGGCGCACCCGGAGGCCCTGGCGGTCGCCTGAGCACGTTTACCGCCGGCCAACCCGCCGTTTGCCGCGCGCCGTTCCCATGGTGGCACGACACCGAAGCCCGAAAGGGGACGAGATGGACTCCCGTGACACCCGCTACCTGGAACGACGCTGGTTCGGCCTGGCACTGCTGTGCGCGGCCTTCTTCATGGTCATCCTCGACGTCGCGGTGGTGAACGTCGCACTGCCGTCCGTACAGGAGGACCTCGACTTCTCGGCGAGCGGCCTGCAGTGGGTCGTCAGCGCGTACGCGCTCAGCTTCGGCGGGCTGCTGCTCCTGGGCGGCCGCGCCGCCGACCTGCTCGGCCGACGCCGCCTGCTCGTCGCCGGCACGCTCGTCTTCGCCGGCGCCTCCCTGCTCGCGGGGCTCGCCTGGTCGGCCGACGCGCTGGTCGCCGCACGGGCGCTGCAGGGCGTGGGGGCAGCACTGATGACCCCTGCCGCGCTCTCGATCCTGATGACGACCTTCACCGAGGGCGCGGAGCGGAACACGGCGCTCGGCGTCTGGGGCGCCGTCGGCGCTTCCGGCGGCACCGTCGGCCTGCTGCTCGGCGGCGTGCTCGCGGACACGGTCGGCTGGGAGTGGATCTTCTTCGTCAACGTGCCCGTCGGGCTCGCCGTGGTCGCGCTGGCGCCGATCCTGGTGGCGGAGAGCAGGGTGCCCGGGCGCTCGCGCGGCTTCGACCTGGCCGGCGCGGCCTCGGTCACTCTCGGCCTGACGCTGCTCGTCTACGCGATCGTGGGCGCCGAGCAGGCCGGCTGGGCCTCGGCGCGGACGCTCGGCCTCGTCGCCACCTCGGCCGCGCTGCTCGGCGTCTTCGCGGTCGTGGAGGCACGCTCGCGGAACCCGCTGCTGCCGTTCCGCATCCTCCGCCTGCGGACGCTGGTTGGAGCGAACGTCGCCGGCCTGCTGTTCTCGAGCGCGACCTACGGCACCTTCTTCGTCGTCACGCTCTACCTCCAGCAGGTGCTCGGCTTCTCACCGCTGGAAGCGGGGCTCGCGTGGCTCGCGCTCTCGCTGCCCGCGTTCGCGGCGTCGCTCGGCGGCGCCCAGCTCGTCACCCGCGTGGGCGCCAGGCTGCCGCTCGTCGGCGGGCTGGTGCTGACGGCGGTCGGCGTCTACCTGCTCGCGGGAATCACGGCGGGCAGCGACTACGCCGGCGACCTGCTACCCGGACTGATCCTGACCGGGCTCGGGATCGGGTCGGCCTTCGTGGCGATCTCGATCGGCGCCCTCGAGGGAGTCGAGGAGCGTGACGCCGGGCTCGCGTCCGGGATCGTGAACACGACGCAGCAGATCGGCGGGGCGCTCGGCGTGGCGGTGCTCTCCACCGTTGCGCTCGAGCGAACCGATTCCGTCCTCGCGTCCGCGCCCACGACGAGCCAGGCAGTCGCAGTCACGGAGGGCTTCCAGCTCGCCCTGCTCGTTGCCGCCGGGTTCGGCGTCATGGCCGTGCTCGCCGCCGTGGCACTCGTCCGCGGCCGCCCGAGGCAGGCCGACGCGGCGCCCGCCCCGCGCGAGCTCGAGCAGGCGGCATGAGCCGTCCTGTATCCACCCCCGGCCGCGATAGCGGCCGGCTTCAGGGGTCTCGCGCGGCCGGGAATCCGCTGCTGCGGATTCCCGGCCCTGCGCAGTAGGAAGGCGCGGCCTGAGCTACCGAGTCCACTGCGGCGCCCGCGGCGTCAGGAGGCGCCGCAGGCGCCGCAGTGGAACGTCCCCACCCGTCTCGGGTGGTGGCACGTCGTGCACTCGCCGACGACCGTTCGTCCGCAGCCCTCGCAATGCTCGCCGCTGCGCACCGGGTAGCCGCAGAAGGGACAGTCCCCCTTGCGGACGCGCCGCTGCGGCAGCCGGCGCGCGAGGAAGCGCTGCAGCCACCAGAACGCGCCCAGGGTGAGCCCGATCCCGGCGAGCGAAAGCACGAACGGGCCGAGCTGCTGCACGTCGATGTAGTCCGTCACGTAGTCGCCGGCCAGAACGAGCGAGAGCAGGGCCGCGAAGCCGACGGCGGCGAACGCGACCGGCAGATACCGCGAGCCGGACCGCCGCAGGCGGACGAGCAGCCAGGAGCCGAAGGCAACCGAGGCGAGCACCAGGGCGAGCCGGAGCAGGAAGGTGACGAGCTCGCTCTGCCGCGAGGCGTCGAGCGCCTCGTCGGACGCGCGGCGGTAGGCAGCGTCAGCCCCAGGCTGGGCCGCGGCCGCTTCGGCCCGGGCGCGCTCGGCCGCCGTCTCGCTCGCAGCGAAGCGGCGCTCCGCCTGCCGGTAGGCCCGCGCGAGCGTCGGCGCCGTCCGGCCTGCGTCCAGGGCCGTCCGGTACGCCTCGCGGGAAAGCTCGAGCTGCTCGCGCGCCTGCGCGACGGCAGCCTGCGCGCGGCCGCTCCGCTCGGACGCCTGCCGGGAGCGCTCGACGGCCGCACGCTCGTCCGCCGTCAGGTACGTCTCGGGCGGCCGGTACGCGGAGCGCCCGAGGTCGTCCAGCTTCGCGTACGCCCACACGCCGCCGATCAGGAAGAACGCGGTCAGGACGACGGCGAGCAGCTTCTCGGTGGCGGTG
>DASTPC010000185.1:0-13816 GCA_035720085.1 Gaiellaceae bacterium
GTCTACACGCGCCTGCTCGCGGCGGCGGATGCCGGT
The DNA here is from genome assembly GCA_035720085.1 of Gaiellaceae bacterium. Classification (GTDB taxonomy): domain Bacteria; phylum Actinomycetota; class Thermoleophilia; order Gaiellales; family Gaiellaceae; genus Gaiella. The sequence goes on from DASTPC010000185.1 coordinate 37, forward strand.
GAGCTCTCCCGGGCGAGCCTGGAAGAGAGTGCCGCGCGGGTGCTGGCGCTGCGCCGCTCCCTCGGCCCGTCGTAGGGCGACGGTGCGTCGCCCGCGCCTGTCTCAGGCCGCGTCGCGCAGCGCGTCGAGCTCGCGCATCAACGCGAGCCGCTCCAGCGCCTCGTGCTCGATCTGGCGCACGCGCTCCCGCGTCAGGCCCAGCTGCTCGCCGATCCGCCCGAGCGAGAGCGGCTCGCCGCCGGCGAGGCCGTAGCGCAGCTGCAGCACCTCGCGCTCGCGCTCGGAGAGCCGCTCCAGCGCCGTTCCCAGGGCGGCCTCGCCGAGCCGGACGGTGATCTCCGCCTCCGGGCCGGCGGCGTCGTCGGCGATCAGGTCGCCGAGGGCCGCGTCGCCGTTGTCGCCCACAGGCCGGTCGAGGCTCGTCACCGAGCGGAACACCTCGCGGACGTCGTCGATCTCGGCCTCCGAGATCCCGGCGGCCTTCGCCAGCTCGGCGTCGGACGGCTCGCGCCCGAGCTTCGCCACCAGCTCGCGCTCGGCGCGGGCCAGCTTGCGCTCCAGGTCGGCGACGTGTACGGGGATCCGGATCGTCCGCGACTTGTTCGCGACGCCGCGCTGCACCGCCTGGCGGATCCACCAGGTGGCGTAGGTCGAGAACTTGAAGCCGCGTCGCCAGTCGAACTTCTCGACCGCCCGGATCAGGCCGAGGATCCCCTCCTGGATCAGGTCGAGCAGCGACAGCCCGTGCCCCTGGTAGCGCTTCGCGATCGAGACGACGAGGCGGAGGTTCGAGTTGATCATCGTCTCCTTCGCCTGGGGGTCGCCCCGCTCGATCCGCTTCGCCAGCTCGACCTCCTGCGCCGCGGTCAGGAGCGGGTAGCGGCTGATCTCGTTGAGGAAGAGCTGCAGGCTGTCCGTCGTCGCGTCGGCGAGGTCGCCGTTCGCATAGCCCGTCCGCGCCGCGGCGCCGTCGCGCGCGACGTCGTCGACGACCTCGACCCCGCGCTCGTCGGCCTCGTTGCCGAGCTGCTCGACGAGCTCGTCGTCGAGGTCGAGCCGCTGGGCCAGCTCCTCGAGCTCGGACAGGCGCAGCACACCCTCCGCCTCCGCGCTCTCGAGCAGGGCGAGGGCGTCTTCCGGCAGCACGGTCTCGGTCATGCCTCCACGATAGGCGGCCGGCTGCGCGACCGCCAGCCGCGCCGCTCGACAGGTCGCGCGAGGTTTCGCCGGCGCCGCCCGCCGGGAACGATGGGCCGGTGGAAGAGCGCCGACTCGACGGAGGCGGCGCGGCCGGTGCTGCGCCGAGGCGGTCGCTCGTCGAATGGGTGGAGCCCGAGCCGCCGCCCGCCTGGGCGAGCACGCCCGCACGGACCCTGGCGGAATGCCGGGAGCCCTTCGAACGCCACGAGGACGCCCTCACGCTCGGCCTCGAGGAGGAGGTCATGCTCCTCGACCCGAGCACGCTCGAGCTCTCGCCGTCCGTCGAGGCGGCGCTGCAGCTCCTGCACGGCGACCCGCGCTACGTGCGCGAGCTCCGCAGCGCGCAGCTCGAGATCGTGACGCGACCGGCGCCCGACGTGCACCGGGCGGCGTGCGACCTCGCCAAGGCGAGGCTGACGCTCGCCGAGCGGCTCGAGCCGGGGCTGCGCTTCGCCGCGGCGGGCACGCACCCGTGGTCGACCGACTGGGGCGACCTGCCCGAGGGCGAGCGGTACGAGGCGATCGCGATCGAGTACCCGTCGGCGCCGGAGCAGGCGCTCCCGTGCGGCATGCACGTGCACGTCGCGGTGCCGGGGGCCGACCGGGCGCTCGCGGTCTACAACGCACTGCGGTCGTACCTCCCCGAGCTCGCCGCGCTGGCGGCGAACGCGCCGTTCTTCGAAGGTGCCGACACCGGGCTCGCGAGCGTGCGGCCGGGCCTGATGCGCGGCATGCTGCGCGTGGGCGTCCCACCGGCGTTCGCCACCTGGGACGACCTGGCCTCGTACGTCTCGTGGGGTCGCCGCGGCGGCCTCTTCCCCGACGCGTCGCACCTCTGGTGGCTGCTGCGGCTCCACCTCGGCCTCGGCACGCTGGAGCTACGCGTCTTCGACGCGCAGACGCGCGTGCAGGACGCCGCCGCGATCGCCGGTGTCTGCCAGGCGCTCGTCGCCGACCTCGTCCGCCGTCACGACGCGGGCGAGCGCCTGGCGGTGCACGACACGCACCGCATCGCCGAGAACGACTGGCGCGCGAATCGCTACGGCGTGCGCGGCTTCCTCGTCGACCTCGACACGGGCAGTCGCATCCCGACGCGGGAGCGCCTCGCCGCGCTGCTCGAGCGGCTCGGCCCTGCCGCCGAGCCCCTCGGTGCCGGGGACGCGCTGCTCGCAGCCGCGACGCTCGTCGCCGACGCGGGCGCCGACCGCCAGCGCTACGTCGCCGCCGAGCAGGGGCTCGACGGGCTCGTCGGCTGGCTGGTACGGGAGACGCGGGCGTCGGCCGCCGAGCTCCTGGCGGGCGAGACCGTCGTCACCGGATAGGCGCCTTCAGGCGCTCGCGCGAATCTCGGCGATCGCGGCCTCGTAGGCCGCGAGGTGGTCGCGCACCATCCGCTGCGGCGTGAAGCGCTCTTCGACCTCCCGGCGCAGCACGTCCGGGTCGAGCTCGTCCGCCCGCGCCAGCGCCGCCGCCATCTCCCGGTGGTCGTCCACGACGATGCCCGTGACCCCGTCGCGGAGCACCTCCGGCACCGAGCCGAGTCGCGTCGCCACCACCGGTGTGCCGCAGGCCATCGACTCGATCATCACCAGCCCGAACGGCTCCTCCCAGGCGATCGGGAAGAGCGTCGCCCGCGCGCGCTGCAGCAGGGCGACCTTCTCGTGATGGGTCACCTCGCCCAGGTACTCGATCATGTCGCCGAGCGCGGGCCTCACGTGCGCGTCGAAGTACTCGAGCTCGAGGGGCTCGCGGCACTTCCCGGCCATCCGCAGCGGCAGGCCCGCCTGCTGCGCCACCTCGACCGCCCTGTGGGCGCCCTTGTCCGGGCTCATCCGGCCGAGGAAGAGCAGGTACTCGTCGTGCCCGCGGTGGAACGGGTAGTGGTCGAGGTCGATCGAGTTGGGGCAGTTCGCGAGCCACGGGAGGCCGGGGCGCGGCCGCCGCTGGCTCATCGAGATCGAGATCAGCCGTGGCCGGGGGCGGCCGAGGCGGCAGACCTGCTCGTAGAGGTCGCCGGGCTCGCCGTCGAGCGGCCCGTGCACGGTGTGCACGAACGGCACGGAGAGCAGCTCGCCGACCGCGAGCCCGAGCAGGCCCGTGTGGTCGTGGACGACGTCGAACTCGTCCGCGCGCTGGAAGCAGTTGACCGCGTGCCGAAGCTCCCAGTAGCTGTGGCCGATCCACTCGCTCGGCGCGCGCTCGTAGATCGCCTCCAGCTTCGCGTCGGTCACCGAGTCGCCGGAGGCGAAGAGCGTCACATCGGCACCGGCCTTCACGAGGCCCTCGGTGAGGAGGTGGACGATCCACTCGATCCCCCCGTAGCCGGTCGGCGGCACCGGGAACCAGGTCGGGCTGAGCACGGCGACCCTCATGCCTCCACCTCCATGTCCGTGACGGCGACGGCGCCGCCCTCCAGGCGCACGTCCCAGATCCGGTCGAACGCGCGCACTCCCTGTAGCCGGAGGGTGCCCGCCCAGCGGGGGACGTCGGGCGGGGCGTCGCTGACGAGGCGCGTCTCGCGGCGCTCGGGCCGGAGGCCGAGCAGGAGCTGCAGGCAGAGCACCGGCGCCCCGGCTGCCCACGCCTGCGGCCGGGCGGCTGTCGGGTAGGCGATCGGGAAGGGGGTCTCGGTCCGGTCGAAGCCGGCGAACACCTCCGGCAGCGACCAGTCGAAGTGTCGCGCGGCATCGAAGATCGTGCGGACGATCCGGCGGGCCTCCTCCCAGCGCCCGTAGCGGGCGAGCCCCCAGGCGGCGAGCGACGTGTCGTGTGGCCAGACGGTGCCGGTGTGGTACGAGATCGGGTTGTACGCGGCGTCGTCGGTCGACATCGTGCGGATCCCCCACCCGGACCAGAGCCCGTTGCCCATGAGCGCGTCGACGACGGCGGGAGCGCGCTCGTCGGGGACGATCCCGCTCCAGAGCAGGTGCCCCATGTTCGAGCAGAGCGCGTCGACCGGCCGCTTCTCGCGGTCGAGCGCGAGCGCGTAGTAGCCGCCGCGCTCCTCCACCCAGTACGCCCGGTCGAAGCGGGCGCGCAGCTCGGCGGCGTCCGCCTCCAGCCGGTCCGCGAGCTCGCGGTCGCGCCAGACGGCGCGCGCGATCTCGGCGAGCCGCACCTTCGCGTCGTACACGTAGCCCTGTACCTCCGCGGGCGCGATCGGGGCGGCGGCGAAGCGGCCGTCGTGGAACCGCTGCGAGTCGCCCGAGTCCTTCCACGACTGGTTCTCCAGCCCGCGCGGCGTCCGGCGCTCGTACTCGACGAAGCCGTCGCCGTCGCGGTCGCCCCAGCGGTCGATCCACTCGAGCGCGCGCAGGGCCGGCTCCCGCAGGCCGTTCGCGAGCGTGGCGTCGTCCGTCCAGCGCCACACCTCCGAGAGCAGGACGAGGTAGAGCGGCGTCGCGTCCACCGATCCGTAGTAGGCCGGGAACCAGGTCTCGGCGGCGCGCCCGCGGCGCAGCTCGTGCACGATCTTGCCGGGCTCGGCGTCGATCGAGGGGTCGTCCGCGGTCGCCTGGATCACGGCGAGCGCCTCGAGCGCGTTCCAGGCCAGCTCGGGGCCGAAGAGGAGGGTCTGCAGGGAGGTGATGATCGTGTCGCGCCCGAAGACCGTCATGAACCAGGGCATACCCGCCGCCGGCAGGGCGCCAAGCGTTCCCTCGCGACGCAGCCGCAGTGCCGCGAGGTCGGAGATCGAGCGGCGGTAGGTGTGATCCAGCTCGTCCCAGCTCGCCTTCAGCTGCGGCACGCGCAGGTGCCAGGCGGCGAGCGACTCGCGCACGTGCGCGAGCTCGGTGCCGAAACGGCGCTCGACCGCCTGGGGCGCCGACAGCTCGCCGTTCGTCGCGGCGACGACGTCGTAGCGGAGCTCCCAGGCCTCGCCGCGGCTGAGGCGGATCGCGAAGCGGGCGCAGCCGTCCTCGAATTGGGCCGGGCGGGAGAAGACGATCTGGGTGCGCGTCCTGCCGTCGTCCGCCTCCAAGAGCAACTGGTTGCCGTCGTCGTCGTAGCGCGCCGGCGCGTTCTCCGGCAGCGGCGACGCCTCGAGCGGGCTGCCGAGCGCAAAGTCGTGCTGCTTGACCGAGATGATGTCGGCGAAGTCGGTCGCGAAGGCGAGCTCGAGCTCGAAGCTCACCTCGTCCATCCCCTCGTTGCGGAGCCGCAGCCGGTCGGTCATGCCCTCGCCGACGAAGCGCTCGCGCGCGATCGAGACCGTGTCCGCGGCGAGCCCCGCCGCCAGCGGGTTGCGCAGGTAGAACGCAGCCGAGAAGTACTCGACGCGGCCCGACGAGAGCAGCAGCGGGCGCTGGCCGCCGATCCGCAGCAGGAGCCGGGAGAGGAAGCGCGTGTCGTCGGCGTAGAGGCCGGCCGCGCCGTTCACGACGTCGCCGATCTCGTCGCAGACGACGAACGTCGAGCCCTCGAGGATCGTGAGCGTCACCGCGCCGCCCGGGTCGGCATCCGTCGGAGGGTACAGCCCGCCGCGGCCGCATCTCTCACGGTTCGCGCTCACCCGTCCGAGGGACGCGGGGCTTGCACCTGTTAGGCATCGGTTAGGTGCATCGCGGAGGATCGTCCCGTGGAAAGCGGAACAGGGGTCAAGTGAACCGGGTCGAAGCCGGGAACCGCCAAGGCGTGAGACAGGGGGCCGCCCTCGCGGCGGCGGCTGTGGCCGCCGTCGCGGTGCTCGTATTGCCTCCGACCGCCGCGGCAGCCGCGACGTGGTACGTCGCTCCAGGGGGCAGCGACGTCGCCTCGTGCGCGGCTCCCGCAGCGCCCTGCGCGACGATCGGCGGAGCCGTCGCCAAGGCCGCGGCCGGGGACACGATCCGGGTCGCCGTCGGCGCCTACACGGGTACGGGCGCGCAGGTCGTAGTGGTCGACGAGAGCGTCACGCTCGAAGGCGGCTGGGACGCAGGCTTCACCGACCGAAGCGGCGTGTCGACGATCGACGGCGAAGATGCCCGTCGCGGGGTCTTCGTTCCGTCCGGAGTAACCGTCCGGATCGAGCGCTTCGTGGTCGAGAACGGCGTCGCCAGCCCCGGCGGGGGTCCCCTGGCGGGCGGTGGGATCGGCAGCGTCGGCACACTCGAGCTGGCCGACTCGACGGTCCGGGACAACAGCGGCGGAGGGATCGCGAACCTGGGGCCACTGTTGCGGATCACCGGCTCAGCGATCAGCGGCAACACGGCCAACACCACCGACGCAGGGGGCGGCGTCACCGCCGGTGGCCCAGGCGCTTCGACGCCGACCTCCGTGACCGAGATCGTCAACTCGACGATCAGCGGGAACACGCAGAGCAGAGGCGCCGGGATCGCCGTCTTCGGCGGTCCGAGCGGGGGAACCGTCCTCCGGCTCGCGAACGTGACCGTCACGGCCAACACGGGCATGGAGGGGGCGCTGTACGTCGATCACGGCAACAGCGCCGACGTACGGGGCTCGGTCGTCGCCGGCAACCACGGATCGGAGCCGTGGGCCGATGCGGTGGCGGACATCCAGGCCACGCTCACGTCGGTCGGCTACAACGTGTGGGGGACGCTGCGCGGCTTCGCTCCGGCTCCGACGGACGTGCAGACCGTGGCCCCGCGGCTGGGGCCACTCGCTGACAACGGCGGCTGGACGGCGACGCACGAGCCGCTGCCGGGACCCGCGGTCGACGCCGGCGATCCGGGCGGCTGCACGGACACCGTCGGGGCGCCGCTGCCCGTCGACCAGCGCGGGTTCGCGCGCCCGCAGGGCGGCAGGTGCGACGTCGGCGCCGTCGAGGCGGCGCCGCCCGACAACGACGGCTTCGCCGCCGCGACGTCGCTGGACAGCCTCTCTGCTCCGCTCGGCGACGACAACGCCCACGCCTCGACCGAGCCGGGAGAGCCCCCTCACGTCGGCAATGGCGGCGGCTCTTCGGTCTGGTATGCGTGGACTCCGTCGTTCGCAGGCGTCGCCTTCGTCGAGACGGCCGGCAGCAACGTCGACACGCTTCTCGCGGTCTACTCGGGCGACACGGTCTCCGCGCTGACGCTCGTCGCGGAGGCCGACGACGCCTCCACCCTCGACCATACTGGGCGGGTCTGCTTCCCGGTCTCGACGGGCGTCCGGTACCGGATCGCCGTCGACGGCTTCGACGGCGAGCAGGGCGAGTTGGAGCTGGACTGGGGGCAGGCCGGCGACGAACCGTGTCCTTCGCGACGACCGTTGATCCAGGGGACTCCTGCCGTCGGCTCGACGCTGACGGCCGGGCCCGGCGAGTGGACGGGCGCGTCGGCGACATACTCCTACCGTTGGATCTGGTGTCGCGAGGGCTGCTACGTCGTCGGCACGGAGCCCACGTACGCGGTCGTCGGCGACGATCAGGGCGGAACCTTCGTCCTCGAGGCGACCGCGACGAACGCGCTCGGGGCGGCGACCGCCTTCTCCGCCGAGACGGCGAGCGTGCCCTACCTCGGCGGAGGCGGCGGTGGCGGTGGCGGCGGTGGCGGCGGCCAGCCGGACCTGCAGCTGACGAAGACGGCCGATCGCGCGAGCGCGGCCCGCGGAGACACCGTGCTCTACCGGCTCGAGGCCCGTGTCCGGAACGGCGCGTCGGCGACAGATGTCGTCGTAACTGATCCATTGCCGGCCGGTGTCGAGCTGGTGTCTGCGAAGGCGACCCGCGGTCCCGGGTGTGCGGGAACACGCACGGTCACGTGCAACCTCGACTTCCTCGGTGGCGCGCTCGTCGGCGTCGTCGAGCTGGTCGTGCGCGTCACGCAGGCCGGAGAGCTCGTCAACGTGGCGACGGTCGCGGCGGCCCAGTCCGATCCGGACCTGTCGAACAACACGGCGCGGGCTGTTGTCGCACCGGTCGCCGTCCCCTCGCCGCCGCGGGCGCCCCAGGGGCCGCTCGGAGTGCGGAGACGCGGCGACTCGGGCGCCGACGTGCTCCGCGGCACGCCCTATGCCGACCGCCTCGCGGGGCTCGGCGGCGCCGACAGGCTAATCGGGCTCGGCGGCGACGACGTGCTCGACGGGGGTCGGGGCGCCGACCTGCTGCTCGCGGGTGTGGGCGCCGATCGACTCGTCGGCGGCCCCGGCAGCGACACCGCCGAGGGCGGCGCAGGGCCCGATACGCTGCTGATGCGGGACGGCGTCCGCGACGTCGTTCGCTGCGGCCCGGGCCGGGACCGGGCGACCGTCGACCGCCTCGACCGCGTCGTCGCCTGCGAGACCGTGACACGCTGACCGCGCGACGTGGCGCTCGGGCCGAAAGCGGCGATACTCCGAACCGACGCTGGTCGTAAGCCAGTGAGGCCAGTCGGGTGCGGCCGCGACAGCGGCCGCCTTCAGGGATCTGTGCGCGGTCGGGGATCGGCACAGGCGTGCGGATCCCCGACCTTGCGCAGAATCACGCAACCACGCTGCGGACCTGGCGGACGGCGACGGTGATCACGGCGAGGTCGTCGACGCCCTCGGCGCGCAGCTGCTCGGCGAGGCGCTCGAGGCGGGCGACCGCCTCGGGTCGGGAGTCGAGGAAGGCCTGCAGCGCCTGCTCGGCATCGACCGACGGCTGGGCCGCCAGCGCCTTCTGCACGGCCTCGCGGCGGACGAGCAGGAGGTCGTCGACGATCGCGTTGAGCGCGAAGCGCTCCCAGCGCGAGGAGGCCGGGAAGCCGACCACCTGCGCCTCGACCCAGTCGAGCTGGAGGCTCTGGCCGGCGGCGAAGAACGCGCGGGCGACCTCGGCGACCGGACGGCCGCTCGTGCGGGCGACGACGACCACGTCGGGGGCGTGCACGAGCGCGGGCTGGTAGACGTGCCGGCGCGCGAGGTCCTCGGGCGCGCCGCGCGCGACGAGCTCGGCGGCCGCCGCCTCCCGCGCCGCCCGGGAGGAGGCGGGCACGAGCTCGGGCAGGGTCGCGTCGAGCTCGGCGAACCCGTCGGCGTTCGCCTCCACCGTCTGGCCGATGTCCGCGCCGGGCGCGTTCTGGAGGAACCAGCGCGCGGTCATCTCGACGAGCCAGTCGACGCCGCCGAGCAGCTCGTTCTGGACGACCGGGTCGACGACCCCGTCCTGGGCCTCGATCGCCTCCCAGCGCTCGTCGGCCGCCGTCACCTCGCGCGCGATCCGGTAGGCGCGGGCGACGTCGGCGGGCTCGGAGCCGGTCTCGGCGACGCTCCGGGAGACGAACGTGATCCCCTGCGCGTCGACGACGTCGTTGGCGACGATCGTCGACACGAGCTCGCGGCGCAGCGCGTGCTCGGGCAGCAGCTGCCCGAAGCGCTCGACCACGAGGGGCGGGAAGTACCCGCGCAGGTCGCGCTCCAGGTACGGGTCGTCCGGCAGCGCCGAGGCGAGCAGCGCGTTCTTGAGCGAGAGCTTCGCGTACGCGAGCAGGACGGCGAGCTCCGGGCGCACCATGCCGGCGCCGGAGCGCTCCCGCTCGGCCATCTCCTCGGTCGACGGGAGGTGCTCGAGGGCGCGGTCGAGCAGCCCCTCGGCCTCGAGCGAGGCGATCAGGTCCTCGTAGTCGCGGATCCGGCCGGTGGAGGCGGCGGCTTCCTGCGAGATGATCTGGGCCTGCAGATAGTTGTCGTAGAGGACGTGTTTCGTCACGTCCTCCGCGACCTCGGCCAGCAGCTCGTCGCGCTGCTTGCGGGTGAGGTCGCCGCGCGCGACAGCGATCCCGAGCAGGATCTTCAGGTTGACCTCGTGGTCGGAGCAGTCGACGCCGCCGGAGTTGTCGATGAAGTCCGTGTTGATGCGCCCGCCGGCGCGCGCGTACTCGATCCGGCCCGGCTGCGTGAAGCCGAGGTTGCCGCCCTCTCCGACGACGAGCGCGCGCAGCTCCCTGCCGGCGACCCGGAGCGCGTCGTTCGCCCGGTCGCCCGCCTCCATGTCCGTCTCGGTGGAGGCGCGGACGTAGGTGCCGATGCCGCCGTTCCAGAGCAGGTCGACCGGGGCGCGGAGGATTGCCCGGATCAGCTCGTTCGGCGTCAGCGGCCCGGGCTCGATCCCGAGCGCCGCCGCGGCCTCGGCGGAGACGTCCACGGACTTGGCGCTCCGCGGCCAGACCCCGCCGCCGACCGAGATCGCGGCGCGGTCGTAGTCTTCCCAGCTGGAGCCCGGCAGCTCGAAGAGCCGCTTCCGCTCGGCGAGCCCGGCCGCCGGGTCGGGATCGGGGTCGACGAACACGTGACGGTGGTCGAACGCGGCCACGAGCCTGGTCTGCGCCGTGTAGAGCATCCCGTTGCCGAACACGTCGCCCGACATGTCGCCGATGCCGACGGCCGTGAACGGCTCGCGCAGCACGTCGCGGCCGAGCTCGCGGAAGTGGCGCTTGACCGACTCCCAGGCACCGCGGGCGGTGATCGCGAGCGCCTTGTGGTCGTAGCCGCTCGACCCTCCCGAAGCGAACGCGTCGCCGAGCCAGAAGCCGACCTCCTCCGCGACCGCGTTCGCCGTGTCCGAGAAGGTCGCCGTGCCCTTGTCCGCCGCGACGACGAGATACGGGTCGGCCTCGTCGAGCACCCGCACGTCGGGCGGGGGCACGACCGCCCCGTCGACGAGGTTGTCGGTCAGGTCGAGCAGGCCGCGGACGAGCGTGACGTACTGGCGGCGCACCTCCTCCTTCAGCTCCTCGGGCGGCACCGCCCGTTTGACGACGAAGCCGCCCTTCGAGCCGGTCGGGACGATGACGGCGTTCTTCGTCGTCTGGGTCTTCATCAGGCCGAGGATCTCGGTGCGGTAGTCCTCCATCCGGTCCGACCAGCGGATGCCGCCGCGCGCGACGCGGCCGGCGCGGAGGTGGATGCCCTCCATCTCCGTGGAGTGGACGAAGATCTCGAACAGCGGGTAGGGCCGCGGCATCTCGGGCACCCCGGCCGAGCGGATCTTGAAGCTGGTGAACGTCCGGCCGGGCCGGAACGCGTTCGTCCGCACGATCGCGTCGATCAGGTGGAGGTACGAGCGCAGGATCCGGTCCTGGTCGAGCGACGGCACGGCGTCGAGCCGGCGCAGGATGGTGTCGCGGAGCTCGGCCTCGCCCGCCTCGTCCCGCTCGCGGGACGGGTCGAGGCGCAGCTCGAAGTACCGAGCGAGGTCGTGTGCGATCTGCGGGTTGGCCGCGAACGCGTCGTTCTGGTAGTCGCGCGTGAAACCGGCGCTGACGCGGAGCAGGTACGTCCGCATCGCACGCAGCCAGTCGACCTGCCGCCAGGTCAGGCCGGCCTGGACGACGAGCCGGTCGAGCGAGTCGAACTCCGTCTCCCCGCGCCAGACGGCACGGATCGCCTCGGCGACCCGGTCGGCGCACTCGGAGACGTCGAGCGGCGCCCGGTCGGGGCCGAGCACGCCGAAGTCGTGGAGGAAGACGTCCCCAGGCCCTTCGAGTCGCACGGGCACCTCCTCGACGACGTCGAGGCCGAGCGCCTCCAGCACGGGCATCACGCGGGAGAGGTTCGCCCGCCCGCCGGTCTTGTACAGCTCGACCCGCGTCAGCCGCTCGGCGTGGCCGCGGTCGTTCTGCAGCGCCACGACGACGTCGTCTCCCTCGGTCAGCTCGTCGAGGTGCTCGACGTCGAGGACCGCGCGGTAGACGTCCGTCGAGGACTTGTAGTACTCGGGCAGCCGGTCGGCCCAGCGCGTCCACAGCGCGCGTCCCTTCTCCTCGCCGTGGAGCGCGACGAGCCGCTCGAGCAGCCGGTCCTCCCAGGTGCGCGTCAGCGCCGCCACCTCCTGCTCCAGGTCGCCGAAGGAGACGGCCGGGATGAGGCCGTCGGCCACGTGGATGCGGAAGTGGATCTGCGCCGGGTCGGCCTCGCCGAGCGCGAGGTGGTAGTCGACGCTCGTGCCGTGGAAGCGCTCCATGAACAGCTCCTGGAGCTTCAGCCGCAGCTCCGCGTTGAAGCGGTCGCGCGGCAGCGCGACGAGCAGCGAGACGCTGCGGTCGAACAGGTCGGGGTGGGCGAAGACGCGAACCTTGCGCTGCTCCTGCAGCTCCAGCAGCTGCACGACGGTCGCGCGGAGCGTGTCGACCGGCACCTGGAGCAGCTCGTCGAGGGGGAAGTTCTCGACCAGCGCGACGACGGACTTGTAGTCGTGCGAGCCCGGCACGAAGTCTTCCGCCGCGAGTACCTGCTGCAGCGTCCTCTTGATCAGCGGGATCCCGCCGGCGGGCTCCATGTAGGCCTTGGAGGTGAACAGGCCGAGCAGGCGCAGCTCGCCGGTGACCGTCCCGTCGGCGGTCACCGTCTTGACGCCGATGTAGTCCATCTTCGACCGCCTGTGCACGGTCGAGGCGCGGTTGGTCTTCGAGACCATCAACAGCTCGCCGCCCTCGACCCGCGGCCGGAGCGACGGGTTGATGTCGGCGAGGCGCACGGGCCGGGCGAACGACGAGACGTCCTCGCCGCGGAGGATGCCGAGCCCCGACCCGGGCACGACCGCGATCGCCCGCTCGTCGCCCTCGCCCTCGATCGCGTACTCGCGATAGCCGAGGAACACGTAGTTGTCGTCGAGCAGCCAGGTCAGGAAGGCGACGGTCTCGTCGACCTCGTCCTCCTCGTAGCGCGAGGTTCCCGCCCGCGCCGCAGTCGTCATCCGGTCGACGGCCTGCCGCATCTCGCGGAAGTCCTCGACGGCGGCGCGGACGTCCGCGAGCACGCCGCGCACGGCTTCCTCCAGGTCGGCCAGCTCCGGCCCCGCCAGGTGGCGGTCGACCTCGAAGTGCATCACCGACTCGACCGAGGCTGCCTCCTTGGCCGCGGTGACGTCTACGATCCGGCCGGCCTCGTCGCGCTCGATCCCGAGCACGGGGTGGAGGAGCAGCCGGATCGCGAGCCCCCGCGCGTCGAGCTCCTCGGAGACGGAGTCGACGAGGAAGGGCGAGTCGGGCGTGTTCGTCTCGACGATCGACCCGACGGACAGGTACCCGTCTCCGGCCAGCGTCGGGTTGAAGGCGCGCACGGCGATCGGGTCGGTGCCGCGGGCGTCGGCGAGCTCGAAGGCTCCCATCACCTGGCCGAACAGCTCCTCGGCCGTGACCGTCTCGGCGGCGTCGGCGGGCAGGCGGCGGACGTAGTGCTTCGCGAACCTGCCGACGACGTCGGCGCGGTCGGCGGGCAGCCGGTCGGCGACCTGCTCGAGCAGCTCCCGGAGAAGTCGGTCCCGCCCGGCCGCAAGCCCGACTGCGCTCATCTCATCCGCCGGACGAGGGAGCTCACGGCCTGAGCGTACACCTGCCGTGGCGCGGCCGTGCGGCCGTCGGCGGAAGGGCAGGCTTGTGTTGATTCAACACAAGCCGCTGCCTGTCTCTTGCTCCCGGCCGTGGCGACGCCGTGGGGCGGGGTTGGCTCGCCGTCGCCGCGACGGCGCCGCTGGGGGCGAGGCGTACCGGACATCCGACCTGCGCCTCCTCCCGGCGTGACGTTCCCGCTCAGGCCATCGCGTCGGGCCGAGAGGTGGGGGTCACGTCCCATAGCGTGGTGTAGGAGCGCGCCGGACGGAGCTGGGTGATGGTCCGGCCACCGCGGCGCTCAGACTCGTCGAGTCCACCAAGACGACGACGAGAGGAGTCACCGCGATGGCCGAGACGAAGAGGATGAC
>DASTPC010000186.1:0-8174 GCA_035720085.1 Gaiellaceae bacterium
GGGACACGGCCAAGTTCCGCGGCCGGCTCGCCGAGGTGCGCAAGCTTGCGAACGCCCTGCCGGCGGCCGGGCGCAAGCCGCTGTACGTGACGGAGTACGGCGTGCGCGGCCGGCGGCCGGCCGGCGTGCCCGCGCCCGGCCTCTACGAGGACGGCACGCCCCTGGCGCGGACGCGGATCGCCGCCTTCCAGCAGGCGTGGTTCCAGATCGCGGCGGCGCAGCTCGGCTATGCCGGCACGGTCAGGTGGGACTGCTTCGCCGGCAAGTACGACCGCGGCACGCAGGCGTTCTCCGCGATCGGCCCCTGGCAGGAGGCCTGGCCGCTCTTCCCCGGCTACGAGGCGCTGCGCCTCGTCACCGCCACGACCGGGCCGGGCTGGCGGGTGCTCGCGGTCGAGCGTCGCCGCCCCTCGGCCGGCCCCAAGCACCTGACCGCCTTCGCCGGGCCCGCAGGCGAGCTCACCGTCCTCGGGCTCCATGCCCGCGGGGCCCAGCTCGAAGGCGTCTCCCCCACCGTCGCCTCCTACGCGATCGGCGGGCTCGCGCCGTCCGCCCCGCTCACCCTCGCGGTCTGGAACCGGACGGGCGACGGCCGCAACGAGTACGCAGGCGAGGTCGTGTCGGACGCCGCCGGCGCGGTGACCGTCCGGGTCCCGCTGCACGCCGTCTTCGCCCTCTCGAGCGTCGCCCTCGCGGGCCTGTGACGCGCCGGCGCGCTAGCGTTGCGGCATGACGGGCGGGACGGGACGGCTGTGGCATCCCTTCGCCGCGATGGGGAAGGTCGACGGGCACGAGCTCGTCCTCGTCCGCGGGGAGGGCTGCAGGGTCTGGGACGCCGACGGCGGCGAGTACCTCGACGCTACCGCCGGCCTCTGGTTCGCGAACGTCGGCCACGGACGCGCGGAGATCGCGGACGCGGTCGGCGCGCAGCTGCGCACGCTCGCGGCACACCACGTCTTCGGCGACCACGCGAACGAGCCGGCGCTGCGCCTCGCCGAGCGCGTTGCGGAGCTCGTCCCCATCGAGGACGCTGCGGTCTTCTTCGGCACCGGCGGCGCCGAGGCGGTCGACACGGCGGCGAAGATCGTCCGCCGGCACTGGGCGCTGGCCGGGCAGCCGCAACGGACGGTGATCGTCTCGCGGCGGCACGCCTACCATGGGACGAACGCCTACGGCACCTCGCTTTCCGGGATCCCCGCGGTGCGCGACGGCTACGGGACGCTCGTCGGCGACGTCGTCGAGGTCGCGCACGACGACCCCGCCGAGCTCGCCCGGACGCTCGACGAGCTCGACGGGCGGGCGGCCGGGTTCATCGGCGAGCCGGTGATCGGTGCGGGCGGCGTGATCCCGCCGCCGGACGGCTACTGGCCGGAGGTGGCGCGGATCTGCCGCGAGCGCGGCGTGCTGCTCGTCGCCGACGAGGTGATCTCAGGCTTCGGCCGGCTCGGGACGTGGTTCGGCTGCGAGCGCTACGGCTTCGTCCCCGACGTGATGACCTGCGCGAAGGGCATCTCGTCCGGCTACGTGCCGCTCGGCGCGGTCGTCGTCTCGGGCCGGGTGCGGGCGCCGTTCTGGGAGGAGGGCGCGGCGCCGTTCCTGCAGGGGGGCACCTACTCGGGCCACGCGGGCGCCTGCGTCGCCGGCCTCGTCAACCTCGACATCCTCGAGCGCGAGGCCCTCGTCGCGCGCGTCGCCTCGCTCGAGCCCGTGCTCCGCGGGCTGCTCGAGCCCCTGCGCGACGAGTTCGGCGTCGCCGAGGTCCGCGTCGCGGGCCTGGCGGCGGGGATCGAGCTCGACCCCGAGCTGCTCGCGTCGAGCCCTGGCGCACCGGCAGCGGCGGTGCTCGCCGCGCGCCGGAGCGGCGTCCTCACGCGTGTGCTCCGCGGAGTCGCGCTGCAGATCTCGCCGCCCTTCGTCGTCAGCGAGGCGGAGCTGGAGGCGATCGTCGAAGGCGTGGCCGCCGGCCTGCGCGAGGCGGTCGCCGGCGCACGCGTCTAGCCCGACCGATGAGCTACGGCTCCCCGGGCCGTCTCAACGGTGGATCGCGTGACGCTGAAGGAGGCGCGAATGGCTCTGTTCCTGGACATCACCATGTCGCTCGACGGCTACGTGGCCGGTCGCGACCAGACGCTCGAGCAGCCGCTCGGCGACGGCGGCGAGGGCCTCCACGAATGGGTCGTCGGCCTGGCCGGCTGGCGCAAGCGGCATGGACTCGAGGGCGGCGTCGGCGGCGCCGACGACGACCTGCTCGAGGAGACCGTCTCGCGCGCGGGCGCGTTCGTGATGGGGCGCCGCATGTTCAGCAGCGGTGAGGGCCCGTGGGAGACCGACCCGAACCGAGACGGCTGGTGGGGCGACGAGCCGCCGTTCCACGTGCCCGTCTTCGTCCTCACGCACCACGAGCGAGCGCCCGCGAGCATGCAGGGCGGCACGACGTTCACCTTCGTCACGGACGGGGCCGAAGCGGCGCTCGCCCGCGCGCGAGAGGCCGCCGGCGACCGGGACGTCCAGGTTGCGGGCGGCGCGAGCGTCGCGCAGCAATACCTGGCCGCGGGGCTCCTCGACGAGCTGCAGGTGCACGTCGTGCCGTTGCTCCTGGGCGGCGGCACGCGCCTCTTCGACGGCCTGCCGGACGGCGTCGTCCGGCTGGAGTGCACGCGGGTGCTCGAGTCCCCCGCCGTCACGCACCTCCGGTACCGCGTGCTCCGCTAGCGCGCCGGCGGCTTGACCACGAGCACGGAGCACGGTGCGCGGTGCCCGAGCCGCTCGCTGACGCTGCCGAGCGCGCGGAGCCCCCGGAGGCCTCGGCTGCCGACGACGACCAGGTCGGCGTCGCGCGCGGCCCTGAGCAGCGCCTCGAGCGGCTGAGGGCTCACCCGCTCGACGTCCGGCTCACCGGCGAGCGCCTCCTCGTCGACGCCGCTGCCCGCCGCCAGCACGCGCACCGTCGCGTCGAGCCGGCGCCCGAGGTCGCGGGCCGCGGTCAGCGCCGCCAGGGACGCCCGTGAGCCGTCGACGCCGACCACGACCGCCTGCGGGAACCCGTCCGTAGCGCCCAGCCCCGCGCGGGCGACGAGCACCGAGCAGGCCGACCGGTGCAGGAGCGTGGTCGGGACGCTGCCGAGCACCGCGCCGGCGGCCCGGTCGTGGCTCCCGGCGCCCACCGCGGCGAGCGTCGCGTGCCGCCGCTCGAGCTCCGCGAGCACCCGTCCGGCCTTGGGCGGTCCCTCGAGCACCTCGCCCGGCACCTCCGGCCACGCCGCCCGCGCCGCCGCCAGCGCGGCGGAGGCGCGCCGCCGGGCCTCGTGGACGATCAGCTGCGCGCTGTAGGGCGCGACCACCGTCATCGGCACCTCGACGACGGTGACGAGCTCGGCGCGCCCGAGCGGCGAGGTCAGCTGCCGCGCCTGCCGGACGGCGACGAGAGCGCCGGGGGAGCCGTCCACGGCGCAGAGCACACGGTCGAAGACGTCGCTGCGCCCTGTCCGGCTCGTCGTCACGGTTGGCAGAGCATGCACGCGCCGTCTGTGCCGAGGCGCGAGCAGCTGACAGCGGGCGCCGGCTGTGCTTCGATCGAGTGGCCGTGCGTCTCTTGCTCGGTTCGGCGCTGCTGCTGCTCGCCGTCGGCCTGGCGGCCGGCGCGTCGCACGCTCAGACCGACGTGCGCGTGGCCGAGACCGAGGACTGGCGGCTCGAGGCGCCCGCCGTGCTCGCGTCCCAGGAGGAGCTGCAGCTGATGGCGCAGGGCGTCCAGCTCTGCTCCGACGAGGTCGAGCGGTTGATCCACCACAGACCGCCGACTGTCGCACGGTTCACGATGCGCTGGGTGATCGACGGCGGGCGGGTCTCGCACGCGTCGCCCACCGGCGTGCTCTCGCACGTCCCCGACGCCTCGTTCCGGCTCGTCGGGCCCGGCGTCCGCGGCTGGTGGGAGAGCCTGGCGGCGCAGCGGCTCTGCTTCGGCCCGCACGAGATCACGCACGTCCTGACGTGGGAGAGCTGGTCGCTGCCGTGGCCGAACGAGGGCTTCGCCCAGTTCACGGACTGGCTCTTCGCCGGCTCCTGGCGCTACGGCGCCGAGCCCCTGAGCCCGTCGCACGAGTGCGACGAGACCGGCTACTCCGACGGCTTTGCCCGCTACCCCTACGCCGACCTGCGCGCGTTCGCCATCACCCACGAGTCCTACGACACGGCCGCCTGCTTCTGGCGCGAGGTGCACCGCGCCGGCGGCTTCCCGGCCCTGCGCCGGATCCTGCTGCGGCTCCGCAGCCACCCGGCGACGACCGTGGGCGAGCTCGTCCTCCACCACGTCAACCCGGTGCTCGGCGTCGACTTCCGGCCGATCGCGAGGCGCTACGGCTTCACCGACGCCGATTTGGTCGCGGCGGGCGAGCCGCCGCCGGATCCGCCGCCGCCTGCCCTGCAGCTCACCCGGCCCAGGCCCGCCTCGGCGCCCCCGCGCGCCGGCCGCCGGCTTGCGACGACGGTCATGGTCGCACGCTCCGACACAGGCGATCCCGTCGACGCGGCCACGGTGGCCTGCCCGGCACGGCTCGGCGGACGCCCGCTGACGGGCGTCGCGCAGCCCTTCGAGTCCGGCCTGGCGACGTGCGTGTGGCGACTGCCCCCCAAGGCTCGCGGGAAGGTGTTGCGGGCGTCGACCGCTGTCGTCGTCCTCGGCGTCCGCGGTCAGGCGACCTTCACCGTCCGCATCCGCCGCTGAGCTGCCTCAGACCGAGAAGCTGACCGGGAAGGTGATCATCCACCCGAGCGTCAGCAGGAACACGGCGATGCCGATCGAGAGCATGGCGAGTCTGAGCCTCGGCGCGGGCAGCTTCGTGCTCATCCCGGCGAAGAAGAGCGCCGCGGCGAACAGGACGACCCCGAGCACGTAGTCCGTCGACCGCTGCACGTTCGTGCGCGCCTTCGCGGCCCAGGCGTCCGCCTCGCCGTTGAGCCGGGCCGCCTCCTCCCGCGCCTCGGACCGGTATTGCGGCATCGCGAACGGCGTCAACGGCGCGTCCGGGTTCTTCCGGGGCCGCGTGGCGATCCAGGCGGCGACCGCCGGCTTGAACTCGGCCCGGAACCGCGCGAAGTAGAACTCGCGCAACTCGTCCTCGCCGCGCGCGAAGGCGTCCACCCACTGGGTGAACACGGCGACGTCGATCTCCGCCTGGGTGTTGGCGAGGTCCGCCGCCTGCGTCGCGCCGATCCGGGCGGCGTTGCTGCGGCCCGCCGCCTTGGCCTGCTCGCCGTTCCAGCGGCTCGCCTGGTAGCCGCTCCACGCCGTCGCGACCGTCGCCACGGCAAGCAGCACGGTCGCGATCACGGCGACGCGGTCGCTGCCGGCCTCGCCGCTCAGGTCGGCCGGCCTTCGGCGCTGCAGGGCGGGACGACGTCTGCGGCGACCTCGGGGAGCAGGCCGTCGAGCGCGCGCAGCGTGCGCTCCATCGCCGTCGGCTCCAGCCCGCCGACGCCGGTGTGGAACGGGTTGTCGAGGAACGCGAGCAGGAGGAGCAGCGCCGTGATCACCGACGCGACCGCGCCCATCAGCATCCCCTGGGTCACGGCCGACTCGCCGCTGTCGGCGAAGAAGAGCATGTAGACGAAGACGACGGCGGAGATGAAGAAGAGAACGACCCAGAGCGGCGAGGGAATGATCCCCGCCGCGCCGTGGACGCGGTCACGCCGGGCCTCCTCGCGGGAGGACGTCTGCTCGAGCCACTTGTCGTATGCGGACTGCTGGCTCGCGGTGACCGGCTGAACCGTGAGGAGCGTCTCGAAGAGCGGCACCGCCCAGGGGTTCGGGGCGTCGCCCTCGGTGCCCGCCTTCATCCGATCCCACTCGTCGTTGACGACGGACCGCCCGTAGCAGATCAGCCGACCGGTCAGCTCCCTGCCGGCGGCGGGCGGGAACAGCTGCGCGTTCTCGACCTGCTGCAGGAGCACGAGCGCCTCCGTCTCGGCGCCGGTCCGGGACTGGTCGTAGCTCGCGAACGCGAGGAAGATGATGAACCCGAGCAGGACCGAGAAGCCCGTCGCGAGCACGCCGAACACGCCCGAGGCCCGGTCGCCGTCCGTGAAGTAGCTGCCCTCGGGCGCGCGGCGCCGCACCAGGAGCATCGCCGTCACGGCAATGGCAGTCGCGGCGACGATGACGAGCGCGCCCCAGGCGAGGTTCACGGGAAGACGCTACACCGCTCCACGGCCGGGAGCAGCAACGGCTTTGCGTCGCGCCACCGGTCGGCCATGATGGAGGCAAGCGACGAAAGGGAGGGATCATGGCGCCGCTCGTCCATAGCGTCGAGATCGACCGGAGCCCCGCCGACGTCTTCGCCTACGTGACCGATCCGTCGCACTTCTCCGAATGGCAGGACGCGTTCGTGCGCGCCGAAAGGCTCGACGCCGACGCGCTGCACCAGGGGTCGCGGATCTCGCTGACGCGCCGCATGGGCAAGCGCGAGCAGACGATGACGAGCGAGCTGACGGCCTACGACCCGCCGGAGAGCTACGCGTTCCAGGTCGTCGACGGCCCGGTGCGAGCCCGCGGCCAGGGACGCTTCGAGCCGCTCGACGAGGGCCGGCGGACGCGCTTCACCTTCGAGCTGGATTTCGACGGCCACGGGATCGGCAAGCTGCTCGTTCCGCTGGTCGTCCGCCGCCAGGCGGCGAAGGAGCTGCCCCAGAGCCACGCGAACCTGAAACAGCGGCTCGAGGGCGGCGGGTAGCAGCTCGCGCGCGCGGGACGCAAGCGTCGCCGCTACAGGGCGCCGGCGGCCTCGGTCTCGCGCAGGTACTGGTGCACGAAGGCGATCGCCATGCTGCCCTCGCCGACAGCGGCGGCGACGCGCTTCACCGGCCCGAGGCGGACGTCGCCGCAGGCGAAGATGCCCGGCACGCTCGTCTCGAGCAGATACGGGTCGCGGTCGAGCGGCCAGCGGCCCGCGGCGGCGACGTCGGAGCCCGTGAGGACGTAGCCGCGACCGTCGAGAGCGACGTCGGGCGGCAGCCACGCGGTTTCGGCGTCGGCGCCGATGAACATGAACAGACCGCCCGACGCGAGGCGCTCCGTCTCCCCCGTGACCGCATCACGGACCTCGATCGCCTCGAGCGAAACGTCGCCGTGTGCGCGCTCCAACTCCGCCCCGACGCGCACGCGGATGTTCGGCCGCGCGGCGAGCTGGTCGATCAGGTAGCGGGACATGCTCCGCTCGAGCCCGTCGCCGCGGACGAGCATGGTGACGCTCCGTGCGTGGGTGGAGAAGAACATCGCCGCCTGTCCCGCCGAGTTGCCGGCGCCGACCGTGTGGACGTCCAGGCCGTGCGTGTTGGGAGCCTCGTGGCGCGCGGCGCCGTACCAGATGCCCTTGCCGACCAGCCGGTCGAATCCCTCGATCGCCAGCCGCCGCCACGACACGCCACAGGCGAGGATGATCGTCCGCGCGCGCAGCACGTCGCCGCCGTCGAGCTCGACCTCGCGCGTCGACGCGTCGATCCCGGTGATCGTGCGAGTAACGAGGATCTCGGCGCCCAGCCGCTTCGCCTGCTGCAGCGCCCGGCTCGCCAGCTCGTCACCCGACACGCCCGACGGGAAACCGAGGTAGTTCTCGATCCGGGAGGACGTGCCCGCCTGCCCGCCGGGGGCCTCCCGTTCGACGACGACCGTGCACAGGCCCTCCGACGCCCCGTAGACCGCCGCGGCGAGGCCGGCGGGGCCGGCGCCGACGATCACCGTGTCGTACTCGGCCTGCTCGGGCTCGGTGGCGATCTCCAGCAGCTCCGCCACGCGGCGGAACTCCGGGCGCGTGAGCGTCGTGCCGCCGAGGGCCCGCAGGGCCGGCCAGTCCTCCTCGGCGGGGAGCGGCCCGCCCCACTGCTCCGCGGCGTCCGGCAGGTCTGGCGTGACCCAGCGGGCCGAGATCTGGTTCCGGTCGAGGAAGCGCCGGAGCTCGGCGCACGACGCGTCCCAGCGGTGCCCGACCACGACCGCGCGCGGCGGCGGCGGCTCGGCGGCGATGCCCTGCAGCCCGCTCGCACCGCCCATCCGGTGGGCGGCCAGCCTGCCGACCTCGAGCGCGACCTCCGGCGCCGCGGCGGCCACGGCGTGGTAGTCGTGCGGCTCGATCCGCATCACGCGCGAGCGCACCGCGGCCCGGAAGCCGACCGGGAACACC
>DASTPC010000187.1:0-2592 GCA_035720085.1 Gaiellaceae bacterium
TGCTCGACGTGACGCCGCTGTCGCTCGGGATCGAGACGAAGGGCGGCGTCTTCACGAAGCTGATCGAGCGCAACACGACGATCCCGACCCGCAAGGCGGAGACGTTCACGACCGCGGAGGACAACCAGCCCTCGGTCGAGATCCACGTCCTCCAGGGCGAGTCGGAGATGGCCGGGTTCAACAAGACGCTCGGCAAGTTCCAGCTCGTCGGGATCCCGCCGGCGCCGCGCGGGCTGCCGCAGGTCGAGGTCTCGTTCGACATCGACGCGAACGGGATCATCCACGTGACGGCGAAGGACCTCGGCACGGGCAACGAGCAGCAGATCCGGATCGAGGGCGGCTCCGGGCTCTCCGAGGACGAGGTGAGCCGGATGATCGCCGACGCCGAGTCGCATGCCGGCGAGGCGCACAGGCTGCGCGAGCTCGCGGACACGAAGAACCTCGCCGAGACGCTCGCCTACCAGACCGAGAAGTCGCTCGCGGAGCACCGCGACAAGCTCGACGCCGCCGACGCGGGGACGATCGAGGGGCGGATCATGGAGCTCCGCCAGGCGCTCGAGGGCTCCGACCTCGCCGAGATCCGCGACAAGACGCAGGCGCTGCAGCAGGCGGCGCAGCCGCTCGCCTCGGCCGTCTACGCCGACGCGGGCGCGCAGGCGGCGTCCGCCTCCGGCCCGGCCGGCAACGGCGGCGCGTCCGCCGAGGACGAGGTCGTCGAGGACGCCGACTACGAGGTGATCGACGAGGACGAGGCGGCGAAGCGGTCGTGACCGAGGAGGAGCGGGAGACCGGGGCGGAGACGGCGGAGGCCGTCTCCGCCGCCGACGAGGACGCGCTGAGGCAGGCGGAGGCGCAGCGGGACGAGTACCTGCGCGACCTGCAGCGCGTCGCGGCCGACTTCGACAACTTCCGCAAGCGCACCGCCCGCGAGCAGGCCGCCCAGGCCCAGCGCGCCCACGAGCGGCTCGTGCAGGAGCTGCTGCCGGTGCTCGACGACCTCGAGCGCGCGCTGGACGCCGCGGAGGAGCACGACGAGGACAAGCTCGTCGACGGCGTGCGGCTCGTCCAGCAGGCGCTGCGGCAGGCGCTCGAGCGCGAGGGCCTGGCGGAGATCGAGGCGGACGGCAAGTTCGACCCGCACGTGCACGAGGCCCTGCTCGCCCAGCCCGCGGAGGACGCCGAGCAGGGCGACGTGCTGCAGGTGCTGCAGCGGGGCTACAGGCTCGGCGACCGGGTGCTCCGGCCCGCCAGGGTGATCGTGGCGGAGTGAGATGGCGGCGGTGAAGGACCCCTACGCCGTCCTCGGCGTCCCGAAGACGGCGTCGGACGAGGAGATCAAGAAGGCCTACCGTCGGCTCGCACGCGAGTCGCACCCGGACCGCAACCCGGGCGACGACGCGGCCGAGGAGCGCTTCAAGGACGTCCAGGCCGCGTACGACCTCCTCTCCGATCCCGAGCAGCGCAAGCAGTACGACCAGTTCGGCGCGGCCGGCCCCGGCGCGGGGCCGTTCGGGCCGGACGGCTTCCGGAACGTCCGCGTCGACGACTCGTTCGACCTGGGCGACCTCTTCGGCAACATCTTCGGCGGCGGGCGCGGCGGACGCGGAGGCCCGCGCGGCCGGCCGCAGCCGGAGCGCGGCATCGACCTCGAGTCGCGGGTGCGGCTGTCCTTCGAGGACGCGCTCCGCGGAGTGCAGGTGCGCGTCCCGGTCGAGATCGACACCGCCTGCCACGTCTGCGGCGGCACCGGCGCGGAGCCCGGGACCTCGCCGGTGGTCTGCCCGACCTGCCAGGGCAGCGGCGTCGTCTCCGACAGCCACGGCCTGTTCGCGCTCTCGCAGCCGTGCCCGCGCTGCCGGGGCAACGGGACGATCGTCGAGCATCCCTGCCGCAACTGCCGCGGCAGCGGCCGCGAGCGCGTGACGAAGCGCTACGCGGTGAAGATCCCGCCGGGTGCCCGCGACGGCACCCGCGTCCGCCTGAAGGGGAAGGGCGAGCCGGGCCGGAACGGCGGGCCGCCGGGCGACGTCTACGTCGTCGTCGAGGTCGAGCCCTCGCCGCTGTACGAGCGCCGGGGCGCCGACCTGGTGCTCGACGTGCCGGTCACTTACCCCGAGGCGACGCTCGGCGCGACGGTCGAGATCCCCACCCCGGACGGGCCGGTGGCGCTGAAGGTGCCTGCCGGCTCGGAGCACGGGAAGCTGCTGCGGGTCAAGGGCCGCGGCGCGCCGAAGCTGAAGGGCGGCGGCAACGGCGACCTGCTGGCGCGCGTCAGGCTGACCGTGCCCCGCAAGCTCTCGAAGGCCGAGAAGGAGGCGCTCGAGGGCTACCGGAAGGTGTCCAGGGAGCAGCCACGCGAGCGGTTCGAGCAGGTGAGCTAAGTGGGCCTGCCGGCAGCAGTTAGTGCGTTCCTCCGCCGCGATCTGCGGCGCACTGCTTCGTCCTCGGTCGCGTCCATATTCACCAAGATGGACACTCCCTGCGTCCTCGCATCGCTTGCAGCTCCCGACGCAGAAACGCGAAACCGCGACCGGCAGGCCCACTGATGCCCGACCGGCCGCGCTACATGATCTCCGTCGCCGCCGAGCTCGT
>DASTPC010000188.1:0-2618 GCA_035720085.1 Gaiellaceae bacterium
TCGCGTTCGCCGCCACCGCCCAACTTCTCCTCGCCCGGCGCCAGACCGAGCAGGCACGGGCGCTGCTGCGCGAGCTCGACCAGATCGACGCCCGTGTCGACCCCGACTACGCGGCGCTCCTACCGTCCCTCGTCCGGGTCGCGCTCGCGCTCGACGACCGGCCGCTCGCCCAGCGTCTGGCCGCGGGCGTGGAGCCCGTCGCCCCGCTCCACGAACACGCCGTTGCCTCGGCTCGGGCGCAGCTCGTCGAGGCCGGCGATCACGCCGACGCCGCCGCGCTTTACGCCGAGGCGGCCGAGCGCTGGCGCTCGTTCGGGAACGTCCCCGAGCACGCCTACGCCCTGCTCGGTCACGGCCGCTGCCTCGCAGCGCTCAGAATGCCAGTTGCAGAGGCGCCGCTCCGCGAGGCGCGCGAGCTCTTCGCGTCGATGGGCTACAGGCCCGCGCTTGCCGAGGCCGACGCGCTGCTCGGGTCGATCGAGGCTGCAGCCTTGTAACACCCAGCGTACGCGCCCGGGAGGATTCGAACCTCCGACCCGCGGATTAGAAGTCCGCCGCTCTGTCCACTGAGCTACGGGCGCCCACGGGGAGGGTAGTGCGTCGCCCCGTCGGCGGGCGCCGCGGCCCTCAGGGCTCAGCGCGGCAGGTGGAGCCCGAGCCGTCGCGGCAGAGACGCCACGAACGCCGTCAGCGGGTCGGGCGCGCGGCCCTCGTCCTCGGCGCGGTCCTTGCGGACGAGCGCGGCGCGGATCAGCGATCCGCCCGCCCAGCGCAACGGCTCGGGGGGGAAGTGCGCCCGCTCGGGCTCGACCAGGGCGAGCGCGGTCAACTCGTCGCGCCGGTCGAGCGCGAGCCGGGCGAGGATCTCGCCGCCGAGATAGGCGGGCCCGACGCCATTGCCCGTGAAGCCGTAGCCGTGATGCACCCGGCCACGGCTTCCGAACACGGGCAGGTGGGTGGGGGAGACGTCGATCGGCCCGCCCCAGGCGTGCGTGATCCGACGGCCGCGCAGCTGCGGGAAGAAGCGCCGGAGGCTCGCCGCGATCGAGCGGACCACGTTCGGGTCGACCTCGAGCCGCGCGCCTCCGGACGCGCCGAGGCCCATCCTCCCGCCGCCCCACCCGAACGCGATCCGTCCGTCGCGGGTGGTGCGCAGGTAGTGCAGCAGCGTCCGGCAGTCGGAGATCGACTCGCCGCCGGTCCAGCCGAGCTCCTCGAGCACGTCGGGAACCGGCTCCGTGAGGACGATGTGGCTCGACGCGACGGCCAGCGAGAGTCGATGGCCGGCGAAGCCCGCGGCCGCGCTGTTCACCGCCAGGACGGCGGCGCGCGCGCGGACTCGGCCGTCTGCCGTCTCCGCGCTCGCGTCCGGCTCGAGGCGGCGCACGCGGCTCCGTTCGTACACCCGGACGTCTCGCTCGAGGACGCGGCGGCGCAGGCCGAGGGCGAGGCGAGCGGGCTGGACCGTCGCCGCGGTTCGGCGCGCGGTGCCGCCGAGGAAGAGCGGCGAGCCGCAGACCGCGCGGACGGCGTCGCGGTCGAGCGCGACCGTCTCGTCCCCACCGACGGCTCGTTCCGCCCGCAGGGCCTCGTCCCAGGAGCCGAGCTGCGCCTCCGAGGTCGCCACCTCGAGCTGTGGCGCCGCGCGATACCAGGCGTCGACCTCCTGCGCCTCGCACCAGGCTCCGATCCCGCGCACGGCCCGCTCCGAAGCCCTGCACACCTCGACGGCGCGGGCATCGCCGACCCGCTCTCGCAGGATCGTGAGGTCGTCCCAGAGCGTGGAGACGAAGCCGCCGTTGCGGCCGCTCGGGCCGTGCCCGCAGCGTCCAGCCTCGAGCACGACGACGTCGGCGTCCGGCTCGGCCTCCTTCACCTGCCAGGCGGTCCAGAGGCCGAGGTAACCGCCGCCGACGACCACCACGTCGGCGGTCGTGTCGCCCGTGAGCGGCCGGGTCGGCTCGGCTCCGCCCGCTTCCTCGAGCCACCAGCCGAACCGGGTATGCCGCGGGCCCCCCACCGGTCGCTGATCGTACGCCCGACGAGAAGCCCGCCGCCCGGCCGGCGGCCGCGAACGCCCTGCCGCGGCGCTATCCTTCCGCGGCTGCACGGTGGCGGTAGCTCAGTTGGTAGAGCCCCGGGTTGTGGTCCCGGTGGTCGCGGGTTCGAATCCCGTCCGCCACCCTCTGCCGCTGCGCGGCGGCTGCTTCGCGTCGCGAAGCACCTCCGTTCCGAGCGAGCCGCCACACTAGTCTCGTGAGGTGCGACCGCGCAGCGGTTGCGCCAGGCCCCGTAGCTCAGCGGATAGAGCGGTGGACTTCGAATCCACGTGCGGAGGTTCGACTCCTCCCGGGGCCATCTCGGCCGTTTGGGCAAGCCGAAACGGCTTGTTCAAGCCGGTCAGGCAGGTCACCTGGGTCGGCAGAGCGCGAATCGGGCGTACCTCTGGGCGTACCTCGGGATCGGCCCTTCTGGGGCCGGTCCCGGCCAGCCCGGCGGAGGTCCCGCTCTGCGGCGCCAAGAGCGCCCTTGCCGGGCGCCGCGCCCCCGCCGAGCCTCCGCCCGGAACGGCAGAGGCCCGCAGAAGCTCGGCGCCGCGTCCAACGCGGGCGCGGCCG
>DASTPC010000189.1:0-2780 GCA_035720085.1 Gaiellaceae bacterium
CTGCTCGTCGGCGACGCGGTGCTCGCCGAGGTGGCGGAGCGGCTGCAGGAGGTGGCGCGCGCGGCCGACGTCGTCTGCCGCTGGGGCGGCGACGAGTTCGCGCTGATCCTGCCCGAGTCGTCGCTCGCCGACGGGGAGGGCCTGTTCGCGCGCATCGTCGCGACGCTCGAGCGGCGACCGCCCGAGCACGTCGCCCGGCTCGGCCTCTCGGCCGGGATCGCGGAGCTCCGCCCCGACGACGACGCGATGTCGCTCTTCGAGCGCGCCGAGGACGCCCTGCGGCGGTCGAAGGGCGACAAGAACGGCCGGGGCAACGCCCGCGGCGAGTAGCGCCCGAGCCGGCCTTGTGGCGATCAGTCACAAAGAGCGCAACTGTCTAGACAGTCTAGGTAGAATCGGGGCATGGTCTGGCAGCTTCAGGTCGCCAAGCAGAAGCTCTCCGAGCTCGTCGAGCGAGCGCTCTCGGATGGGCCGCAGATCGTGAGCCGGCGCGGGCGAGAGGTCGTCGTCGTGCTCTCGCTCGAGGAGTACCGGCGGCTGCGGGGGCTCGGCCCCGACTTCAAGCGGTTCCTGCGCGAAGCTCCCGACTTCGATCGCCTGGAGCTCGAGCGCTCTCTGGAGCCGGCGCGCCCGGTCGAGCTCTGAGCTACCTGCTCGACACGAACGTGCTGAGCGAGCTGCGGAAGCGGACGCCGGCGCAGCCCGTCGCGGAATGGTTCGCGGGGACGCGTGCCGACGGGCTGTACGTCAGCGTCCTCGTCGTCGGCGAGATCCGACAGGGCGTGGAGCGCCTCCGGGGTCGCGATCCGAGTCAGGCCGTCGTGTTCGAGCGGTGGTTGGACGGGCTCGGACGGGAGTTCGCTGACCGGGTGCTACCCGTCGACCTGGCCGTCGCCCAGACATGGGGCCGGGTCAGCGCCGCCGCGCCACTCCCCGTCGTCGATGCGCTCCTCGCGGCGACCGCGCTGGTTCACGGCTTGACTCTCGTGACCCGAGACGAGGGCATGCTGCGCGAGAGCGGTGTCTGGGTGCTCAACCCCTGGCTCTGAGAGCACGAGAGGGCGGCTCTCGCCGCCCTCTCGCTCGAACCAGTGACCCGGCGGGCTACGCCTCCTCGGGCTCGGCGGGCTCGCCCGCCTCGCCGCCGCCGTCCGTGGTCGGCTCGTCGAAGGCGAGCCCGAGCGCGGAGAGGTCGATCCCCTCCCCGTCGCCGCCGATCTCCTCCAGCGCCGCCAGCAGCTCCGCCTCCGTCTCCGGCCCGTAGCCCAGCACCGGCAGCGGCTCCGACGGCTCGATCTCGATCCCCCGGTAGCGCTTCAACCCCGTCGCCGCCGGGATCAGCTTGCCGATGATCACGTTCTCCTTCAGCCCGTGCAGGTGGTCGACCTTCCCCTCGATCGAGGCGTCGGTCAGCACCTTCGTCGTCTCCTGGAACGACGCCGCCGACAGGAACGACTCCGTCGCCAGCGACGCCTTCGTGATCCCCAGGATCAGCGGCTCGAAGGTCGCCTCCTCCTTCTTCTGTTTCCGGGCCTCCTCGTTCGCCTTCTCGAGCACCACCTTGTCCACCAGCTGACCCGGCAGCAGCTCGGTTTCGCCCGCCGACTCGACCCGCACCTTCTTCAGCATCTGCCGCACGATCAGCTCGATGTGCTTGTCGTGGATGTCCACGCCCTGCGAGCGGTACACCTTCTGCACCTCGCCCACCAGGTACAGCTCCGTCGGCGTCGAGCCGCGCAGCAACAGCAGCTCGGACGGGTTCAGCGAGCCGTCGTTCAGCGGGTTCCCCGCCTCGACCGTGTCGCCGTGGCGCACCAGCAGGCGCGTCCGCCGCGGGAACGCATACTCGCGCGCCGGGATCGGCTCGCCGTTCTCGTCCAGCTCGCCCGGCACCACTGTCACCTTCGGGCCGCGGTCGGTGTCCTCCACCTCTACCTTGCCCGACACCTCCGCCAGCGTCGCCGCCCCCTTCGGGTTACGCGCCTCGAAGATCTCGACCACGCGCGGCAGGCCGTGCGTGATGTCGGCGCCCGCGACGCCGCCCGTGTGGAAGGTCCGCATCGTCAGCTGCGTGCCCGGCTCGCCGATCGACTGCGCCGCGATGATCCCGACCGCGTCGCCGATCTCCGACCCCTCGCCGGTAGCGAGGAACGTCCCGTAGCAGGCCTGGCACACGCCCGTCTCGGCACGGCACTTCAGCACCGACCGAACCGGCACCTTGTAGCCCTCCGCGTGCTCCTCCAGCCCCTCGAGGATCTCCTGCAGCCGCGGCAGCGTCAGCTCCTCGCCGCGCTCGGCCAGCACCGTCTTGCCCGGCTTGCCGTCCTTGAGCGGCTTGTGCACGTCGACGGCCAGGATCCGGCCGGCGACGCTCCTGTTCAGCTGCCCGTCCAACAGCGACGGCAGGTCGACGTACTCCTGCGTGCCGCAGTCCCTCGGATCCTTCCCCGGCTGGTCGCGGATGATCACGTCCTGCGAGACGTCCACGAGGCGCCGCGTCAGGTAGCCCGAGTCGGCGGTGCGGAGCGCGGTGTCGGCGAGGCCCTTGCGAGCGCCGTGCGTCGAGATGAAGTACTCGAGCACCGACAGCCCCTCCATGAAGTTCGCCTTGATCGGCCGCTCGATGATCTCGCCCTTCGGATTCGCCATCAGGCCGCGCATGCCGGCCAGCTGGCGGATCTGGTTGAACGAGCCGCGGGCGCCCGAGTTGGCCATCATGTAGACCGGGTTCGTCTCGAAGAGCGTCTCCTTCATCGCGTCGGCGACCTCGTCGGTGGCCT
>DASTPC010000190.1:0-14373 GCA_035720085.1 Gaiellaceae bacterium
TGACCGCAAGGCGCAACTCGTCGTGCTGGGGGGGCATCACCGCGGCTTCTTCGCGCGCGTCCTGGGGACGGACGTCGCCGACGAGGTCCGGCGCGCAGCCGGCTGCGACGTGCTCGTGGTCGACTAGCTAGATGCTTGACCGGAAAATGCCCCGCAGCCGGGGGCGTTCACGACCAAGCCGGGCGCCGCACGTACACGCCGTGCAGGCTAGAAGCCTGTGCGGCGCGCCCGGGTGGTGAACCGGCGCCGCGTCGTGGGCGCCATCCGGCCCGCCGGGATCTTCGGGTCAGGCATCTAGGGCTCGCCGGCGACGGCCGCGACCGGCGCCGCCTGCTCCCGCGGGCCAGCGAGCGCGAGCGCGACCAGCGGGAACACCAGCACGGAGATCATCCCGGCGCCCACCAGCGACGTGCCCACGTCCGTCGCGATCGCGCCACGATCCTCGCCGATCCCGACGATCGCCACGATCAGCGGCAGCCCGGTCGCGCCGAAGACGGCGAGGCTGAGCGTCTGCCGCGGTTCCAGCTCGCGGAGCCAGAGCACGGCGGACGCCCCGCGGACGAGGAGCAGCAGCGCCAGGAACAGCGCCGCCAGACCGAGGCCCGCCGGGGGTCAGCAGGCTGTCGAGGTCGAAGTTCATCCCGGTGACGACGAAGTAGATCGGGATCAGGAAGCCGAAGCCGATCCCCTCGAGCCGCATCCGCACGGCCCTGCCCTCCGGCGAGTCGAGCGCGAGCCCGACGACGAGCCCCGCCGCGAACGCGCCCAGCACGAAGTCGAAGCCGACGTCGTTGGCGAGCAGCACGAGCGCTGCGAGAAGGAAGAGCGACAGGCGAACCGCGGTCTGCCCCGTGGTGTGCACCGTCTCCGGGAGGACGCGGACGACCCGCGGCGGCCGGGCGCGCACGGCGGCCGCCGCCGCGGCGGCGACGACCGCCCCGAAAGCCAGCAGCAGGATCACCTCCGCGGCGGCGCCGTAGACCCCGGTGAGGAAGACCGAGATGACGACGATCGGCCAGCACTCCCCGGCGACGCCCGTGCCGAGGACGGCCCGACCGAGCGGCGTCGTCAGCAGGCCGGTGTCGGCGAGGATCGGGACGAGCGTGCCGAGCGCGGTCGTGCTGAGCGCGATGCCAAGGAGCCACCACTCCGCGTCGAGGCCCGCTCCGTGGAGGACGAAGCCGGCCACGAGCCCGAGGGCGAGCGAGACCCCCCAGCCCATGCCGCCGCGCACGAGCAGCAGCGTCGGCACGTTCTTCTCGATCACCTCGAGGCCGGCGAAGAAGAACAGCAGCACGAGCCCGAAGTTGGCGAGGAGGTCGATGTAGCTGTCGGCCTCCGCCCAGTCGAGCACCTCGGGGCCGATCGCGATCCCGAGCACGATCTCGAGCACGACGGTCGGGAGCACGACCCGGTGGTGCAGCTTCGAGAGCAGCGCGCCGAGGCTCGACGCTCCGAGCACCAGCACCAGCGAGCCCGTGTCGGGCGCCTGGGCCGCGGCGAGCATGACGATGCTCATGCCGGGCGCGTCACGCCCGGAACGGCACGTCCGCCGGCGCGATTCCCCAGGTGCCCGTGTGCGACTCGCCCGGCTCCAGCCGGATCAGCGCCTTGCCGCTGCGAAACGCGTCGGGCGGGCACGTCATCGGCTCGACGGCGAGGCTGCGGCGCGCGACGTCGGGAAGCGGGTCGCCGGTGAAGAGCATCAGGTAGCCGTAGCTCTCGTCGACCCACAGGCTCAACCCGGGCCCGTCGTCCGGCGGGCGGAGCTCGACGCGGGCGGCACCGTCGGGCTCCCGCTCGAGGTCGGTGAAGGCGTTGTCGAGCTTCACGGCGGCGATCGGCCTGGCCTGGCGGAAGTCGAGGTCGGTTCCCTCGACGGGTACGGCGTCCGTCGGGATGCCGCGCGCGTCCGAGTGGAGCACGGTCGCGCCCGGCGCGCGCAGGACGACGTCGTCGACGGTCGGCGTCCCGACGGTCAGGTACGGGTGCGCACCGGCGCCGTATGGGCACGCGTCGGCGCCGACGTTCGTCGCCGTCGTGCGCACCTGCAGGCCCGCGTCGGAGAGCCGGTACTCGACCTCGAGCGCGAGCGAGAACGGATAGCCGGGCTGCGGGTGGAGCACGTGCTCCAGCACCGCGCGGCCGGATTCAGCCGCGCTCACCGTCCAGGCCGCCCAGCGGGTCAGCCCGTGAATGGCGTTCCGGCTCTCCACCTCGGTGAGCGGCAGCTGGTGCCGCCGCCCGTCCCACTCGTAGGTGCCGTCCTCGATCCGGTTCGGCCAGGGGAGCAGGAGCTGCCCGCGCCCGGAGGGGCACCGCTCGTCGTCGCGGTACCCGTCCAGGAGGTCGCGGCCGCCGGCCGAGTACGAGCGCAGGCCGCCGCCGACCTCGACCACCACGACCCGCTGGTCGCCGTGCTCCAGCGCGACCTGCCGCCCGGACGGTGCTAGACGCGTGGCCGCCACTGTCTCCGCCGAGCACCGCCGCCTGGGGCGCTGGTGGTCGTCACGCCGGCGAAGCTAGCCCTCCCGCCGGGAGCCGGCATCGTCCACAAGGGACGAAATCGGCCCGTCCGGCGCGCCGTTCACGCTCCCTCGATGCGCGTCGCCACACCCCGCGCCGGACGCCCGTGACCTGGGAGCTCTCCTTCCGGCTCCGGCAGTACCTGAAAGGGAGCCTCTGGGTGCTGCCGCTGGTGGGCGCGGTCGCGGGATTCGTGCTCGGCCACCTGGGACTGTGGCTCGACCACAGCGTCGACGTCCCGAGCTACTGGCAGTACACGGCGCCGACCGCGACGACCGTGCTGGCGGCGATCATCGGCGCCGTCGCCGCCCTGGCCGGGTTCGTGGTCACGGTCACCGTCCTCGTCGTGCAGATGGCGACGAGCACGTTCTCGGCCCGCTACATGCGGCTGTTCTACCGCGACCGCCTGCTGAAGACGCTGCTCGCTGCGCTCGTCGGGACGATCACCTTCTCGTTCTCGCTCTTGCGGCGGGTCGAGGGGGACAGCGTCCCCGATCTCGGGGTGACGGCGTCGGGCGCCCTGGTCGCGCTCAACCTCCTGCTTTTCCTGCTCTTCCTCGACCGTTCCATCCACCGTCTGCGGCCGGTGGCCGTGGCGGCGCTCGCCGCCGAGGCGGGCCGCCGCGCGATCGAGGGGGCGGAGCGGAGCACGGGCCCGGACGGCCCGCGGCTCGTGTTCGAGCGCTACGACGGGCCCGGGCAGCCGGCGCTCGTCGTGCGGAGCACCCGCGCCGGCGCGATCCAGGCCGTCGACGCGCGGGGGCTCGTCCGCTTTGCGCGCGCGCACGGCTGCGTGCTCGTGCTGCGCCGCCCGGTCGGCGACTTCGTCCCGGCCGGAGCCGCCCTGCTCGACGTCTTCGGCGGCAACGCCGAGCCGGTGCGAGCCGAGCGCCACCTCCGCAGCCTGATCGCGCTCGGCGACGAGCGGACGATCGAACAGGATCCGACCTTCGCAGTGCGCGTGCTGGCCGACGTCGCGATCAAAGCGCTCTCGCCGGCGATCAACGATCCGACGACGGCGACGCAGGTGCTCGACCACCTCGGCGACACGTTGCAGCTGTTCGGAGCCAGCCCCGCGTACGCCTCCGCAGGCCCGGACGGCGGTCCTCCGGAGAGCCCGGTGCTGGTGCCGGGGCGTCGCTGGGAGGACGTGCTCCGGCTCGGCGTGACGGAGATCCGGTGCTACGGAGCATCGTCCGTGCAGGTGACGCGGCGCCTCCGCGCGATGCTCGAGGAGCTGCACGACGCCGTGCCCCCGGAACGGCGCGCGGCCGTGGCGGAGGAGCTTGGGCGCCTGGACGCCACCGTCGCGCAGGCGTTCGGCTCCGACGTCGACGCGGAGCTGGCGGCGGCGGCCGACCACCAGGGCATCGGCGGCGCCTGGGTCGCCTGAGCTGCCGACGCGTCAGATCCCGTTCTCGGCCGTCTCCAGCGCCTCGGCGGTGTCGTAGCCGAGCGCGAGGGAAAGGTTCGGCGCGGCCGAGACGACGCGGGCCGCACCGACGACCGGCAGCACCGCGACCAGCGCGTCGACGATCTCCTCGTAGGTCGCGCCTGCGCGCAGCGCCGCCTGGGCGGCGCTCATGTACGACGGTGGCGCGGCGTCGAGCGCGATCAGCGCGCCGAGCTGGACGAGCGCCCGCTCGCGGGCGTCGAGCTCTCCGCGCACCGAGCTCGTGCACTCCTCCGTGAGCAGCCGCTCGATGAACCGGTCGTCCCGGAGTGCGAGCCTGCGCAGGGTCGCCCTGTAGTCGTGCGCCACCTTGGCTCATTCGACGCCTCGGCGAGGCGCTGCACATCATCCCGCCGGGGTGAAATCGCGGTGGCGCGAGGAGACGCCGTCGTCGACGAGGCCTAGCTCGACCGCACGCGCGATCGCCTCGCTGCGGCTCGACGCGTCGAGCTTGCGGTAGACCGAGATCGCCTGCGTCTTCACCGTGTTGCGCGAGACGAACAGCCGCTCGGCGATCTCGCGGAACGAGAGATGCGTGGTCAGGAGCGGCAGCAGCCGGAGCTCCGCAGCGGTCAGCGTCGACGCCCAGCCCGTGCTCGGGTCGGCGACCGCCGAGATCTGCCGCCCCACCACGGCGGCCTCGGTCGCCATCGTGCCCAGGTCGGGGCGGGCTCGCAGCACGTCGCGCACCTCCAGGTGCAGCGCCCGCGCGCCGGCCGGGTCGCCGAGCGCGAGGTGGACCCGGGCCAGCTCGAGTCGCGCCTGTACGGAGAACCAGGAGAGCGCGGTGGTCAGCTGCGGGCGGAGGCGCTGCGCGAGCACGAGGTTCTCGCGTGCGCGCTCGGTGCTGCCGCGCCGGACCTCGAGCCGCGCCCGCGCCGCCAACAGGATCGCGCTCGGCGCGTAGTCGACGAAAGACCTGTCCTCGACGAACCCGCCGCCGGCCGCGACCTGGCGCTCCGCCTCGTCCACGTCGCCGCGCTCGAGCGCCAGGAGCGCGAGCTCGGCGTGGGCGACGACGCCTGCGTACCTGGCTCCGCTCTCGGCCGCCGCCCCGGCCGCGGCCTCGAGCAGCGCCCCGGCCTGGTCGAGGTTGCCCTGGAGGCGGGCTGCGACCCCGGCGAACATCGCCGCCGGCGCCCGCCAGGGGCTGCCCGCGGCTAGCTCGGCGACGGCCTGCTCCGCGTCCTCGCGCATGCGGTCGACGCCGCGCCGGCAGAGGAGCGCCCGCACCATCGCCACCCACGGGCGGATGGAGGCGCTGCCGTCCGGCATCTCCCCCTCGTAGGTCGAGCGCTCGAGCGCGTCGGCCCACCGCTCGGCGGCGCGCGCCCGCCCCCGGAGCGCGTGCACGTAGGCGCCGAAGGTGGCGACCGCCGGGTAGCGGGCGAGCAGCTCGGGGTCGTCGAACGCGTCGAGCCAACGCTCGACGGTCGCGACCCGGCCGCTGCGGAAGGTCGGAAACGACGCCAGGCCGACGAGGCGGGCGACCTCGTCGACGTCGCCCGCCGCGGAGGCATGGTCGATCGCGGAGTCGAAGCGACCGTTCCCGGTGTACCAGGCGGCCGCGCGCCGGTGGAGCGCGGCGACCTGCTCGGGCTCCCGGCGCTCGAGCTCCGTGCGCAGCATCTCCCGGAACAGGTGGTGGTACCGGTACCAGCCGCGATTGGTGTCGAGCGGGACGACGAACAGGTTCGCCCGCTCCAGCGCCTCGAGCGCCTGCGCCGAGTCGCCGCGCTCGAGCACGGCGTCGCACACGGCCGCCGACATGTGCTCGAGCACGGATGTCCTGGTCAGGAACTGCACGAGCTTGCGGCTGAGGCCGGAGAGGTGCTCCGAGCGGAGGTAGTCGATCACGAGGCGGTCGTCGCCCGCGAAGGTGGTCAGCCGGGCCGGATCGCCCGAGTTGCCGAGCGACAGCGCGGCGAGGTAGAGGCCGGCGGCCCAGCCCTCCGCGCGCACGTTCAGCTCGCCCGCCTCCGCCGCGGTGAGCTCGACGCCGGCGCGCGTCAGGAGCGTGTGCGCCTCGGCGTCGGAGAGCGCCAGCTCCGTCGAGCCGATCTCCAGGAGCCCGCCCGCAACCCGCAGCCGCGGCAGCCGCAGCTGCGCCTCGCCGCGTCCCGAGAGCACGAGCTGGGAGCCCGCGGGGACGTGGCCCGCGAGCACCGTCAGCGCGTCCAGGCAGTCCCGGTCGCGGAGCTCGTCGACGTCGTCGAGCACGAGCACGAACGGCTCCCTCGTTGCCGCGAGCGCGGCGCCGAGGCGGGGCAGGGCGGTCGTCCAGATCGACGGCCCGGCCGAAGCGACCGCCTCGTAGACGGACGGCTCGATCGCCTCGACGCGGTCGAGCGCGGCGGCGATGTAGGTGAGCAGCACGACGGGGTCGTCGTCGCGCCGGTCGATCGTGACCCAGGCGTCCGCGCGGGCGTCGTGGAGCGCCCACTGCGTCAGCAGGGTCGTCTTCCCGTAGCCGGCGGGTGCGACGAGGCTGACGATCCGCGCGTCGGTGGACTTCAGCAGCTCGACGAGGGCCGTCCGGCAGACCAGCTCCTCCCGCAGCTTGGGCAGCGCCAGCTTTGACTCGAGCAGCTCGAACGACGGGGCGGCCGCGGCTGTACGCGGGCGGGCGCCGCCCGCCGGGGGCGAGGCATCGCTGCGCCCTGGTCGGCCTCGTGTCTGACGGTGCCGGTCGGCCTGTGTTCGATGTGCGCGAGACATCGAGCCACGCCCCAGCCCTCCCACAGGTGAGGCGTTAATCGATTATCGGGGGTCCACAGCCTATCGCGTGTGTCCCCGGCGGGACGCGGCGTATCATCCCGATGGGACGATGCCCCACCGCCACCGCGGCGGCATCGTGGCTCCAGCACGGTCACGCGAGGGAGGTGCGAGATCGACCATTCGGCATCCGCGTCGAACAGGCGCGTCGCGGCACTCGCGGTCCTGGCGGCGGTCGCCTTGCTCGCGGGCTGCGGCGGCTCCGACGACGACAGCGACGAGGCAAGCACGACGACCTCCGTGCCGGCCGAGACGGAGACGGCCACCACGGCCGAGAACACCCGTCTCTCCGCTGCGTCGTGGGCGACCTACCAGGCGGCCGCGGCCCGGGCCCAGAAGGTCAACCAGTCGGCGACGGCGGTCTTC
Organism: Gaiellaceae bacterium; assembly: GCA_035720085.1. Classification (GTDB taxonomy): domain Bacteria; phylum Actinomycetota; class Thermoleophilia; order Gaiellales; family Gaiellaceae; genus Gaiella. The sequence continues at coordinate 7,121 of DASTPC010000190.1, forward strand.
CGCCGCTGCGCCGACAAGATCCCGACCGCCACGAACGGCGACGCGGTAGCCTCGTGCATGGGCGGCGCGACGGGCACGGTCGTGCAGGAGGGAACGAGCCTCCTGCAGACGCTCGACGGTTTGGAGCAGGAGACGTCCGGAGCGTGCGCCGCAGCGCTCGAGGACCTCGCCGGCAACGTCAAGCTCTACGTCAGCTCCGTGAACGGCCTGGACACGTCGATCGAGAACGATCAGACGGCCGGCATGCAGGGCCAGATCGACGACTCGCTCCAGGTGCTGGCACAGGCCAGGGCGGCACGGGCTCCAGTGACGGCCGCCTGCAAGCCGGTGGCCGGCTAGCCGCGATGCGACGCTTCCCGCTTCTCCGGGCCGCCGGCGAGCCCGTGCGGCGCCGCGCGTGGACAGGCCGGACGCAACGACCGAAAGGAACGCTATGGCGACACGGACACGGCTGACGGATCTCCCGGGGGAGGAGCTCACCAAGCTGCTCGACCTGATGGGCGCGTCGGACACCGTCGAGTTGAAGGTCACCGTCCCGGAGGTACAGCAGCGCTCGACGGTGACGGCGCTCGGGGTCGACCCGCTCGACGCGCAGATCCGGCAGGTCTTCTTCTTCGACACGCCCGAGCTTGCGCTCAGCACCGCCGGAGTGGTCGTGCGCGCCCGCCGGGTGCAGGGGCGCTCGGGCGACACCGTGGTCAAGCTACGGCCGGTCGTCCCGGACGACCTCCCGGAGGACGTGCGCAGGTCGCGCACCGTCGGCGTCGAAGTCGACGCGATGCCCGGCGGCTACGTCTGCTCGGCGTCGATGAAGGCGAAGGTGGACAACGCGGTCATCCGCGAGACCGTCGCCGGGCGGCGGCCGCTGCGAAAGCTCCTGACCAAGGAACAGCGGTCGTTCTACGCCGCGCACGCGCCCGAGGGCGTCGAGCTCGACGGGCTCTCGGTGCTCGGACCGCTGTTCGTGCTCAAGGTCGCCTTCACGCCCGAGGACTCCAAGCGGAAGCTGGTCGGGGAGATGTGGCTCTACCCCGACGGCACGCGCCTCCTGGAGCTCTCGACGAAGTGCGCGCCGGGGGAGGCGTTCCAGGTCGGGCTCGAGGCGCGGGCGTACCTCGAACGGCACGGCCTCGACCTCGAGGGCGAGCAGCAGACCAAGACGCGCAAGGCGCTCGAGTTCTTCGCTGCGGAGCTGTCCGCGGGTCGATCCGACGACGGGAAGGAGTGACGATGGCAGTGGCAACGGCCCGGCGCCCGGGCTGGCTGACGTTCGCAGCGGTGGTCCTGTTCTCGGTGGCCGCCCTGAGGGTGATCTCCGGGATCGCGTATCTCGCGGACAGCACGAAGGTCGCGCAGCTGAGCGGCGGCCTCTTCGGCGACAGCCTCTTCTGGTGGGGCCTGTGGGATCTCGGCATCGCGGCGGCCGCGCTCTACGCCGGCTACTCGCTGCTCGAGGGCGGCGCCTACGGGCGGATCGTCGCCTACATCTGGGCGGGCCTCGTGATCGTCCAGAGCTTCCTGATCCTCTCTTTCGCCCCCTGGTTCGGCGCCGCGGCGATCGCGCTCGCGCTGCTCGTGATCTACGCGCTCGCGGTCACCGACGACTGGGAAACGGCCGGCTGACAGCGTCGCCCGGGCGGGCACCACGCCCGTCCGGGCCCCACCGCCTCACCGCGTGGCGACACCCGCGCGACCGTGCACGAGGGCGAGCGCGGCGGCTTCGATCTCGTCCTCCGAGACGAGCACGAGGTTGGCCGCCGCGCCGAGCGGCACGAACGAGTCCTTGCTCGCGACGCGGGACATGCTCCCTTCGAAGCCGGCGTCGACGAGCCCGGCCAGGATGCCCTCCGAGACGCCGCCGGTGCGCCGCGTCTCGTCGACGACGAGCACCCTGCCGGTGGCCCGGCCCTCGCGCAGGACGTGCTCGAGCGGCAGCGGCGCGAGCCAGCGGAGGTCGACGACACGCGCGTGGATGTCCTGCTCCGCGAGCCGGCGCGCCGTCCGCAGGGAGAGCAGGAGCCCGTTCGCCCAGGTCACGATCGTCAGGTCGCCGCCGTCCAGGTGCGTCCGGGCGGCACCGACCGGGACGTGCCCGGCCGCAGGCGGCGCTGCCCAGAGACCGTCGCCCTCCTCGTACAGGTCGCGCGTGTGGTACAGGGCGATCGGCTCGAGGAAGACACACACGCTGCCGTCCACCTTCGCGGCCGCGACGCAGGTTCGCAGCATCGGCGCGGCGTCCTCCGGGCGGGCCGGCGACGCGATCACGAGCCCGGGGATGTCGCGCAGCACACCGACCGCGTCGTCGTTGTGGAAGTGGCCGCCGAAGCCGCGCTGGTAGCCGTAGCCCGCGATGCGGACGACCATCCCGTTGCGGTACCGCCCCTGCGAGAAGAACTGCAGCGTCGCGGCTTCGCCGCGCAGCTGGTCCTCGGCGTTGTGGAGATAGGCGAGGTACTGGATCTCGGGGATGGGGACGAAGCCGCTCACGGCCGCGCCCAGGGCGAGGCCGAGGATGGACGTCTCGTCGAGCAGCGTGTCGAACACGCGGGCCGCCCCGAAGCGGGCGTGCAGGCCGCGCGTGACGCCGTAGACGCCGCCCTTGACGGCGACGTCCTCGCCGAAGAGCAGCGTCTCCGGCAGGCGCTCGAGCACGTCCGCGAGGCCCTGGTTGAGCGCCTGCGCGAGCGTCAGCGGCTCGCCCTCGGGCCACGGCGCCTCTCCCGCGGCGGCAGCGACCGCCTCCGGCGAGCGAGGCGCGAGCGGCCGCATCACCTCTGCCGCGGTCTCGAGCGGCCGCCGCTCGGTCGCCTCGAGCGCGCGCCTGCGGATGCGCTCGCGCGCGGTCAGGTAGTCGCCCGCGAGCTCTTCGCCCGCCGCTTGCCGCGAGGCGACGAGCACGCGCGCGGTCGCAAGGATCGGGTCGCGGTCGTAGTCGGCCCGGATCGCGGCCTGCGAGCGGTACGCGGTCTCGACGTCGGCGCCCGCGTGCGAGAGGTAGCGGACGGTGCGCAGGTGGAGAATCGCCGGGCGCCGGCTCTCCCGGATGCGGTCGACGAGCCGGCAGGTGACCGCGAGCACGCCGGCCGGGTCGTCGCCGTCGGCCGGCTCGACCGGAAGCTGCTCGCGCGCCCGCAGCGCGCTCTCCACCCAGCCCGCCGGTGAGGGCACGCTGATGCCGAGGCCGTTGTCCTCGCACACGAGGAGCAGCGGCAGCGGCAGCCGCTGGTGGGCGCAGTGGGCGGCAGTGTTCAGCGCCGCCTGGGCGGCCGCGTGGTTGAGCGACGCGTCGCCGAAGCTGCACACGACCACGGCGTCCTCCGGCCACGGGCACTCGACGCCGAGGCGGCGGGCGCGGTCGATCGCGAGTGCCGTCCCGACCGCGCGCGGCAGGTGCGAGGCGATCGTGGAGGTCTGCGGGATCACGGCGAGGTCCGGGTGGCCGAAGACCTTGTGCCGGCCGCCCGCGATCGGCTCGTCCGCGGCCGCCGCCATGCCGAGCAGGACGTCCGTGACGCCGTCGTGCCCGGCTTGGCCCGCCCGGGCGAGATAGAAGCCGCCGGAGCGGTAGTGCAGCAGCGCCGGATCGGTAGGCCGCAGCGCGAGCGCGACGGCGGCGTTCGACTCGTGGCCGGCCGAGCCGATCGTGTAGTAGCCGAGCTTGCGCTCCTGGAGCCAGCGCGCGGCGTGGTCGCAGAGCCGGCTGTCGACCTGGGCCCGCCAGAGCGCGCCCGCCTCGGGGAGGCTCGGCGCCGCCACGGCGGGGGGCGTGAGCGCCCGCAGCGCCTCGAGCAGGTGCTGCTCCAGCGGGTCGTAGTCGGCGGCCATCTCCGCCGAGGTTGTACCGGTCGGCGGCGCGGAGCGACGGGTGACGGCGCTCGCGGCTCGTCAGCGCACGGTGAGCCGGCGCGCCGGGAACGCACCTCCGGGCCAGGCGACGCCGTCCGTCCGCTCGACGAGCGGGCCGGCCGGCGGCGGCACGGCTGCGAACAGGTCGGTCTCGATCGTCGTGCCGGGGAAGAGGCGCGTGAAGGGGTCGAGCGCGAACCAGCGCGGGTCGGTGGCGACCGTGACGGCGCCGCCGTAGTGGACCGAGTCGACGGCGAGCGTCGTCAGCGTCAGGAGGGAGGAGCCGAGCAGCGGAATCCACCAGGCGAGCGCCTCCCGGCGGGCCTGCTGCACCGCCGGGTCGTCGAAGGGCAGCCTCGCCCGCTCGTCCGGGAGCGCGCAGACGTGCGCCCACGCCCGTACGGGCGACCCGGCGAAGCAGCGGGGGTCGGCGCGGAACCGCCTGCCGCGGGCGGCGAGCCCCCGGTCGAGGCGCTCGCCGTCCCAGAACAGCCGCGACGAGCCGGTCCGGCGCGGGCCTCGCACCGACGTGGTCATGCCGCGGGAGCGACCCAGTCCGCGCGGAGCGCCGCCGAGATCTCGCGCATGTCGCGGCGAAGCTCCTCGGCGGTCGGACGGCCCCAGAACCAGTAGCCGTCGTAGGCGCGGTGCACGCGAAGATCGGGGTGGAGCGAGAACGCCCCGGGGAGGTAGGGGTGGTGGACGGTGTCCGTCGTCTCGCGCAGGCCAAGCGCGTCCAGGTAGACGCGGCCCGCGTCCGAGAGGAACGTGAAGCGGCCGCCGAGCCCGGCCCGGAACGCGGCCTGCACCTCGGGTGGGTCGACCGAGACCACAACCAGCCGCGTGTAGGCGACCTCGAACTCGTCCTGGAGCTCGACGAGGCCGCGCAGGAAGCGCTGCTCCTTGGGGCACCACCAGCCACGCGACGTGACGAGCACGAAGGGGTCGCCGCCGGCGAGCTCCGAGAGGTGCCGCGGCCGGCCCGTGTGGTCGGGCAGCGCGAGGTCGGGGAAGATCGCGCCCGGCGCGGGGACCAGGGTCACGCCACCCGCTCCGCCGCCAGCGCCGCCTCGGCGGCGTAGTGGACGCCCTCGCCGACGGTCGGGAAGGCGTAGTGGCCGAGCGCGAGGTCGTCGACCGTGGCGCCGAGCCGGAGCGCGACCGCGTGGCCCTGGATCAGCTCCCCGGCGCCGCGCGCGACCACGTGCAGGCCGAGCAGCCGCCGTGAGCCACGCTCGAAGACGAGCTTCGCGAGCCCCCGCGGGGTGGCCTCGCGCGCGGCCGCGTAGTACGGCCGCAGCAGGGCGCCGGCCGCGTAGGAGGACGTCCCCACGTCGAACCCCTGGGCGCGCGCCTCCGCCTCCGTCAGGCCGACCTGCGCGAGCTCCGGGTCGGTGAAGATCGTGCTGGGCAGCGCGTCGTACCGCGCCGACCGCATGCCCGAGCCGAGCATGTCGTCGACCGCGACCTGCGCCTGGATCGCCGCGACCGGTGTCAGCTGGATCGTCGCGGTCACGTCGCCGGCGGCCCAGATCCCCGGGACGCTCGTGCGCAGCCGCTCGTCGACGGCAATGCCGGCGCGCGAGTGCTCGACGCCGACCGCCTCGAGGCCGAGTGCCTCGACGTTCGGCAGCCTGCCCGAGGCGACGAGCACGAGCTCCGTGTCGATCGTCCGCTGCGGCGAGCCGTCGCGCGGCTCGAGCGTCGCCACGGTCGTGTCGCCCCGCCGCTCGAGCGCGGTGACGAAGGTGCCCCCGACGACCTCGATCCCCTCGTCGGCGAGCGCGGCGTGGAGCTCGGCGGCGGCGTCCTCGTCGGCGCGGATCGCGATTCGCTCGGCGCCCTCGACGATCGTGACCCGCGAGCCGAGGCGGGCGAAGGCCTGCGCGAGCTCGAGCCCGACCGCGCCGGCGCCGAGGACGAGCAGCGACCGCGGCAGCTCGGTGAGCTCGAGCGCGCCGACGTGGTCGACCCAGGGGACGTCGGCGATCCCGCCCACCGGCGGCACCGCGGTGCGCGAGCCGGTCGCGAGCAGGATCCGCTCGGCGCGCAGGAGCCTCTCCCCCACCCGTACGGTTCGCGCGTCGACCAGGCTCGCCTCGCCTGCGACCGGGTGGAAGCCGGCATCCTCGAACCGACGGAGCCAGGCCTCCTGCGGCCCGACCAGCCAGTCCTTGCGTGCCTTCAGCGCCGCGAGGTCGAACCGAGGTGTCCCCGCCTCGATGCCGAGGTCGGCCGCGACCGTGCGCAGGTCGTGGTAGAGCTCCGCGGCGGCGACGTACTGCTTGGTCGGCTTGCAGGCGACGTTGGGGCACTGGCCGCCCCAGCGCTCGCGCTCGACGAGCGCGACGCTCGCGCCGTGGTCCTCGACGGCGCGCGCCGCTGCCTCGCGCGCGGCCGAGCCGGCGCCGACGACGACCAGGTCGTACTCGCTCATGCGCCTCCAGTCCCCGTTGGGCGCCGGGCGTTACGCGTCCGGCTCGCGCAGCCGCAGCGGCTCTCGGTCCTGCACGACCCGCCGGTACGCGTAGAGCGCCACCGAGAGGCCGAGGATCCCGAGCGCGATCGCGAGCTCGCGGCCGCCGCCGTACCCGGTCAGCTCGAAGCTGGTCGCGCCGACGACGAGCACCACGGCCAGGCCGACGGCGAGCAGGCCCACGAGCACGGCGAGCGGCCGCGACAGCCGGAACGGCCGCGGCGCGTCGGGCCGGTCGCGGCGCAGCAGCACGAACGCCGTCAGCGCCAGGACGTGCGCCCCGACGTAGCCGAGGTTCCCCGCGGCGATGATCGCCAGCGTGCTACCGAGCAGGAAGAGGAGGCCGAGGTTGACGAGCAGGTCGAGCGTCATCGCGCGCGCGGGCATGCCGAAGCGGTTGAGCCGGTCGAGCCCGCGGAGCGTCAGCCGGTCGGCCGAGATGCCGTAGAGCGCGCGCGAGCTGTCGGCCATCGACGTGTTGAGCACGAGCAGGAGGCTCCCGATCAGCAGCGCGACCATCAGGTCGGCCGCCCCGCCGACGAGCTCCTCGAAGCTCGCGACGTAGAAGGTGAGCGGGCTCTCGGCGATCGCGGGCTCGCCGGCGGCCCCGGCGGCGCCGAGCGGGAAGAGCACGAAGACGGCGAGCGAGAACAGCGCGGCCGCCCGCAGCGCCCGCGCGGCGTCACGCGCACCGTCGCGGTACTCCGGCGTGAAGGTCGCGCACGCCTCCACCCCGAGCGACGTCCAGCACATCACGTAGAGCCAGACCAGGGCCAGCTTCCAGCTGTCCCACCCGCCGGCCTCGCCCACGTGGCCGGTGAAGGTCGCGCTCGACCAGTTGCCGGTCAGATAGGGGACGACCGTGAACACGAGCAGCGGCACGGCCAGCATCGCCGCCGTCGCGTAGGCGACCCAGAGCGTCGGACGCAGG
>DASTPC010000191.1:0-13783 GCA_035720085.1 Gaiellaceae bacterium
ATGAGCTGCGCGTTCACGCTCGACCACTATCGCGAGCTCCTCGACGCGGCCCGCGCGGGCGGCTACCGGTTCGGCACCTTCGACGGGCCGCCTTCACGCGGCGACCTCCTGCTTCGACACGACGTCGACCTCTCGCTGGACGCAGCGCTCCGGATGGCCGAGCTGGAGGCCGAGGCGGGCGCGACCGCGACCTACTTCCTCATGACCGAGTCGGTCTTCTACAACCTCGCGTCTCCCGAGGGGGTTGCCGCGCTCGCCCGCCTGCGCGAGCTGCGGCACCGCGTCGGGCTCCACGCGGTGTACCCGAACGCCACAATCGACGAGCGCTTCGATCCCGTCGTCGCCTGGCACAACCCCGACCCCGAGTACATGGCCGCGCCGGTCGCGGGCGCCGTCAACGTCATGCAGGACCCCTGGTTCGCTCCGCCGACGTACCGCTCGGACTCGAACCAGCGCTGGCGCTTCGGCTGCCCGCACGAGGAGCTCCGCGCCGGCGCGTTCCCGTGGCTCCAGCTGCTCACGCATCCGGAGATCTGGGTCTACCCGGGGTCGACGATGGGCCGGACGATGCGCACGATGCTCGACGCCGAGCGGGAGCGCCGCCTCGAGCAGCTCGCGGCGGACAGAATCGACCTGACGTGAGCCTGCGCCCCGCGACCGTGCTCGTCTCTGCCTCGGGCGCGCCCGGCACTGCAGCGCTCCTCCGGGCGCTGCGCGGGAACGGGGAGCGGGACGTCCGCCTCGTCGGGACGGACATGTCCGAGCGCTCGGTCGGCCGGCACCTCTGCGACGCCTTCCACCTCGTCCCGGCGGGATCCGACCCGGGCTTCCCGGATGCGATCCTCTCGGTCGTCGAGCGGGAAGGCGTCGACGTCGTCCTCCCCCAGTCCTCGTTCGACCTCGAGGGCCTCGCGGCCCATCGCGAGCGGTTCCCGGTGCCCGTCCTGGTCTCGCACCCGGACACGATCCACCGATCGAACGACAAGGCCGAGACGTACGCCTTCCTGCACCGGATCGGCGCGCCGGCCCCGGCCTTTCGCCGCGTCAACGGCGCGGCCGAGGTCGAGGCCGCTGCGCGCGAGCTCGGCTACCCCGAGCGGCCGGTCTGCTTCAAGCCCGCCGTCGCCTCCGGCTCGCGCGGGTTCCGCGTGCTGGACGCCACCTTCGACCGCGCGCACGAGCTGCTCCACGAGCGCCCGGGGTCGTTGTCGCTGCGCCTCGAGGAGGCGGTCGAGCTGCTCCCTCCGGCCGGCGGCCCGGAGCTGCTCGTGATGGAGCTCGCCACCGGCGGCGAGCGCACCGTCGACGGGATTGCCGACGGCAGGCGGGTCCTGCTCGGCCACCCGAAGACGCGGGAGTCGCTGCGCGCGGGGCTGGCGATGTACTTCGTCACCCTGCGGGACGCGAGGCTGGTCGAGCTCGCCGACCGCATCGTGGCGGCGCTCGAGATCGAGCACTTCTTCAACGTCCAGCTGGTCGGTGACCAGGTGATCGAGGTGAACCCCCGCATCTCCACGATCGTCTACCAGGAGGACCTCAACCTCCCCTGGCTCGGGGTCAAGCGGGCGCTCGGGGAGATCTCGCCGGAAGAGCTGCTGGCGCTCGCGGCGCGTGTCCGCCCCGGCCGCAGTGCGCTTCGCTACTTCGACCAGCTCGAGTGGGACGCATGACGCGGGCCCTTGGCTCAGGCGGCGCCCGACCGGCCGTTGCGGGCGCCTGCCGGTGGGTCCAGCCCCCTCGGGGGGGCGCGCGAAGCCCCCTACCGGAACGATCGCAGCTGCGGGCGCTCGGAGGGGTGACTGCTTCGTGACGGATGTGCGCCAGTCGATCCACAACGGCGGTGACAGCGGCGGCGACCCGGGTTTCGCGAAGGGCGAAGACGGCTGGGACGGCGAGGGCAGCCGGCGCGACGACGATGACCGGGCCCGCGACGGCCACGATCCGGGCCGCGATGCCGGCCGGCCGTTGCGGGTGGCGCACTGCCCGGTCAACACCGCCGGCGTGCCGTGGACGAACGTGCAGGCGCTCAGGCGTCGAGGCGTGGAGGCCACCCTCGTCGTCTTCAACCGCTACAAGCTGCACTCCGAAGCGGACTGGTCGCTCGACCGGCGCGGCGGCCTCGTGCGCCAGCAGGCGACGCAGTGGCGGGCGCTCGCACGGCTGCTGCCGCGGACGGACGTCTTCCACTTCTACTTCAACCTCACGCTCGTGCCGCAGACGCTGCAGTTCCCGATCCTGCGGGCGCTGCGCAAGAGGTCCGTCATGCACTACCTCGGCTCGGACATCCGCGGCAAGGCGCCGGCAGAGCTCGCGGCGGGGAAGAAGGCAGGCGCCGAGCTCGTCGGCAGCTGGGACGCGATCCGCTGGGTGCCCGGGGCGGAGGTGATCCCGCCGGGGATCGACCTGTCGCGGATCGAGCCGGCGCCGCCGTCGGACCGCGGGCGCCCTGTGATCCTGCACGCACCGTCGTCGCGGCGGCGCAAGGGCACCGAGCACGTCGTCGCGGCCTGCGAAGGGCTCGACGCCGACCTCGAGATCGTCGAGGGGCTCCACCACGACGAGGCGTTCGACCGCTACCGCGCCGCCGACATCGTCGTCGACCAGCTGAACGCCGGCTGGTATGGGCTGTTCGCGATCGAATGCCTCGCGCTCGGCAAGCCGGTCGTGACCTTCCTCCACGACGAGGCGGTACGGCAGACGGAGGAGGCGTACGGGACGCGCGTTCCGCTCGTCTCCGCGAGCGCCGAGACGCTGCGCGAACGCCTGCGCCCGCTCGTCGCCGACGCCGCCGAACGCCGCCGCATCGGCGCAGCCTCGCGGGCGTACGCCGAGCTCGTGCACGACGTCGAGCGGATCGCCGACCGCCTGCTCGCGGTCTACGCTCGCCTCTAGTGACCCTGGGCGCGCAGCTCTCCCGGCTGGGCCGGCACTCGCTCGTGTACGGCCTCGGCGGGCTCGTCTCGCGGATCCTCGCCGTCCTGCTGCTCCCGCTCTACACGCACTACCTGACCCCGGCCGACTACGGGCGGATCGAGACGCTGGTGGCGGCGGTGACGGTGCTCACGATCATCCTCCGGCTCGGGATCTCGAGCGCGTTCTTCCGCTTCTGGTTCGACGCGAAGGACGACGGCGGGCGGCGCACGGTGCTGCGCACCTCGTTCTGGTTCACTATGGGCGCCTCGACCGCCGGCCTCCTCGCCGGCGTGGCGCTCGCCGAGCCGATCTCCGACCTCCTCTTCGGCGACCCCGGCGACGCCGACCTCGTGCGCGCGGCCTTCGTCCTGCTCTGGGCGCAGATGAACTACGAGCAGCTGACTGCGGTGTTCCGGGTCGAGGAGCGCTCGACCGCGTTCGTGCTCGCCAGCCTCGCCAACGTGCTCGTGACCGTGGGCGCAACCGTGCTGCTCGTCGTCGTGCTCGAGAAGGGCCCCCTCGGCGTCCTGGTCGGCAACTTCTCGGGCACGCTCGTGGTCTACGCGGCACTGCTCGGCTACCGGCGCGAACAGCTCGGCCTCGAGCTCGACCGGCCGCTGCTGCGGCAGATGAACCGCTTCGGGCTGCCGCTCGTGCCGACAGCCCTGTTCCTCTGGCTGACCAACTTCAGCGACCGCTTCTTCCTCATCAAGCTTGCCGACGCCGCCGAAGTCGGGCTGTACTCGGTGGGCGTGCGGATCGCCTCCGCGATGGTGCTCCTGCTGACGGCGTTCCGGATGGCGTGGCCGGCGTTCGCGTACTCGATCGAGGACGAGGGCGAGGCGCGGAGGACGTACGCCTTCGTCCTCACCTACCTGACCGTGATCGCGTCGTGGACGGCGCTCGCGCTCGGGCTGCTCTCGCCCTGGCTGGTGGAGCTGCTCGCCGCGGAGGCGTTCGCGTCGGCCTCCCGCGTCGTCGCGCCGCTCGCGTTCGCCGCGGTCGCCTTCGGCGCCTACGTCGTGATCGCGATCGGCCTGGGGCGGGCCCGGCGCACGCAGTTCAACTGGGTCGTCACCGGCGCTGCAGCGGCAGTGAACGTGGCGCTGAACCTGATCCTGATCCCTCCGTACGGGATGATGGGCGCCGCCGCCGCGACCGTCGCCGCTTACGCGACGATGGCCGTCGGGATGGCGTGGTGGTCGCAGCGCGTCTACCCGGTGCCGTACCAGTGGCGCCGCGTCACGACGGCCGCAGCGGTGGCGGTCGCGCTCGTCGTCGCCGGCAAGCTGCTCGACCTCGGCCTCGCGCTCTCGGTCCTCGTCGTCGTCGTCTATCCGCTCGCACTCGCGCCGGTCGGCTTCTACCTCCCCGCGGAGCGGCGCGCGATCGGCTCCAGGCTCCGCCTCGCCCGCTAGCCGGGGCCGGGCGACCGGCTCGCGCGGCGGCCGGGCGCCACGGCCGGAGCGACCACCTCCCCGGTCCTTCCCGTGCGTCCGGGGGCGCCGGGAGCCCGGGAATCGACGGCGTCCCGCCCCACCGGCACGACACCGCTCAGGCCAGGCCGAAGACGCCGGCGAGCAGGAACGCGTTGAGCCCGATCACGACCGTCGCGATCGCCACCGCGGCGACGGTCGTCGCGCGGCGGTTCACGAGCGACCCCATCAGGCTGCGGTCGCGGCAGAAGAGCAGCAGCGGCACGAGCGCGAACGGGATCCCGAACGAGAGCACCACCTGGCTGAGCACGAGGGCCCGCGACGGGTCGACGCCGACCGCGATCACGACGAACGCCGGCAGCATCGTCACCGCCCGGCGGACGAACAGCGGGATCCTTCGCCGGACGAAGCCCTGCATGACGATCTGCCCGGCCATCGTGCCCACGCTCGAGGACGAGAGCCCGGAGGCGAGCAGCGCGACCCCGAAGAGGATCGACGCGCCGTCGCCGACGTAGGTGGACAGGCCGTCGGAGACCGCGGTCAGGTCGTCGCCCACGTCGGTCAGCCCGCGGTCGTGGAACACCGCCGCGGCGATCACGAGCATGCTCATGTTGATCAGGCCGGCGATGCTCATCGCGATCACGACGTCGACGAGCTCGAAGCGGAAGATCCGCCGCTTCTCCCGCTCCGTCGCGCCGACGACGCGGTGCTGCGTGAGCGCCGAGTGCAGGTAGATGACGTGCGGCATCACGGTCGCGCCGAGGATGCCGACGGCCAGGAGAACGCTCTCCGTGCCCTCGAAGCCCGGCACGAAGCCGCCCGCGATCGAGCCCGGCGAGGGTTCGGCGAGCACGACCTGGAACGCGAACGCGCTCACGATCACGCCGATCAGCACGGCGATCACCGCCTCCAGCCGCCGGAACCCGCGCGCCTGCAGCGCGAGGATCGCGAACGCCGCCGCGCCGGTGAGGAGCGCCGCCGGAAACAGCGGCAGCCCGAAGATGAGATTGAGCCCGATCGCGGCGCCGACGAACTCGGCCAGGTCCGTGGCCATCGCGATCACCTCGGCCTGCAGCCAGAGCAGGACGCTCGTGCGCCTGGAGTAGCGCTCCCGGCACACCTCCGGCAGGTTCTTGCCCGTGGCGATCCCGAGCTTGGCGCTCATCGACTGGATCACCATCGCCATCAGGTTCGCGGCGAGCACGACCCAGAGCAGCAGGAAGCCGAACTTGGCCCCGGCGGCCATGTTGGTGGCGAAGTTGCCCGGGTCGACGTACGCGACGGAGGCGATGAACGCCGGGCCGAGGAACGGCCACAGCGCGCGCAGCCCCCGCTGCTCGCCGGCGAGCGACCGCTGCGCGGCGACGAGGACGCGTGCCTCGCCGGGGAGGACGTCGTCGAGCGGGTGCTCGGGCGCCTCGCGGTCGTGGTCGACGCTCGGTCCCGGGCGCTCGGCCGCGCCGGGTTTAGACATGACTAAACCGTACCGGCCGCTCAGCTCCCGCACGCCGCGGGGTCGCGCCCGAGGAAGCGGAGCGTGCCGCGACAGAGGCCTCGGGCGGCGCGCTGCTGGACGGATGCGCCGGCGAGCAGCCTGTCCTCGGTCGGGTTCGTCATGAACCCGAGCTCGACCATGATCACGGGCACGTCGGACCAGTTGAAGCCCGTGAAGTCGGCCCGCTCCCAGGTGCCCCGGTCGGGGAAGCCGAGCGCTTGCAGGAGCTCCGGCTGGACAACGCGGGCGGCGCGCCGGCTCGCCGCGTAGACGTCGTCCGTCCAGCCGCGCCGCAGCGCGGGGTACATCGTGTGGCTGCCGCGGACGCCGGGCGAGGCGGCGCCGTCGGCGTGGATGCGCAGGAAGAGCGCGGCGCCGGCGCGGTTGGCGATCCGGGCGCGCGCGATGTTGCCCATGCTCGTGCCCGCCGTACGGGTGCGCGTCATCACGACACGCACGCCTGCACGCTCCAGCAGCGGGCGGAGCCGTGACGCGACGCTCAGGTTGAGCTCGGCCTCGGTCAGGCCGCTGACCACGCCGTGCGTGCCGCCGCCGTCCTTGATCTTGCGAGTCGGAGAGCCGGGGCCGATGGGCTCGGTGGCCGGGTTACCGCGCAGGTCGTGGCCGGGATCCAGCACGACCACCGGCGCGGACGCCGCGGTTCCCGCCGAGGGGCAGAGCGCGGCGGCGACGGCGGCGAGGACGGCGAGGCGCGTCACGCGGGCAGTCTGCCTGCTCGCCCGTGACGCGAGGCAACCGCGATCCCGGCGCCCGTCTGCGGGCGGGCGCCGGGGCGCGTGCCGGAGCCTCCGCCTTTAGGCTCCGGATCCTGGTGGCGGCGCTGGCGCCCTGCCCGCACGGCGGCGCCCTCCGGCCGTCGCGCGCTCGGCGGCCAGCGCCGCGTCGAGGGCGTCGTGGAAGCCCTCCGCCGCCTCGAGCCCACGCTCGCCGACCGGCAGGACGTCGTAGGCGTGGCCCGTACCCGCCACGGCGAGCCAGAGGCGGCCACCGCGGGCGAGGAGCGTCTCCGAGACGGAGACGAGGACGTCGAGGGCGTCCGCGCTCAGCTCCCGGGCGCCGGTGAGGTCGACGACGAGGTTCAGTCCGCCACGGTCGAGGGCGGCCACGCAGGCAGCTCGCAGCGGAGGGGCCGCCGCGGCGTCCAGGTCCCCCGGCGGAGCGAGCAGCCAGAGCCCCGTCCCGATCTCGCGCGACGCGATCGAGGCCCTGCTGGTGGGTGCTGAGCTCGTCACCGTCATGGGTGCCTCCCCGGCCGGCGGTCGTCGGCGACCTCCCGGCGCTCGGTCGATGCCAGCCACGGTACGGATGGGATCCGAGTCGCGCACCCGACGGGATGAGCGCGACCTTCGCGGTTCGTCAGCGTTCGCTCACAGCCCCGGCGGGTCGGCCGCCAGCTTGTAGCCGACCTCCCGCACGGTGACGATCCGCTCGGGATGCGCCGGATCGCGCTCGACCTTGCGGCGCAGGTTCGAGACGTGCACGTCGGCGGCACGCGCGTCGCCCACGTAGGAGCTCTCCCAGAGGTGCTCCATGATCTGTCGGCGCGAGAAGACCCGGCCGGGCTCGCCGGCGAGCAGCGCCAGCAGCCGGAACTCGGAGGGCGTGAGCCGGACCGGCCGCCCGTCCACCGCGACCGAGTGTCGGCCGAGGTCGATCCGGATCCCGGCCAGCTCGCGCACGGCGCCGCCGCCGCCGCGGCGGTCGAGCTCGCGGCGCCGGATCAGCGCGCGCACGCGGCTGACGAGCTCGGCGGTCGAGAACGGCTTGGTCACGTAGTCGTCCGCGCCCAGCTCCAGGCCGAGGACGCGGTCGACCTCGGCGTCGCGGGCGGTGAGCATGATGATCGGCACATCGCTCTCCGCGCGGAGCGTGCGGCAGACCTCCAGGCCGGACAGACGCGGCATCATCACGTCGAGGATCACCAGGTCGAACGGCTCTGCGCGCGCCGTCGCGAGCGCCTCCTCGCCGTCCAGCCGCGTGTCCACCTCGAACCCCTCCCGCCGCAGCGCGTACGCGACCGGCTCGAGGATGTCCTGCTCGTCGTCCGCCAGCAGCAGCCGGGCGCTCACCCTTAACCCCGCCCGTTACGCGTCGTGCGTGGCTCCGCCGCGACGACGATCGCAGCCGTCGTGCCGCCTGCCTGCCCGGGCTCGAGCTCGACCTCGGCACCGAGGGCGTGTGCCACCTCGCGGACGATCGGCAGCCCCAGCCCGAACCCGGCCGCGTCGCGGTCGCCGCCGCGGTAGAAGCGGTCGAAGACCCGCTCCCGCAGCTCGGCGGGGATGCCGTGCCCGTCGTCGCGTACCTCGATCCGCACGCGACCGCCGGGATGGGCCGCCGCCGACAGCTTCACCGCGGTCGCACCCGAGTGGCCGACGGCGTTCTCGGCCAGGTTGCCGATCGCCTGCGCCAGCAGGTCGCGGTGGGCGAGCGCGACGAGCCCCGGCTCCGCTTCCACGTCCACCTCGACGCCGCCGCGCCCGGCCAGCTCGCCTGCGATCTCCTCGAGCAGCGGCTCGACCGCCACCTGCTCGAGCAGGATCGGCTCGGCGCGCGTCTGCGCCCGCGCGAGCGCGAGCAGCGCGCGGACGAGGCGGCCGAGTCTGGCCGACTGGCGATCGACGACGGCGAGGAAGCGCTCGCGCTCCACCGGGTCGTCCTTCGCCCCGGACTGGAGGACGTCGACCGCCCCGGAGATCGCCGCGAGCGGGGTGCGCAGCTCGTGCGCGGCATTGGCCACGAACTCGCGCTCCGCGCGCTCGCGCCGGTCGGCCTCCGTGATGTCGGCGAGGACGAGCAGCGCCGTGTCGCCCTGCGGGCCCATCGGCACGCCGGCGACGCTGTACACGCGCTCCGGGTCGGGCGACACCCTGCGCGTCGAGACGGCGGCGCCGGGGAGGAACAGCCCCCCGGCCGCCTCGCGGAGCACCCCGGCGCCCCAGCCGACCGGCAGCTCCGCCCCCTCGGCGAGGGCGCGCCGGCCGACGACGAGCTTCGCGCGCGAGTTGGCGAAGACGATCCGCAGGTCGCGGTCGACCGCGATCACGCCCTCCTGCAGCTGCTCGAGCAGGCTGAGCAGACGGTCCCGCTCGGCGCTCAGGCGATCGAACGACTCCCGGAGATGCATGCGCATGCCGTCCACCGTGGTCGCGAGCTGCCCGACCTCGTCGTGGAAGCGGGGCACGAGGGGCTCGTCGAAGCTGCCCTGCTCGATCTCGGCGGCCGCGTGGGCGATGCGCCGCACGCGCGACGTGATCGCGAACGCGACGAGCGTGCCGACGAGCAGGCCGGCCCCGATCGCGATCGCCAGCGTGGCCGCCCACTCTCCCCGCACGATCTTGCCCGCGGCGACGAGGTCGGGGCGGGAGGCGACTGCGACGAGCGCGCCGGCTGCGCTGTTGCGAAGCGGCAGCGCGACCAGGATCCGCCGGCCGCCGGGAGTCGTCTCGACGAGCCGCCTGCCCTCGAGCGCCGCGCCGAGCGCGTCGGGGAGCGCCTCGACCGACGCGAGCGAGACGCCGTTCGAGACGCTCGGCGTCAGTTGCCGTCCGTTCGGGTCGAAGAGGAAGATGCCGATCTGGCGCGCACGCGCGGCCGTGGCGGCCGCCTGCTGGAGGCCCTCGTTCTGCTCGCCCGCGAGGATCGCGTTCGCGGCGGTCAACGCCGTCCCGGCGGCGAGCTCCTCGGCGCGAAGACGAAACGCGTTCTCGCTGCGGCTGGTCAGCACCTGCGCGACCGCGAGCGCCGTCAACGCCACGATCGCGGCGAAGACGAGCGCCAGCCACCAGCGCATGCTCACCGAGACCGTGCGCACCCGCCTTCAGTATTCCCGTCGGGCGGGGGCCTGGACCCGGTTGTGAGCGAACTCTCACACCGGTTTCGCATGCGTCTGTCGCGGAGATCAGGACCGGGACGCCCGGTTCGGGCGCACGTGCTGCCGAAAGGGGGACGACCATGGACAAGGACCGGATCGAAGGGAAGCTGAAGGAAACCGAGGGCAAGCTCACCGACGACGAGGAGCGCGAGGCCGAAGGGAAGTCCCAGTCGAAGTGGGGCGAGGCCAAGGACAAGGCCCGCGAGGCCTGGGACGACGCGAAGGAGGCAGCTGACGCCCGGACCTGAGGCCGAGAGCGCGCGAGGGGCGGAGCGCCGCCCCTCGCTCCCGCTCAGCTCTGACGCCTGAGGTAATCCGACCAGCTCTCCCGCTCGGCGCGGTCGAGGCAGTCGGCGGAGACGAGGTACTCCGCGGCGGCACTCGCGAGCGAGGACCGGTAGGCGAGGACGAGCGCCCGGTCGCCGGTGCGCTCGGAGGCGAGCCAGGCGGTCTCGTCGTGGCCTTCGATCCGGTTCCAGCGGGCGAGCCACCCGCCGAACTTGACCGACGCGATCGCCCAGCACTCGGTCGCGTTCTCGTCGCGGAACCCCTGCCGGTGCAGGGCCTCGTGCAGCAGCGTCGTGAACGCGCCGGCGGTCTCCTGCGTGATCGCCCCGGCGGCGAACCGGCGCGCCCGCTCGCACGTGCCCGAGCGCAGGTGGACGTAGCCGCCGCGGTCGTAGTACGCGATCGTCCGTCGGGTCTCCGGGGCGGTCGCGCCACGGGCGAGCAGCGGGCGTTCGAAGGACTCCCGATCGAGGTAGCAGCGCACGTAGGTCCGGTACGGGATGCGTTTGCGGAGGCTGCCCGACTGCACGGAGGCGACCTCGAGGCTGTTGACCGCCCACCACGAGAGCTCGCGGTCGTAGACGAACCCCGGTCCGGCCGTCGTCGCGGCGCTCGGCACGACCGCCGCGACGACGAGCAGGGCGAGGAGCAGCCGCAGCACTAGAGCGCGACCGTCCGGTGCCGGTACACGACGCGCGTGTTCTTCTTCGCGTCGAGCACGAAGACGTGCGCCGTGGTCGGGCTCACGACGGCGGCGCACATCAGCTTGTCCCAGTAGCGCGTCAGCGCGAGCACCCAGGACGAGTCGCGCTCGGCGCCGTGCATGATCACGCCGACGCAGTAGATGCGCTCGGCCGTCCGGTAGTAGCTGCGCCGCACCTCCCGCTCCCCGGCGGTGGTCGAGTAGCCGAAGTTGTCCGGCGTCAGGTCACGGAGCGTGACCGGCTTCCGGTCGAAGGCTCCGGCGGGCGCCGCCGCCACGAGCCCGAGCGCGGCCACCAGCAGCAGCGCCGCAGTCCTTCTCATGCGTGCGTCCTCCTCGGTTGGACTGATCCTCGGGACGCGGGCAGGCTGGTGCCCGCGACCCCGCCGGAGCATCGTCCTGCCGGGGCTGGGCGGCTATCCCCTCGACGGGGGAGCGCTCAGCCGGCGACGCTGCTCGCCGGGCGCCAGGATCGAGCGGGCGCCGTACGCCCACCCGCGATCGAGTCGTCCATCGACGGCGAGTGGTCGTGGTAGGGCCACACGCCGGCGGAGTCGGACCCGGCGTCCAGGCGGTACAGCGGCGCTCTGCTTACGCGACGATCCGGTAGACCTGGAACACCTCGGCGAGCTCGCGGTTGACGTTCGTGCCGTGGACGCGGGCGAGGTTCCAGATGTAGTCGGCGTTCGCGTAGCGCCGGTGCTGCTGCGACGCGTAGTGGCGCACCGCCGCAACCTTCCGCTCCAGGTGCCGCTGCTCGAGCGCGACGTAGCAGCCGTAGGAGAAGTCGTAGTTGTTCCACGGGATCTCGTAGCCGAGGATCGTCGTCCGCTTGAACGCGCGCAGGCCCTCCTGCGCGATCGTCTGGTGGTCCTGGTGGACGTCGTGGTGCGACGGCTGGAAGACGACGTCGGGCCGCCAGTCCTCCCAGAGCGCGACCAGCAGCTCGAGGATGTCCTGCCGGTGCTCCGGGAAGGTGCGGACGTCGAAGTCGTGCACCGTCAGCCGCTCCGCCGGGATCCCCAGCTCGGCCGTGGCGGCGCGCACCTCGGTGGCGAGCGTGTCCGGCGCGTAGCCCGGCGGCAGCGAGCGCGTGGCGATCGAGAACGCCACGTAGCGGACCTCGCAGCCCTCCTCGACCAGGCGCGCCATCGTGCCGCCGCAGCCGAACTCGCCGTCGTCGGTGTGCGGTGCGAGGACGAGCGCGCGCTGCCAGCCGGCCGTCACGGGCCGCCTCCCGCCGGCGTGGGCTGCGGCTCCGGCGCCGGCGCCTCCGGCGCGACGGGAACCGCGACGGGCGTGCCCCGCCGCGGCACGCTCGACGCCAGCCCGACGACGCCGAGGAGCGCCCACGACATGGGGTCTTCGAAGAACGAGTCGTAGAAGAGGGAGTGCACGGAGATCGCGAGTAGCGTAAGCCCGACGGCGAACGACACGCGCGACGTGAAGCCGCGACCGAGGCCGCGGAAGGTCGCCACCAGCGCCGCGGCGACGAGCCAGACGAGCAGCGCGAGCCCGGGTAGCCCCTCCTCGGCGGCAACCGTCACGGGCGTCGTGTGCGAGGCCGCCTTCTTCGGGTCGCGCCCGCGCAGGCCGCGCCGCTCGGCGTACGCGTCCGCGAAGCCGCCGACTCCGACCCCCGCGAGCGGGTGGTCGGCGGCGATCCGCAAGCCCTGGCCGACCAGGCTCGCGCGGCCGCTCGTGACCGCGTCGACGCCCGAGCGGCCCTCGTCCACGAGCCGTTCCCGGACGTCCGGCAGGGCGAGCGTGCCGAGCACGACGACGAGCACGAGCGCCGCGGCGCCGGCCACCGCCCGCCACCGCCAAACGACCACCGCCGCCGCCACGACCCCTGCTGCGAGGGCGACGTAGCTCGACTGGGAGAACGTGAAGAAGAGCGCCAGCCAGAGCGCCGCCACGACCGCGTAGAGCCCGGCCGCTCGCCTGCCGGCGAGGCCGCCGAGCAGGATGCCGGCGAGCGCGGTCAGGATCCCGACGACGAGGTAGCGCCCGTAGACGGACGGGTCCCAGAAGATCGAGTTGACCCGGAAGAAGGGCGCGTAGGCGTTGCCGACCTCGAGCTTCGGGTTCCAGAACACCTCCCGTGTGGCCCACTGGTAGAGCCCGATGCAGCCGTAGACGAGCGCGGTGCCGACGAGCCCGGCCCAGAGCCAGGCGAGCCAGCGGCCGCGCCACGGGAGCCGCGCGAACCCAACGGCGAGCAACCCGAACGGGAGCACGAACGCGCCGACGAAGATCGCGCCCTCGCGCAGGTCGTCGGTCCACAGGATCGTGAGGCCGGTCCAGGCGACGAAGGCCGCGAGCGGGTAGGCGACGGGCCCGAGCTCGCGAACGCGGGCGTCGCGACGCACGAGCAGCTGCCAGCCGAGCGCGAGCGCGTACGCGGCGACGACGCCGTAGAGCGGCAGCAGCAGGTTCGCCTCGTCGTCGCCGACCTCGACCGGGATCCGCGCGGGCAGGCAGGCCAGCGTCGCGAATGCGAGCACGTACGGGTAGCGGAGCAGCACCGCCGCGCCGGCCGCCGCGAGGACGAGCCCACCGGCGGCGGCGCCCGCCAGCTTCGCGGTCGAGACGTCAGGTGCCAGGTAGAGCGCGAGCCCGACGAGCCCGGCGGCCCAGCCCGCGAGCCCCACCAGCCGTAGTTCCCGGCGCGGGCCGGCGACGAGCAGTGCGAGGCCGACGCAGCCGGCGACGCCGGCGAGCTGTGCCGCCGTGGCGGCGCTCACGCGCTCACCTCAGCCTGGATCCGCTGTCGCGGCCGGGCGTTGACACAGGAGGTCTCACGACTCCGGTCCCTGGACGAGCACTGCCGCCCGCGCCGCGTTCCCGTTCGCCGTCACGGTCAGCGTGAAGCGGCCGGGGACGAGCGGCGCGCGCAGGCGCAGCGTGCCGCGGCTGGCGGTGCCGCTGCGGGCGCCGAGCCGCCATTCGACGCGGCGGGCGTCGGTCGAGACGAGGACGGCGAAGCGCGCGCCCGCGCGCGTCTGGATCCGGTCGCGGCCGAGCGCCACGTAGCGGACGAGGACGGCGCG
>DASTPC010000192.1:0-30668 GCA_035720085.1 Gaiellaceae bacterium
TTGTCGCGGAGCGAGTTGATGAAGTCGTTCATGAACGTCTCGCTCGTCACGTAGCGCGTCGTCAGCCCGCGCGAGTGCTCGGTCACGTACTGGCCGATCGCCTGGAGCAGGTGGGTCTTGCCGAGCCCGGTGCCGCCGTAGATGAAGAGCGGGTTGTAGGCCTGCGCCGGTGCCTCGGAGACGGCGAGCGCCGCGGCGTGCGCGAACCGGTTCGACGAGCCGATCACGAAGAGGTCGAACGTATATTTCGGGCTGGTGGCGAGCCCGTCGCCCTCCGTCCGCGCCGGCTCGGGGATGCCGCGGAGCTCGGCGACCGGCGGCACCGGCTCGTCCACGCGCAGCAGGACGCGTACGTCGCGGCCCAACACGTCGGCGGTGGCCGCGCGCAAGAACCCGAGGAAGTGGCCCTCGATCCATTCGCGCGTGAAGTCGTTCGGGACGACGATCGAGAACGAGTCGTCCAACAGCTCGCCCGCGTCGGTCGCGCCGAACCACGTCGCGTACGTGGTCTCGTTGAGCGTCTCGCGCAGTCGACCGGAGACCTCGTCCCAGAGCTGTGCGGCAGTCGGCTCTACGACGGGCTCCACCCGGCTCAGGACTCCTTCAGCGGGACGCAGGAAGGGGCGAGCATAGCAGCGTCTGCAGGGCCGCTCAATGGCCTCTGAACGCCACTTGCCCGGGGAAGAAAAAGTGCCATTTTGCAGGAGAAACACCAGTTTCCACACGGGTCTCCACAGATGTGGAAACATGGTGCGTGTTGCGTGGCCGCAACCGCCGGGCGCCTGCCTGAGCAGCGCTTTCCAACCCCTGCCACGCGGGCCGCGCTTGTGGATAACCCGGCTGCGGAAACTGCTCGTCTATACTCCGCGCTCGGCCGCGCCCGGCGCGGCGAACCCGACCTGCGAGCACTCGTGAAACGCACCTATCAGCCAAACGTCCGCCGGCGCAAGCGCAAGCACGGCTTCCGTGCGCGCATGTCGTCCCGCGCGGGCCGCGCGATCATCAAGCGCCGCCGCGCCCGCGGCCGCAAGCGGCTCTCCGCCTGAGCGTCGCGGGCCCGTGCAGCGCCGGCAGCGCCTCTCCCGCTCGCGAGACTTCGACGCCGTCTACCGGCAGGGCCGGTCCGCCTCCACGCGGTACCTGACCCTGCACTGGTTCCCGCACGAGGACCCGGAGGACGTCGTCTCGCGCCTCGGCCTGGCGGTGCCGAAGAGCGTGGGCTCCGCCGTCGCGCG
The DNA here is from genome assembly GCA_035720085.1 of Gaiellaceae bacterium. GTDB lineage: Bacteria > Actinomycetota > Thermoleophilia > Gaiellales > Gaiellaceae > Gaiella. The sequence continues at coordinate 1,236 of DASTPC010000192.1, forward strand.
CAACCGGTTGAAGCGGCAACTCCGCAGCCTCTGGGACGTGCTCGGCGACGAGGTGCCCGTCGGCTGCGACTACGTGCTCGTGGCGCGGCCCGGCCTCGCCGAGCCGGCCGACACCCGCGGCCAGGACTGGCTCGCCGAGCAGGTGCGCGAGGTGCTCGGGAAGGCGACGGCGTGAGGATGCTCGGGATCGGCCTCGTCTACGCGTGGCGCTGGACGTTCGGGCTGCTGACTCCGCCGGGCACCTGCAAGTACCACCCGAGCTGCTCCCAATACGCGATCGACGCCTTTCGCGAGTACGGGCTCGCCCGCGGAGGGGTGCTCGCCGGCTGGCGGCTGGTGCGTTGCAACCCGTGGAGCCACGGCGGCGTCGACCGCGTCGAGCAACAGACCCTCTTCCGACCCCGAGGCTCGCACCGGAGGCACGCGTGACCCCGCTCGCCGGGATCCTGACCCCGATCGAGAACCTGCTCGCCTCGGTGCTCGAGTGGCTGCACGGCTCGGTTGGGCTCTCGTGGGCCTGGTCGATCGTCGCCCTGACCGTGATCGTGCGGATGCTGCTCGTGCCGCTGACCGTGCGCCAGATCCACTCGATGCAGAACCTGCAGGCGCACGCGCCGGAGATGAAGGCAATCCAGCAGCGCTGGAAGCACGACCGGCAGCGGCAGAACGAGGAGCTGATGAAGTTCTACCGGGAGAACAAGATCAACCCGGCCGCCTCGTGCCTGCCGATCGTCGCCCAGATCCCGATCTTCATCTCCCTCTTCTTCGTCCTCAAGGACTTCGAGAAGGAGATCTTCCCCGACTACCCGGGCTCGTCGCTCGAGTGGCTCGGGCTGGTGTCGATCACCGAGGACGTCGTGAAGGGCTGGGGCCCGCTCCTCCTCGTCATCTACGTGCTCAGCCAGCTTTCGTCCTCGTACCTGATGTCGGCGACGATGCAGAAGGCCCAGCGCATCCTGCTGATGGCGCTGCCGATCGTCTTCATCCCGTTCATCCTCAACTTCCCGGCGGGGCTGATGATCTACTGGCTGACGACGAACCTCTGGACGACCGGACAGGGAATCATCACGCGGAAGATGATCCCGCGACCCAAGCCGACCGACGAGAAGCGGAGCTCGCGCACGCCGCCGCGGGAGCAGCGTGAGGCCCAGGAGGCCGGGGCTGCCGCCGACGGCGGCGCCGGCCGCGCCAAGCCGGCGCCCACGGGCGAGGAGAAGAAGGTCGTCGCCGGCCCGCCCCGGCGCGTGAAGAAGAAGCGCGGCGGCCAACGCCGATGAGCGAAGAGGTCTCGGTCGAGACGGAGGGCGAGACCGTCGGGGAGGCGAAATGGGCGGCGTTCCGCGAGCTCGAGCAGCGGCTGCCCGGCCTCGACCGTGCGGCTGTCCGCTTCCAGGTCGTTTCCGAGGGCGAGCGCGGGCTCCTCGGCGTCGGCTACACGCCAGCCCGCGTGGTCGCGACCGCGCCTCGGCCGGAGCGCCCTGCGCCGGCTGCCGCGGCGGACGAGTCGGACGAGGCCGCTCGCGTCCGCGACGTGCTCGAGCGGATCGTCGGCGCGCTCGGGGTCTCGTGCACGATCAGGCTCGACGAGCGCGAGGACGCGATCGAGGCGACGATCGAAGGGTCGAGCCTCGGGCTCCTGATCGGCCGTCACGGGCAGACGATCGACGCGATCCAGTACCTCGCGAACGCGATCGCGCACCGCGACCGCGGCCTGGAGCGCAAGGCGGTGACCGTCGACGCCTCCGGCTACCGCGCCCGCCGTGCGTCGGCGCTCGAGGCGGTCGCGCGTCGCGCCGCCGAGCAGGCGAGCGCCACCGGCCGGCCCGTCGCGCTCGAGCCGATGACCGCCGTCGAGCGGAAGGTCGTCCACGAGCTGCTCAAGGACGACCCCGAGGTCGAGACGGCGAGCGACGGCACCGAGCCCAACCGCTACGTCGTCGTCAGCGCTCGCCGCTCCGTCTGACGCCCCTGCGGGCGGTGGACGTGCTCGAGCAATGGCTGGCGGCGGTGCTCGCCACGCCGGGCCTCACGGCGTTGCGCGACCCGGCCGAGGCGCGCCGCGTGCTCCTCGAGGACGCGCTGCGGGGCGCGCCGCTCGTGGAGCGGTTCGACGGGCCGGTCGTGGACGTCGGCTCCGGCGGCGGCGCGCCCGGCATTCCCCTCGCCACGGCGTTTCCCGACCGCGAGGTGACGCTGCTCGAGGCCGAGCGGCGCAAGTGCGACTTCCTCCGCCGCTTCGAGGCCGAGCTCCCGAACCTGCGCGTCGTCTGGGGACGCGCGGAGGAGCAGCCGGTCGACCGGTACGGCGTCGCCGTCGCGAAGGCGCTCGCGCCGCCGCCGGTCGCGGCGGAGTGGTGCCTGCCGCTCGTCCGTCCCGGCGGGGCGGCGATCCTCTGGGTCGGCCCGAGTGTCGAGCCGGACCAGGTCGCGGCCGTCGCCGCTCGCCTCGCCGCCGAGCTGGGCGACTCGCCGGCGGGCTTCCTCGTGCTCCGCAAGGTCGGTCCAACGCCGGTGGGCTTTCCCCGGCGGCCGGGCATGGCGCGCAAGCGCCCGCTGGCCTGAGCCCCGTCGGGCAGGTCGAAAATCGTTGCGGCGAGCACATGTGACGCGCGCTTCTCCTCGTGTCACCGCAGCGCTCCTCCTCGTCGCGCTCCCGGCGAGCGCCTTCCGCGAGACGGTGCCCGGCCGGAGCGGAAGCGTCGTCGCCGAGACGCCGAGGGGCCTCGTCGTCGCCAACCCGACCTCGGGGGCCTGGCGATTCGCATCCCCGGGACGACCGCCCGGGACGGCTCGCCCGCCTACTCACCGGACGGCCGACGGATCGCCTTCCTCAGCCTGCGCAAGGGCGACGGGGAGATCTACGTCATGGACGCCGACGGCGAAGACGTCCGCGAGCTGACCTTTGGCCGGGCGAACGACGACGATCCCTCGTGGTCGCCGGACGGCGGCCGGATCGCATTCGAGAGCCCCCGCTCGGGCGGCGACACAGCTTTCGTGGATCCGCGCGAGGCCGTCCGCGGCGTCGAACGGCTGCCCTAGTCGTCGCCCAGCACGGGGCGCGCCGCCGCTCGCTCTAGACTCGCCGTGTGTCTCCCCGCACGTACGCCGTCGCCAACCAGAAGGGCGGCGTCGGCAAGACGACCACCGCCGTCAACCTGGCGGCCTGCCTGGCCGAGGCCGGCGAGCGCTGCCTGCTCGTCGACCTCGACCCGCAGGCGAACGCGACGGCGGGCGTCGGCTGCCGGGCGAACGGCTCCTCCACGCACGACCTGCTCGACGGCGCCCCGCTCGGGGCGCTGACGAAGCAGACGCCGTTCCCGAACCTCGACCTGGTGCCGGCCAAGCCCGACCTCGCAGCGGCTGCGGTCGAGCTCTCGTTGCGCGACGACGGCGAGCGGTACCTCGCCGACGCGCTCGCGGGAGCCGCCGACGACTACGCCTTCGTCTTCCTGGATTGCCCGCCCTCCTTCGGCCCGCTCACCGTGAACGCGCTCGCGGCCGCCGACCGCGTGATCGTGCCTGTGCAGGCCGAGTACTACGCGCTCGAGGGGCTCTCGCAGCTGCTCGGCTCCATCAACCTGGTCAAGGCGCGGCTCAACCCCCGCCTCGCTGTCGCCGGCATCCTCCTGACGATGGTCGACGGCCGCACGCGGCTCGCTGCCGACGTCGAGACGGAGCTCCGTCGTCACTTCGGGGGGCTGGTCTTCACGACCTTCGTGCCCCGCTCGGTGCGCCTGGCCGAGGCGCCGAGCCATGGGCTACCCGCGATCGCCTACGACCGCGCCTCGGCCGGCGCGCAGGCGTACTGGAAGGTGGCGATGGAGCTTGTCGAGCGTTCCTAGCGGTTCGCAGCGGCGCGGCCTCGGCCGCGGCCTCGAGGTGCTGATCGGCGGTGTCGGCCAGGCCGAGCTGTTGCATCTGCCCGTCGAGTCCGTGCACCCGAACCCGCGCCAGCCCCGGCGCCGGTTCGAGCCGGAGGCGACCTCCGGGCTGGCAGCCTCGATCCGTCACCAGGGCGTCCTGCAGCCCGTCGTCGTGCGGCCGCGCCCCGCTGGCGGCTACGAGCTCGTCGCAGGCGAGCGCCGCTGGCGGGCCGCGCGCGAGGCGGGCCTGCCGACGCTGCCGGCGCTCGTGCGCGAGGCGGACGACCGCGAGACCCTCCTGCTCGGCCTCGTCGAGAACGTCGCTCGCGAGAACCTCTCGGCGGTCGAGGAGGCGCGGGCGTACGCCTCGCTCCTGGACGAGTTCGAGCTCTCCCTGGGCGAGGTCGCCGAGCGCGTCGGCCGCTCCAAGCCGGCCGTCTCCAACCGCGTGCGCCTGCTCGAGCTGCCCGAGGAGGTGCTGTGGATGCTCGCCCGCGGCGAGCTCACCGAGGGCCATGCCCGCGCGGTGCTCGCGCTCCCCGACGACGAGGCGCGGCTCCGGCTGGCGCGCCGGGTCGCACGGGAGGGGATGACCGTGCGCGCCGCCGAGCGCGCGGCGCAGGACGGCGGCGCCCGCCGCAAGCGGCGAGCTTCCACCCCGGTCGACCCCGCCCTCGCCGAGCGGGCGCGCGGCGCCGCCGAGCGGCTCACCGGCCTGCCGGCGCGTGTCAGCGCGGGCAAGCTCGAGCTCCACTTCGGTGACGAGACGCGTCTCGCCGAGCTCGTCGAGACGCTGGAAGCGCTCTAGCGCGTTGCTACACTCCCCCTCCGCGCGCCACCCGGCGCAGCTGCGGGCGATTAGCTCAGTCGGTTAGAGCGCCGCTCTGATAAGGCGGAGGTCCGTGGTTCGAGTCCACGATCGCCCACCTTTAGGGCGCAAGCACGGAAACCCGCTCTCGCGGCTTTCCGTGCGCGCGAAGATCCCCGAAGGCGGCCGCTCGCGGCCGCAGCACCCAGGCCCGCTGCGGACCGTTGGTGAGCCGCAGGAGCGGCCCTCCACCAGGGCGCGTGAGAGGCTCGCTCGGGGCAAGGGGCTACACTGGCGCCGAGGTGCCGGTGCGCGAGATGACCGTCTACGGCGTGAGCTTCGACATCGTCGGCAAGCAGCCGATCGTGCTCCTGAAGACGCAGGACGGGAACAAGTTCCTGCCGATCTGGATCGGCCACCCGGAGGCCGCCGCGATCCTGATGAAGCTCCAGGGGTCGGCGCCGCCGCGGCCGATGACCCACGACCTGCTCACGAGCATCCTCGAGCAGCTCGAGACCGAGGTCGCGCGCATCACCGTCACCGAGCTGCGCGAGAACACGTTCTACGCGCGCATCACGCTCGTCCAGGACGGTCAGGAGATCGAGATCGACTCCCGCCCGTCGGACGCGATCGCGATCGCCGTCCGCGCCGACGCCAAGATCTTCGCGAGCGACGAGGTGATCGAGGAGTCGGGGATCGAGTTCGAGGGCGACGACGAGGAGACGGAGGCCAGGATCGCCCGCGTCTCCGCGCTCGCAGACCTCGACCCGGCCGAGTTCCGCCGCTTCCTCGACACCGTCACGCCCGACCAGTTCGCAGAGGGCCTCGAGGAGGGCAACGGCGAGGCCGAAGAGGCCGACGACTAGCGCTCGCCGAGCTCGCGCTTCGTCAGCGCCAGGAGCTCGGTGACCAGCTCGTCCAATCCGTCCGCCGAGAGCCGCCCCTCGTTCGCCTGCGCGAGCGCCGCCCGCAGGGCCTGCTCGCGGCCCGCGTCCACGAGCTCCGACCCGCGCTCGCGCTTCAGCCGCCACAGCTCCTCCACGAGTGCGAGGCGCTCGTTGACCGCCGTCACGATCCGGCGGTCGTTGGCCAGGATCAGCTCCCGCAGCTCCTCGAACCGGTCCGTCACAGGTTCGTCTCCACCGTCACCGCCAGGATCAGCGCCAAGCCGTTGAAGAGCATGTGCAGGATCATCGGCGGGTACAGGCTGTCCGTCCGGACCCGCAACCAGCCGGCGGCGAGGCCGAAGATCGTCAGCGCGGGGAGCCCCTCGACGAGGCCGTGCGCGAGGCCGAAGAGCAGCGCCGTGACCACGACCCCGGTGGCGACGCCGACGACGCCGGCGACCGCCGCCTGGCCGAAGCCGCGGTAGGTCAGCTCCTCCACCACCGGGCCGAACAGCGCGATCACGAGGAAGTTGGCTGCGTACGCGCCCGCGTGCTCCGGCTCCCAGCGATCCGGGACGACCCCCTGCTCCTCGCCGGCCTCGAGGTCGAGGACGAGCGTCAGCACGGCGTTCGCCACCCAGATCGCCGCCAGCGCGGCCAGCATCGCCAGCACCGCCGAGCCCCACGAGCGCGGCTGTCGCAGCGCGAGCACCTCGCGCCGGTCGAGCCCCCTCGCCAGGAGCAGGACGACGCCGAGCAGGATCGCGTAGAAGACGGCGCCGCCGACCGCGGTCGAGTACCGGTAGAGCGCGTCCGACGTGTCGGTGCCTCCGTCGTCGGCGAAGCGGCCCGCGTAGTTGAGCGCCGCGACGAGGCCGACGAGTGCCAGCCAGCCGAGCAACCGCCCGCGCGGGACGACTCCGCTTGCATGCCCGACCTCCACCCGGGCATTTGACCATTCCCACCCCGGCGCCCGGCGTGTTGACCGTCCTCCGCGAAGGGCAGGATCATGGGCCCGTGCCGCCGCGCCTGTTCACGCTCGCCGAAGCCACCGCCGAGCTGCCGCGCGTGCGTGGGCTCGTCGAGCGCCTCGTCGAGCAGCGCGCGGAGCAGCTCGCGATCCGGGCCCGGATCGGCGGTCTCGCCGCCCGCGTGGGAGGCAACGGCGGCGGCATCTCACCCGGGGCGCCGGCCGAGCTGGCGCGCCAGGCGGCGGCGGCCGACGAGGCGCTGCGAGACACGCTCACCGCGATCGGGGCGCTCGGCGTGATCGTGAAGGACGCCGACGCCGGCCTCGTCGACTTCCCGTCGCTCCGCGACGGCGTCCCCGTGTTCCTCTGCTGGCAGCTCGGCGAGGACGAGATCGCCTACTGGCACGGGCTGGAAGAGGGCTTCGCCGGTCGCAAGCCCGTGTGACCGGGCGGGGGAATCGTCGGCGGGGTGGCGAAAGCGCCGCGCGATGGCTCCTGCACACGACGGTACGATCGGCGCATGAGCCCGTCCGGACGCGGCCGCCCGCGCGGCGTCGGGGAGCTGCCTTCGCGACGGCGCAGGCGACGCCGAGCCGAACGGCGCCGCCGCCGGCGCGGCCTGCTCGTCGCACTGCTCGCGCTCGCCGCGCTACTCGTCGCGCTCGCCGCAGGCGCAGGTGCAGGCGCCTTCGCGTTCGGCTCCTCCTGCGACCTCGACAGCCTGCGGCAGGTGCGGATCGGCCAGAACTCGTTCGTCTACGCCGCCGACGGCTCGTTGCTCGGCGCGATCCCGTCCGAGCGGAACCGCCAGCCCGTCCCACTGCGCCGCGTCAGCCCCTGGCTCGTGAAGGCGACCATCGCGATCGAGGACAAACGCTTCTACGAGCACGGCGGCCTCGACCTGGAGGGCATCGCGCGGGCGCTGTGGGAGAACGTCAAGGCCTTCCAGGTCGTCCAGGGCGGCTCGACGATCACCCAGCAGCTCGTGCGGAACCTCTACCCCGTCTCGCGCGCGCGCACCGTCCAGCGCACGCTCGAGGAGGCCTGCCTCGCGATCAAGCTCAACCGCGCGTGGTCGAAGCAGCGGATCCTCTCCACCTATCTCAACCAGGTCTACTACGGGAATCTCGCCTACGGCGTCGAGGCCGCGTCGCAGACCTACTTCACCCGCCCGGCCCGCTCCCTCTCGATCGCCCAGTCCGCGTTGCTCGCCGGGCTGACGCAGGCACCCTCCGCCTACGACCCGTTCGTCGACCCTCGCGTCGCCCGGGCCCGGCGCGACCAGGTCCTGCTCGCCATGCTCGACGACCGCTCGATCGACGCGCGCCAGTATCGCGCCGCGGTGGCGCGCCCGCTCGGTCTTCGGCCGGGCCGTCTCTACCAGGAGATCCGCGAGCCGTACTTCTTCGGCTACGTGCGCGACCTGCTGATCCGCGAGTACGGCGCCGAGACCGTCCGCTCCGGCGGGCTGACCGTGTACACGACGATCATCCCGCGCTACCAGCGCTACGCGCGCATCGCGATCAACCAGACGCTGACGGAGCCCACCGACCCGGCTGCCGCGGTCGTCTCGGTCGACCCGCGCAGCGGGGCGATCCGGGCGATGACCGCCGTGATCCCGAGCCGGCGCGGCAAGCGGAACGAGTTCAACCTTCTCTCGCAGGCGCGCCGCCAGCCGGGCTCCACGTTCAAGACGTTCGTGCTGACGACGGCGGTCGCCGAGGGCATCGACCCTGCGACTTCGTACTACGTCTCGGCGCCGTTCACCTACCGACCGGTGGAGGACGGCAACTGCGACGACGGCAGCTGGTGGTGTGTGAAGACCTACGACTCGAGCTACAACGGCTGGAGCTCGATCGAGGACGCCACGATCCGTTCCGACAACACGGTCTACGCCCAGCTGACACTCGACCTGGGGGCGCGCAACGTGGCGGAGATGGCGCGCCGCCTCGGCGTTCGCTCCCGGCTCGACGTCGACGGCGCGTACGTGCCGGCGATGGGCCTCGGCTCGATCGCGGTCTCGCCGCTCGACATGGCCTCCGCCTACGCGACGCTCGCCGCCGGTGGCGTGTACTCGGAGCCGATGGCGATCCGCCGCGTCGTGCTGCCGAACGGCAAGGTCGACACCGAGGCGGGTTGGGGCAACTCGAGGCGCACGCGCGTGATCTCCGACGGCGTCGCGTACACCGTCACGAAGATCCTCGAGGACAACATGCTCTCCGGCACCGGCACCGGCGCCTACTTCGGGCGCCCGGCGGCCGGCAAGACCGGGACGACCGACGAGCACGCCGACGCATGGTTCGCCGGCTACACGCCGGGCCTGCAGACGACGGTCTGGATGGGCTACACGAAGGGCGAGATCCCGATGGAGAACGTGCACGGGATCGCCGTCTCCGGCGGCAGCTTCCCGGCCACGATCTGGCGCCTCTTCATGGAGCAGGCACTGGACGGCAAGCCGGTGGCCGACTTCCGCGAGCCGACGCAGTGGCCCGTCTGGCGGCCGTTCAACCGCGGCCCGTACGCGCTGAGCTACGACCCGTACTACGTTCCGCCATCGCCGCCTCCCGCGGAGGAGCCGAAGGACAAGGCCGACAAGCCGGGCGGCGGTAACGGAAACGGCGGCGGCGGGGACACCAAGAGCGACGAGGGGTGACGCGTTCGCGCGGGGCGCTCGCGGCGGGCGCCGTCGTGCTCGCGCTCGTCGCCGCAGCCTCGGCGCTGGCCTGGCGCGACGGCTCGCCGCTCCGCCCCTCGGCCGGCGGGACGGCCGCCGACGAGGGCGCTCCGCTCTTCCTCGCCCTCCTCGCGGTTGCGCTCGCGGCCTACCTCGCGGGGCTCTGGCTGCTGCGGCGCCGCCCGCCTTCGCTCGGAGCGGTCGTCGCGCTCGCGCTCGCAGTCCAGCTCGTCCCGCTGGCGGCGCCGCTGCTCCTCTCCACCGACGCGTGGACGTACTGGGCCTACGGACGGAGCGCCGCCGTCGACGGCGGCAATCCGTATCGCGACCCGCCCTCGGAGTTCCCGTCGAGCCCCGCGTATCCGCTCATGGGGGCCGACTGGCGCGACCGGACGACGGTCTACGGGCCGGCGTTCACGCTCGCCTCCGAGCCGCTCGCGCTCGCCGCCGGCTCGTCTTCGGACGCGGCCGCCTGGCAGTACAAAGGGCTAGCCGCGTTCGCGGCCTCGGCGAGCGTCCTGCTCGCGTCGCGACTCGCGCGCCGCCGGGCGCTGGCGGCCGCCTTCGTCGGGTGGAACCCCGTGCTGGCCGTTCACCTCGCCGGCGGCGGTCACAACGACGCCTGGGTCGGCGCGCTCGTGTTGGCCGCGCTGGCGCTCGCGCGTGCCGGCAGGGCCCGGTCGGGCGGGGCCGTCTGGGCGGCGGCGATCGCCGTCAAGTGGGTGCCGGTCGTGTTCCTCGCACTCGCGGCTCTGGAGGCTCGGGCGACGGGCCGCCGTGTCGGCCTGGCCGGCCTCGCTCTCGGGGGCGCCAGCCTCGCTGCGCTCGGGACGTGGCGGTACGGGCTCGCGTGGCTCGACGTGGTCGAGCCGCTCGCGGAGAACGCAGCCCTCGAGACCTCGTACGCGCTGCCGCATCGGCTCGAGCAGCTCGGCCTGGGCGATGCGGCCGCGGCCGCGCTCGCGGTCGTGGTGCTGGGAGCCGGCCTCGTCCTGCTCGGCCGGGAGGCTGCTCGGGGACGCGCGAAGCTCGGTCTCGCCGCCTGTCTGGTGCTCGCGGTGACGCCGTACCTGATCGTCTGGTACCTGGCCTGGGCGGTGCCGGTGGCGGGAGCGGACGAGGAGCGCTGGGGCCGCCTCGGCTGCCTCGCCTTCACGGCCTACCTGTTGCCGCAGACGATTCCGCTCTGACCGAGAAAAACAGTGCCCGACTGGGGCACCCCATCCCACCACCCACTGCGATCATATCGTCATAACTGACAACAGTGTGAAACGGCTTCGTGTCGAGTTCGCGTAGCGCCGGAGCAGCTCAGCGCCGCCGCAGCAGGAGGACTCCGTCCTCTGCCGCCACGACCTCCCAGCGCCCGCTCGCCCGCAGGCGCGCGAGCGCGCGGCCGGCGCGGAAGGGCGCGTCGGCTGCGTCGCGGTAGCTCGGACGCTCGGTGTCCACGACCACCCAGTTCGCCTCGCGCACGACCGGGAAGCTGAACACGCGTCGCCGCTCGGAAAGGTGCGCGCCCAGCGTGTTGCCGGCCGAGACGGGCACGCCGGCGGGGACGGCGCGGAGCACATGCTCGGCTGCCCGGGCGTGTTCGCCCACGAGGTGGTCGGTCGCCCCGGCCCGCTCGCCGAGCGGCACGTGGCGCCAGAGCGGGACCGGCCCGAGGAGGACGCCGCCCGCGACCGCGGCGAGCGCGGCTGCGCGGACAGTCACGGCCGTCGAGCCGCGCCTGCGCCGCCGCAGCGCGCCGGCTCCGAGCACGGCCGCCGCGAGCAGCCCGGGGATCGCGGCCGCCGAGTAGTGGTAGCGCACCGACGTCTGCGTCGGCACGTCCGAGAGCACGTTCGCCAGGATCTCCGGCGCAGCGGTCGCCGCGGCCAGGGGCGCCAGCAACGGCAGGCCCGCCAGCGGCAGGAGCAGGTGCAGGACGTAGCGGCGATCGCGGGCCTGCGCCGCCTCCCGGAGCACGCGGCCCGGGTCGGTCGCCGCCGTCTCGGCGATCCCGGCAGGAGAGCCGCCGACTCCGGCGTAGCGGCCCGCGAAGGGCGAGCCGCCGCCCGGCGCGAAGGCCGGCACAACCACACCGACGGCGACGACAGCGGCAGCCGTCCCCGCCGCTGCGATTGCGAGCCCGGCGCGGAGCCGGCGTCTGGAGACCGCGTACCAGATCCCCATCGCGGCCACGGTCAACCCGACGTGCTCCTTGCTCAGGCAGGCGAGGCCCGCGGCGAGCGCGAAGGGGAGCAGTCGCTCCTCGTCGAGCCACCAGAACGCGAGCAGGAGCAGCGGCGTCGCCAGCGCGACCGGATGGAAGTCGTCGAGGACGAGCCACTGCGTGGCCGGGTAGAGGAGGTACGCGAGCGCGAAGCCGAGCCCGGCCCACTCCGAGCCGAGGTGTTTCCGGGCGAGCAGGAAGACCGGTACCGCACCGAGCGCGACGGCGACTGCCTGGGTGACGAGCAGGAGCGAGGCGTCCGGCCAGGCCCACCAGAGCGGTGCGAACGCGGCCACCAGGGGGTCGAAGTGCGCGCCGAGGCGCGAGATCTGGCGACCGTCCAGGTCGGTCACGCGCAGCGGCTGGCCGTGCGCGGTCGACCAGACCGCCTGCACGAGGTTGCCGAGATCGAAGCGGCCGGTCCGGAATGCGAGGTGCTGCAGGACGGCGAGCGCCGCGAAGCCGCAGGCGAACGCAGCGATTCCGGCCGCGAGCAGCGACCGCGGCCGGGTCACGCCTCGACGAGCTGCTCGAGCAGCCCCCGCCAGCGACGGCCGAGCACCGCCTCGCTCGCCGCCTGCTCGTACGTGCGCCTGCCCGCGTCCGCGAGCTGGCGGGCGAGCGCCGGCTCTGCTGCCAGCCGCCGCACTGCCGCCGCGAGCGCCGCCGGGTCGCCGGTTGGGACGAGCAGCGCGTCGCGGCCGTCGGCGAGCAGCTCGCGGGCCGCGGGCGTGTCGCCCGTGATCAGGGGCGCGCCGCACGCGAGCGCCTGGTAGGCCTTGTTCGGGATCACCCGCCGGGCCTTGTCCGAGGTGCCGAAGATGCCGAGCGCGCAGCCGGCCGACTGGTACGCGGCAGGCAGGTCCTCGTACTCGATCCAGGGCACCCACTCGACGTTCGGCGGGCGCTCGTCGAGCATGGCGTCGAGCTGGCCGCTGCCGACGACCCGGAAGGCAAGCTCGGGCGCAAGTGCGGCGGCCGCCAGGATCGTCTCCAGCCCGTGCAGCGGGATCAGCTTCCCGACGAAGAGGACGTGGAACGAGCCCGGAGGCTGCCAGCCAGGGCGGAAGAGCGCGTCGTCGGCGCCGAGGAGGCAGACCTCGAGCCGCTCCGCCGGCAGCTCGTAGCGCGACGCGAAGAAGCGAGCGTGCTGGACCGTGTCCGCGACGACGAGGTCGGCGCGGCGGAACGCGATTCGGTCGATCTGACGCAGCACCGAGGCGCCGGGCGTTCCAGGCCGGTAGCGGGCCCGATCGCCGACGAGCGTGTCCTCGAGAGACACGAGCGGGTTGAAGACCAGTGGCCGGCGGCGCGCGATCCGCCGCGCGGCAGGCATGTCGAAGTGGCCCGGGTAGCCGACGATCATGGCGTCGAACGCGCCCTTGCGCCCGAGGAGGAGCGACGTCTCGGCGCCGGCGACGCGCAGGATCGACCCGAGCCCCGGCGACCACTTGTGGCGCCGCCGCTCCCACACGTCCGCGTGCCGCTCGACCACCTCGACCCCGGCCGAGCGCAACGAGGCGATCACGAGCGCGTTGCGCGGATAGTCCCGCTCGTACGTGCCGAAGTAGAGGACCCGCACGCGCCGCTAGCGGAGCACCTCGTCGACGAGCCGCGCGCGGTCGCGCTCGCCCGCTCGCTCCTCGTGGTGGCTCGTGATCAGCTCCGAGAGCAGGCCGAGCGAGACGAGCTGGATGCCGACGACCACGAGCAGGACGCCGAGCGTGAGCAGCGGCCGGTGGCCGATCGCCTGGCCGAGCAGCTTCACGACCGTCAGGTAGCCCAGGACGGCGACGCCTCCCACGGCCAGCAGGAGCCCGAGCCCGCCGAAGAGGTGCAGCGGCCGGTGGCGGTATCGGCCCATGAACGTCACCGTGAGCAGGTCGAGGAAGCCGCGCACGTAGCGCTCCGGCCCGTAGCGGGAGCGCCCGTGTGGACGCGGGCGGTGGGTCACGGGCACCTCGGCGACGCGGTAGCCGCGGTAGTGCGCGATCACGGGCACGAAGCGGTGCAACTCGCCGTACAGCCGCAGGCCGTCCACGACCTCGGCCCGGTAGGCCTTCAGCCCGCAGTTGAGGTCGTGCAGCCGCAGCCCCGAGACGAGCCCGGTCACGGCATTGAAGACGCGGGAGAGCGCGCGCCGGCGCCACGGGTCGCGGCGCCGCGCCTTCCAGCCCGAGACGAGGTCGAAGCCCTCGTCCAGCTTGGCGAGCAGGCGCGGGATCTCGGCCGGGTCGTCCTGCAGGTCGCCGTCGATCGTGACCACGATCTCGCCGCCGGCCTCCGCGAAGCCCGCGTCGAGCGCCGTCGCCTTGCCGAAGTTCCGGCGCAACCGCACCACGCGGACGTTGTCGTGCGCGTCGTGGAGCCTCGTCAGCTCCGCGAAGGTGCTGTCCGTCGAGCCGTCGTCCACGAACACGGCCTCCCACGGCTGCCTCGCGTCGAGTGCGGCGGCAATCTCCTCGAGCAGCGGGCGGACGCTCCGCTCCTCGTCGTGCACGGGGACCACGACCGAGATCACGGCGCGAGCGTACCCGTCTGCCGACGGCCGGGTACGCTCGCCGCGTGGCGCTCCTGACGATCGCCGAGGCGCTGGCGTGCGTGCTCGAGCGGGCGACGCCGCTCGAGCCGGAGCAGGTGCCGCTCGCCGAGGCCTCGGGCCGCGTGCTCGCGCATCCCGCGCACGCGCGCACCGACCTGCCGCCCTTCGCCAGCTCGGCCATGGACGGCTTCGCCGTGCGCGCCGCCGAGACGCCCGGCTCGTTGCCGATCTCCGGTCGTATCGCGGCCGGCCGGCCGGCGGAGCGCCCGCTCGGCCACGGGGAGGCGATGGGGATCGCCACCGGCGGAGCGGTTCCCGACGGAGCCGATGCCGTCGTCCCGATCGAGGACGTCGTGGAGCGCGGCGAGACGGTCGAGGTCGTCGGGCGGCTCGAGGTCGGCGCGAACGTACGCCCGCGCGGCGGCGACGTGCGGGCGGACGAGGAGATCCTCTCCGCGGGCGCGGTGCTAGGCCCTGCGCGGGTGGCGGCGCTCGCCGCCGCCGGGCTCGACGAGGTGACGTGCTGCCGCCGGCCGAATGCGGTCGTCCTCACCACCGGCACCGAGCTCCGCTCGCCCGGCGCGCCGCTCGGGCCCGGCGAGATCTACGAGTCGAACGGCGTCATGCTCGAGACGCTGCTGGTCTCGGCGGGGGCGCGGGTCGAGCGTCTCGGCCCGGTTCCCGACGACGAGGGCGCCCATCGTGCCGCGCTGGAGCGCGCCCTGGGCGGCGACGTGCTCGTCACGAGCGGTGGCGTCTCCGTCGGCCCGCACGACCTCGTACGCGCGCTCGAGCGCGAGCTGGGCGTCGAGGAGTTGTTCTGGGGTGTCGCGATGCGGCCCGGCAAGCCCGTCTCGTTCGGCATCCGCGGGCGTACGCTCGTCTTCGGGCTGCCCGGCAACCCCGTCTCCTCGCTCGTCGGCGGCGAGCTCTTCGTCCGCCCGGCGCTGCTCGCGCTCCAGGGCGCCACGGATCCAGGCCCGCGCTGGCAGCTCGGCGCGCTCGCCGCGCCGGTGCGCCGCAACGCCGCCCGAGACGAGCTCGTCCGCGTGCGCAGCGGCATCGACGGCGGCGCAGTGCTGCTGACCCCGCTGAGCGGCCAGGAGTCGCACATGATCGTCCGCTCCGCCGCGGCCGACGCGCTCGCCCTCGTCGAGCGGGGCGACGGCTCGCTTCCGGCCGGGGCGCCCGTCCGCTACCTGCGGCTCGTCTGAGCCGCCCGCATTCGTGCTGCGCGGAGCCGGGAGCGCAGCGTGCCGGCCGGCGGCGCGTAGCGTCCGGCAGCCACCGCGCCGGTCTGCGCGGCGACGGCGCCCCAGGCGAGCACGAGCGCCGCGGTCGACCACGGGACGGTGCCCGAGGTGACGAGCGTCGTGGCGTAGAGGCCGACGTCGAGACCGAGGTGGAACCGTTCGGCGAGCGAGACGAGCCCGAGCACGGGCCCCGCGAGCCCGAGCCCGTAGAGGGCGTCCCGGAGCCACGACGTGCCGGCCTGCGGCAGCCACAGCCACGCGTACAGCGACGGAACCACGAAGACGAGCGCGTACGGGTTGACGAGCGCGGTCAGCATCCCGACTGCGCCGAGCCCGACGAGCGCGGCTGCGGAGCCCGCGAGCTCCTGCTCCGGGGTCGCCGGCGGCCGCGGACCGGCGGCGCGCCGGAGCAGGAGCCAAAGCAGCGCGACGAGCGCGACGATCCCCAGACAGGTCGCCAGCGGCCAGCTCCGGACGGCGTCCGAGGCCGGCGGGAACGGCACGGGCGGGCCGCCCGGGAAGGCGCCGGCCAGGGCGGCCAGCCAGACGAGGACACCGGCCGCGAGCCAGAGCACGAGGCGTCCCGCGAGGCTCCGGAAGGCGGGCGCGAGGCCGATCCCCCGGCGCCGGCAGCGCGCGAGCAGGTCGACGACGCCGACCGAGAACGGCACCAGTGCCGCCACGAGCACGAGCGCGAGCGCCCAGCCGCGCAGCACGCGCGTCCCCAGGTAGACGTACGGGGCGGTCCCCTGCGTGACCTCGACGCCGGCGTCGAGCGAGCCGAGCAGCATCTGGGCGCCCCGCCCGAGGCGGCCGAGCAGCGGCTCGTCGAGCGCGGCGACGCGGTCCGCGGCGTCGCTGCGGCCGCTGTCGTCAGCGGTCGTCAGCCGCACGGCCGAGACGCCCTCGCCCAGGAGCGGCGCCTGGCTGCCGTAGGCGAACGGGATGCCGAGGTCGACGAGCTGACGCAGAACGCCGGGATGCCCCGGCTCCTCGCCGAGCTGCTCGCCCACCCGCTCGGCGGCCGTGCGGACGAGTGCCGCGGCGGGGGAGCGCGGTCCCTCGCCCGCGAGCTCCAGGCGGGGCTCGCCCGGTCCGGCGAGTGCGTCCAGCACGACGGCCGCGAGGATCGACCCGTGGAAGCGGGAGGCGGCGGCGAAACGGCGGGCCCCCAGCCCGCCGAACGCGCCGGCGTCGGCCGCGAGGAAGACGAGCGTGTGTCGTGGCCGCGCGCGCTCGCCGCTCGTGGCCCCGACGGCGTAGGAGCGGGTCAGCTCGAGCAGCGCGGCGACCCCGGACGCGTCGTCGCTGGCACCCGGCCCGACACCGCTGTTGTCGTGATGGGCAACGAAGAGGATGGCAGCGGGGCTCTCCCCCTCGACGACGACCGCCGCGTTCCGCAGCGTCTGCGGTCCCAGCCCGGGGACGTCCTCGGTCCAGGTGTCGCGCTCGACAGGGAGGCCGTAGAGCGCTGCCTTCTCGGCGAACCAGTCGGCGGCCGCCGCGTCGCCGGCGCTGCCCGGGATCCTGCTCGGGTGCAGGCCGGCCAGCTCGCGGGCGAGCGCCGCCGTCGCGGCACCGTCGAACGACGGCGGCAGCACGGGTGCGCCGAGCGCGCCGGGCCGGCCCACCGTGAAGGCGGCGAGGAGGAGCGGCAGCGCCACGACGAGCGCCGCGTTGCGAACCAGGCGCGTGTTGACAGGGCGCTCCAGCGAGCCGCGGCGCGGCCTCCGGCCGGAGCTCGAGAGCCGGGCCGCGTCCATGCTGCGGGCTATAGTAGGCCGCGGCAGCCGAGCCCGCGGTCGTCGCGAAGGACACAGGTGCCGGATTCCTCCACCATCCTCCTCGTCGACGACGAGGACTCCATCCAGACGCTGCTGACGTACCCGCTCGAGCGCGACGGCTATCGCGTCGTGCAGGCGCGGGACGGCGAGGAGGCTCTGCGCCGGTTCGGCGAGGAGGACGTCGACCTGGTCGTGCTGGACATCATGCTGCCGCGCGTCGACGGCCTGGAGGTGTGCCGGCGCCTGCGCTCCGAGAGCACCGTGCCGATCATCATGCTCACGGCCCGCGACGACGAGCTCGACAAGGTGCTCGGTCTGGAGCTCGGCGCCGACGACTACATCACGAAGCCGTTCTCGATCCGCGAGTTCCGCAGCCGGGTCAAGGCTCTGCTTCGGCGGGCCTCGACCCCGCACCTCGCCGGCCGGCGCGAGGAGACGATCGAGCGGGGCGAGGTGCGCATCGACCTCCCGCGGCGGACCGTCGAGGTGCGCGGCCGCGAGGTACAGCTGACTTTCGTCGAGTTCGAGCTGCTGGCGCTGCTCGCCTCCAACCCGGGCGTCGTCTTCTCCCGCCGCCAGCTGCTCGAGAAGCTCCGGGGCGGGGCCGACTACCGCGAGCCGCGCACGATCGACGTCCACGTGCGCCACCTGCGCGAGAAGATCGAGCGCGAGCCGCGCGAGCCGGAGCTGATCCTGACCGTGCGGGGCGCCGGCTACCGCTTCCGAGACGAATGAGCATGCCCGGCGGCCTGCGCGTCAAGCTCGTGCTGGCGCTGTTCCTGATCGTCGGCGGCGCGCTCGCGGCCGCGTACGCGATCGTGGTGCCGCAGCTCGAGCGGCGGCTCGTCGACGCCAAGCTCGACCAGCTGCAGCGGGACGCCGCGACGCTGGCGGCCGGCTTCAACAACGGCGGCTACTTCTCGACGCCGCTCGGCCTCGACAACTTCGTCGACGGCGGCGCGGCGGCGCTGAACACGCGCGTCGTGCTCTTCGAGACGTTCGAGCCCCCCGTGACGTTGTTGACGCAGGCGGACTCGGCCCACGTGGCGCCCGAGCTGATGGCGCGCGACGAGGTCGCCCGCCTGGCGGCAGAGAGCGGCCGCACGTCGCGGGGGACGGTCACGCGGGACGGCCGCAAGTACGCCGAGGTCGCGACGGTGCTGATCCCCTCGGGCTACGTGATGCTGCTCTCCTCTTCGCTCGCCGACGCGCTCGCGACGGTCAAGCTCGTCGAGCGCCGGCTCGCCTATGCCACCGTCGCGTCGCTTGCGATCGCCCTCGCGCTCGGTAGTGCGGCGGCCGCCATGCACGCCCGGCGGATCCGCCGGCTCGAGCGGGCGGCCAACCGGATCGCCGAGGGCCACTTCGACGAGCCGGTCGTCGACGACGGAGACGACGAGCTCGGCCAGCTGGCTGCGGCCTTCGACCGCATGCGGGTCCAGCTCGCACAGCTGGACGACGCCCGCCGGGAGTTCGTCGCCAACGCGTCGCACGAGCTCCGGACGCCGCTGTTCTCGCTCGGCGGCTTCCTCGAGCTGCTCGCCGACGAGGAGCTCGACGAGGAGACGCGCCGCGGCTTCCTCGCCACCGCGCGGGAGCAGCTCGAGCGCCTGACCAAGCTCGCCACCGACCTGCTCGACCTCTCCCGCCTCGACGCCGGGCGGATGCGGATCGAGCGAGAGGACGTCGACCTCGGCGAGGTTGCACGGGTGCTCGCGGCAGAGCTCACCCCGCTCGCCGACGCGGGCGGCCACCGGCTCGACGTCGACGCTGGCGAGGAGGCCTGGGCGCGCGCGGACGAGGAGCGCGTGCTCCAGATCGGTCGCGCACTGGCCGGGAACGCGCTCGTGCACACACAGGCCGGGACGGCGGTGACGCTCCGCGTGCGCCGGCGGGTCGACCACGCCGTGTTCGAGGTCGAGGACGACGGCGCCGGGATCGCGCCCGAGCATCTCGAGCGCGTGTTCGACCGCTTCTACCGCGTGGAGGGCGGCCAGGCCTCCGGCAGCGGGCTCGGGCTCGCGATCGCACGGGAGCTGGCGGAGCACATGGGCGGCGACGTGCGCCTTGCGTCCCGGCCGGGGCGCACGACCTTCACGCTCACCCTCCCCGCTGCGCCCGTGGAGCAGCCGCGCGAGCTCGCGGTCGCCTGAAGCGTTTTCACGTGAAAACGGGCTCGGAGGCCCGGGGCTGCGGCGCCGCCCGGCGCGGCTACAGTGGCCGGGCATGCGCGTCTCGCTCGCCGTCGCGATCGCCCTCGGTGCCGCCGTGCTCGGCGGTGTCGCCGCGCTGGCGCTCGGCTCGGTCACGGGCCTGACGGCGGACGACGGCGACCGCACCGTCTACGTCTCGGTGCCTGCTGCTGGCGCGCCGACGGGAGCGACGACCGCGGTCCGCCCGGCGCCGACGGGCCGCGGCGCCGCCTTCGACGCCGCCGCCGTCTACGCGAGCCGCGTGAGCGGCGTCGTCACGATCTACTCCACGTTCTCGGGCGCCGGCGCCACCTCGCAGGGCTCCGGCTTCGTCGTCGACGAGCAGGGCTCCATCCTCACCAACGCCCACGTGGTCACGAACGTGGGCGAGGAGACGCCCGTGCGCGGCGCCGACCAGGTCTACGTCGAGTTCGACGACGGCGAGCGCGTCCCCGCCCGGATCGTGGGCTGGGACCTCTTCGCCGACGTCGGCGTGATCGCGGTCGACCCCGACCTGCACGACCTCGCGCCGCTCCCGCTCGGCGACTCCGAGACCGCCGTCCCCGGTGCGCCGGTGGCGGCGATCGGCAGCCCCTTCGGCAACCAGAGCTCGCTGGCGGTCGGCGTCGTCTCCGCGACGGGACGCTCGATCCCCTCGCTCACGTCGGTCTACTCCGTCGCGGACGCGATCCAGGTGGATGCGCCGATCAACCGGGGCAACTCCGGCGGGCCGCTGCTCGACGCCGACGGCCGCGTCATCGGCGTCAACGCCCAGATCCGCTCCAGCTCGGGGATGGCCGAGGGCGTCGGCTTTGCGATCCCGATCAACATCGCGAGGCGCTCGCTCCAGCAGCTGCTCGCGACCGGGCGCGTCGCGTACGCGTACATCGGGATCAAGACGCAGGACGTCACCCCCGGCATCGCCGACCGCTTCGACCTCGGCGCCGAGCGCGGCGCGCTCGTGGACAGCGTCGAGCCCGGCACGCCGGCGGCGCGCGCGGGCCTGCGCGGCGGGACGCGCGAGGAGGCCTTCAACGGCCTCTCGGTGACGCTCGGCGGCGACCTGATCGTGCGGATCGGCGACCGCGAGGTCGAGAGCGCCGACGACGTCTCCCGGATCGTGACCGAGGAGCTCCTGCCCGGCCAGCGGGTGCCGTTCGTCGTCCTCCGGGGCGGCAAGAAGCGCGAGACCGTGGAGGTCACGCTCGTCGAGCGCCCTCCCGGCGCTGGCTAGAGCCGGCACCGGGCCAGCCGGCGCGTTGGCGTGGCGCCGGGCGCTGCCGCTCTCGTAGCATCGTCCGTCTTGTGGCGTCCCGCCGGCGGCTGATCGTGGTCTCCAACCGTGGCCCGGTGGCGTACGACCGCTCGCCGGCCGGCGAGCGCGTCACGCGCCGCGGGGCAGGTGGGCTGGTGACGGCGCTCGCGCCGCTCGTGTCGCGACACGAGGTGACGTGGGTCGCGTCGGCCATGAGCGCCGAGGAGCGCGCCCTCGCCGAGCGAGGGCCGCTCGAGGAGACGGCGGCGGACGGCTCTCGCTACCGCCTGCGCCTGGTCTCCGTCGACCACGAGGCGTACCGGCTCTACTACGACGTCGTCGCCAACCCGGTGCTGTGGTTCGTGCAGCACGGTCTCTGGGAGCGCATCCTCGAGCCCCAGGCGGACCTGACGGGGCCGTGGCGCGACGGCTACGTCGCCGTCAACCGGGCGTTCGCCGACGCCGTCGTGGACGAGCTCGACCGCGACCCGGGCGCCGCGGTGCTGTTCCAGGACTACCACCTGTACGTCGCGCCGCGGCTCGTCCGTGACCGCCGGCCGGCGGCGCTGCTCGCGCACTTCGTCCACATCCCCTGGGTGGGCCGCGAGGGCTGGCGGGTGCTGCCGGCCGAGATCGTGCGCACGATCCACGACGGCCTGCTCGCCAGCGACACGGTCGGCTTTCACACCGAGCGCTGGCGCAGCGCCTTCCTCGACTCGTGTGAGGCGTGCCTGGGCGTCGGCGCTCCTCGCCGGCCGCTCGTCACGGTCAGCCCGATCTCCGTCGACGCGGACGAGTTCGAGGCGCTCGGCGCAAGCGCCGAGGTGCGCCGGCGCACGCCGTCCCTGCTGCCGGACCGGCCGGAGCGGCTCGTTCTCCGGGTCGACCGGACCGACCCGTCGAAGAACGCCACGCGCGGCTTCGAGGCCTTCGGTCGCCTGCTCGAACGGCGGCAGGACCTCCGCGGCCGGGTCGCGATGCTCGCCCTCCTCCATCCCTCGCGGCTCTCGATCCCGGAGTACCGGGCATACGCCGACGAGCTGCAGGCGGCCGCGGCCGTCGTCAACGCCGCGCACGGGACGGACGACTGGGAGCCGATCACGCTCGACCTCCGCGACGACTTCCTGCTTTCCGTCGCCGCCTACCGCGACTACGACGTGCTGCTCGTCAACCCGGTCCTCGACGGGCTGAACCTGGTCGCGAAGGAGGCGCCGCTCGTCAACGCGCGCGACGGTGTCGTCGTCCTCTCGCGCGGCGCGGGCGCGTTCGACGAGCTGGCGCCGTGGGTCGTCCCCTGCGATCCCCTCGACGTCGAAGGCCAGGCGGCGGCGCTCGAGGCGGCGCTCGAGTTGCCGCTCGACACGCGGCGGCGCTGGCTGGCCTCGATCCGGGCCCACGTCGAGGCCCACGACCTCGACGCCTGGGCGGCCGCACAGCTCGAAGCGCTCGACCGCGCCAGTACGATGCGCGCGTGACCGCCTCGCCGCACGCGCTCGGGGGGGAGCTTCGCTCCGTCAACCCGGCCACGCTCGAGCCGGTCGGCAGCGTCGCTCTCACGCCGCCCGAGGAGCTCGCCGAGGTGCTCGCGGAGGCCCGGCTGGCGCAGGAGGAGTGGGCGCGCGAGGGACTCGACGTCCGCGCGCGGCTGCTCCGCCGCGTGGCGGGGCTGCTGCTCGAGGATCTCGACGCACTCGCGGCGACCGTGACGGCCGAGACCGGGAAGCCGCTCGTCGAGGCGCTGACCGCGGAGGCGTTCGTCTCGCTCGACGCGCTCGCGTGGCTCGCCCGGAACACTGCGCGGGTGCTCGCCCCGGAGCGTGTGCCGATGCGACAGGCGTACCTTCTGCACAAGCGGGCGCGCGTGTTCTACGAGCCGGTCGGCGTCGTCGGCGTCGTCGCCCCCTGGAACTTCCCCTTCGGCGTGCCGTTCACCCAGACGGCCACCGCCGTCGCGGCCGGCAACGCCGTCGTGGTCAAGCCGTCGGAGCTGACCCCGCTCACGGGCGTCTGGATCGAGGAGCTGTTCCGGCACGCCGGCGCGCCCCCCGGGCTCGTCCGCGTCGTCCAGGGGCCGGGCGAGACCGTGGGCGACGGCCTCGTCTCCCATCGCGGCGTGGATGCAGTCGTGTTCACGGGCTCGACGGAGGTCGGGCGCCTCGTGGCCGCCCGGTGCGCGGAGCGGCTCTGCCCGGTCACGCTCGAGCTCGGCGGCAAGGACCCGATGCTCGTGCTCGACGACGCGAACCTCGACCGGGCCGTCGAGGGGGCGTTGTGGGGGTCGTTCACGAACTGCGGGCAGGTGTGCTCCGGGATCGAGCGCATCTACGTCGAAGGCGCGCTCTACGAGCCGTTCGTCGCCGGCCTGGCCGAGCGCGCGCAGACGCTGCGGCTCGGCCGTGGCGACGACCCGTCCACCGAGATCGGGCCGCTGATCTCGGCCGAGCAGCGCGACCGGGTCGAGGCGCTCGTCGCGGACGCGCGCGAGCGCGGCGCCGAGGCGGTCGCGGGAGGAGCCCGCGCCGAGATCGACCTGCCGGGCTGGTTCTTCGAGCCGACGGTGCTCGTCGAGACGCCCACCGACGCGCGGGCTGAGCGGGAGGAGATCTTCGGACCCGTCGTCACCGTTGGCAGGATAGAGAACGAGACGGACGGCATCCGGCGCGCGAACGCGTCGTCGTATGCGCTCGGCGCCAGCGTCTGGACGACTAGCCGCGAGCGCGCGCGTCGTGTCTCCGCAGAGCTGCGTGCCGGTTCCGTGTGGATGAACGACTGCGCGTATTCCTACGGCGCCCACCAGGCTCCCTGGGGCGGGCGCAAGGACTCCGGGCACGGCCGTACGCACTCCAAGCACGGCCTGTACGCCCTCTCCCAGGCGAAGTTCGCCGACGAGGACCGCGGGCGCCTCGCACCGCCGTGGTGGTACCCCTACGACGGACGTGCGGCCGACGGGTTCCGCGGCGCGCTCAGCCTGCTCTACGGGGACGGCGCTCGTGCTCGGGCGCGCGCGGCGTGGCACCACCGGCGCGAGCTGCGCGTCCTCGCCGGGCGGGCGCTGCGCCGATGAGCACTTCGGAGCCGGGGCTCTCGCATGTCGGCGAGGACGGCGTGGTCAGGATGGTCGACGTCGGCGCCAAGCCGTTCTCGCGCCGCCGTGCCGTCGCGCGGGCGTCGGTCCGGATGGCGCCCGAGACGGCCGCGCGGCTCCGCGAGCTGCCGAAGGGCGATGCCCTCACGACTGCCCAGCTCGCCGGGATCATGGCAGCGAAGCGGACGAGCGAGCTGATCCCGCTCTGCCACCCACTGCCACTCAGCGTCGTCGACGTCCGGCTCGACGTCCGTGGCGACGCCGTCGAGATCGAGGCGACCGCCGAAACCACCGCGCAGACGGGTGTCGAGATGGAGGCGCTGGTCGCGGCGTCGGTCGCCGCGCTGACGGTCTACGACATGGCCAAGGCGGTGGACAAGGCGATGGTCGTCACCGAGGTCGCCCTCGTCGAGAAGACGAAGGAGCCGGCGTGACCGCGGCCGTCCTGACCGTCTCGGACGGCGTCGACGACGGCTCGCGCGAGGATCTCTCGGGCGACGCGCTCGAGGAGCTGCTCCGCACCGAGGGCTTCGAGGTCGTGCGCAGGGTCGTGCCCGACGAGCGGGACGCGATCGCGGCCTCGCTCCGTGAGCTTGCGGAGGAGGCGGTGGTCGTGCTGACCACGGGCGGGACGGGCTTCGCGCCGCGCGACGTGACGCCCGAGGCGACGCGCGAGGTGCTCGAGCGAGAGGCGCCGGGGGTCGCGGAGGCGATCCGCGCCGACGCGCTCTCCCGCACGCCGCACGCGTTGCTCTCGCGCGGGCTGGCGGGCCTCCGCGGCGCGACGCTGATCGTCAACCTGCCGGGCTCGCCGGGCGGCTGCCGCGACGGTTTCGCCGTGCTCCGGCCGGCTCTCCGTCACGGCCTCGAGCTCGCGGCGGGCGACCGCGACACGGCCCACCGGCAGACGTGAGCGCGATCGGCGAGACAGCCTCGCTGCCGCGCCGCTTCGCGTCGCTGGTGAAGATCGAGCACACCGTCTTCGTCCTGCCCTTCGCCTACGTGGGGGCGCTGCTGGCCGTCGGCGCGTGGCCCGGCTGGGCGGAGCTCGGCTGGGTCACACTCGCGATGGTCGGCGCGCGGACGCTGGCGATGGGGCTCAACCGGCTGATCGACGCAGAGATCGACGCGCGCAACCCGCGGACGGCGGCGCGTGAGCTGCCGCGCGGCGCGCTCAGCGAGGCTCAGGTGCTCGCACTCTGCGCGGCGGCGCTGGCGCTGTTCCTCGTCGCCGTCTTCCAGCTCGACCCGCTCGTCCGCTGGCTCTGGCCCGTGCCGGTGGCGATGTTCGTGCTCTACCCCTACCTGAAGCGGGTCACCTGGCTCTGCCACCTGTGGCTCGGCGCCTGCCTCGGCCTGGCGCCCGTCGGCGCGTGGGCGGCCACGACCGGCGAGCTGCCGTGGCCGGCGTGGGCGCTCGGAGCGGGCGTCGCGCTCTGGGTCGCGGGCTTCGACCTGTTCTACTCGCTCTTCGACGTCGAGCACGACCGCCTGGAGGGTCTCCACTCGTGGGCGACGCGGTTCGGCGAGCGCGGTGTCTTCACCGGGGCGCGCCTGCTGCACCTCGGCACCGTCGCGCTGCTCGCGCTCGCCGGCCGGGGCACGGGCGCCGATGCGTGGTACTGGCTCGGGCTCGCCGCCGTCGCCGGCCTGCTCCTCTACGAGCACTCGCTCGTCCGTCCCGGCGACCTGCGCAGGCTCGACGCCGCCTTCTTCACCGTCAACGGCCTGATCAGCATCCTGTTCCTCGCCTTCGTCGGCCTCGACGTGCTCCTGTGATCCGCGCGCGGCGGCTAGAGAAGCGCTACGGCAGCAAGCGGGCGCTCCGCCCGGTGGACTTCGAGCTGGCACGGGGCGGTCGGCTGCTCGTCACGGGGCCGAACGGCTCGGGGAAGACGACGCTCCTCCGGCTGCTCGCGGGCCTGGCGGCTCCCTCGCGCGGCGAGCTCGAGGTGGCGGAGGAGCGTGGCCGGCTCGGCTACCTCGGCCACGAGCCGCTGCTGTACCGCGACCTGACCGCGCTCGAGAACCTGGAGCTCTACGGCCGGCTCTACCGGGTGCCCGAGCGGCGAGAGCGGGCGGGGATGCTGCTCGAGCGCTTCGACCTGTGGGAGGCTCGCTCCGAGCGGGTCGCCGCCTTCTCGCGGGGCATGGTGCAGCGGCTCTCGCTCTGCCGTGTCCTGCTCCACGACCCGTCGCTGCTCGTGCTCGACGAGCCGTTCACCGCGCTCGACACCGACGGCGCGGCGCTGCTCGACCGGGAGCTCGCGACGCTCGGAACGGGCCGCACGCTCGTCCTCTCGACGCACGACCCGGCCCGCGTCGACGCCCTCGCCACGTCGCGGCTGGCTCTCGCGTGAGATCTCCCGTGTCAACTCCCGGCCGCGGCAGCGGCCGCTGGCTTCAGGGATTGCGCGCACGAGGGGACGCGTGAGCGCCTACGCGGCAGACGTCGTCGCCCTCGCGCGCAAGGACCTGCGGCTGGAGCTGCGGGCGCGCGACACGCTGCCCGCGATGCTCCTGTTCGTGCTCGCGACGCTGGTCGTGTTCCACTTCGCGCTCCCGGGAGGCGCGGGAGACGACGCCGCGTACGGGCTCCTCTGGGTGGCGCTCGTCTTCACGTCGCTGCTCGGTCTCGCGCGTGCGTGGGTGCCCGAGCGCGAGGGCGGCGCCCTGGACGGGCTCGTGCTCGCCCCGTGCGACCGGAGTGCGATCTGGCTCGGCAAGACGCTTGCCACGCTTGCCTTCCTGGGGGCGGCAGAGCTCGTCGCGCTGCCCGCGTTCGCACTCTTCTTCGCCCCGCTCGACCTGACCGCGGTGGCCGGCGTCGTGCTCGCGAACGTGGGCATCTGCGCGGTCGGCTCGCTGCTGTCGGCGATGGCCGTCGCGAGCCGTTCGCGCGAGCTCGTGCTGCCGCTGCTGCTCCTGCCGCTCTCGATCCCGCTCGTCGTCGGGGGCGTCGGAGCCAGCATCTCGCCCGAGGGCGGCACGTACCTCGCGTTCCTCGGCCTCTACGACCTCGTGTTCGCCATACTCTCCTGGGCGTCGTTTGAGTACGTGGTCACCGAATAGCGTGCGTTCGATCGGGGTCGGCGCCGTGGCCCTGATGGCTGCCGCGATCGTGATGATCGTCCTCGTCGCGCCCGAGGATGCCGACCAGGGGATCTCGCAGAAGATCTTCTACTTCCACGTCCCGATCGCCCTCACCGCGTACGCGTGCTTCGGCCTCGGCGCCTGGAAGGCGCTGCGCCTGCTCTGGCGCGGCGGCGAGCGCTACGACCTGGAGAGCTACACGGCGATCCACCAGGGGACGATCTTCGGCGCCCTGACGCTCGTCACGGGCTCGATCTGGGCGAAGGCGTCGTGGGGCGTGTGGTGGACCTGGAGCTCCAACCAGCTTGTGCTCTTCCTCGTCCTCTTCCTGTTCTACTGCGCCTACTTCATGCTCCGCTACTCGGTCGAGCCCGGCGCGCGGAGGGAGCGGATCTCCGCGGTCTACGCGCTCTTCGGGGTCGCGCTCATCCCGGTGAGCTTCTTCGCGATCCGGCTCGCCAACGACTTCATCCATCCGACCGTCTTCACCCGCGAGGGGCCGCAGATGACGGACACGATGTTCGCCGCCTTCCTCGCCGGCTGGGCGGCGATCCTGGCGCTCGCGTACCTGATGTACCGGGTCGAGCTTTCCGGCAAGCGCACCGACGCGAACCTGCGCGAGCTGCGGGAGGCATTGTCCTCGTGAGACGCCCTGTGTCAGCCCCCGACCGCGACAGCGGCCGGCTGCAGGGATTTTCGCCCTGCGCACATGGGGGACGCTCGTGAGCGCCGGCGAGAAGTACGTCGCGGCCGCCTACGGCGTCGTGTTCGTGTTCGTGCTCGTCTGGGTCGTCATCATCGCCGCCAAGCTCGCCCGCCTGGAGCGGGAGACGGCCGAGCTCGCCGAGCTCGCCCGCGAGCGCGCCGATGGCTGAGCTGCTCGTCTGGCCCGCTCTGATCGCGTACGGCGAGGCTGCTGTCGCGTACGCCGGCGAGCTGCACGGGCCGGGCCTGGCCGGTCGGCTCGCTACCTGGGGCGTGAGGATCGGCTGGCTCGCCCAGACGGCGCTGCTCGTGGCGCAGGCGGCCGGCAGCGACGGCTTCCCGTGGGGCACCTGGGCCGGCGCACTCAACCTGTTCGTGTGGCTCGTCGTCGGCGTCTACCTGATCTGGGGTTGCCGGCCGCGGTACCGGCTGCTCGGGCTCGCCGTGATGCCACTGGCGGCGACGCTGCTCGTGCTCGCGTGGGCGGGCGGGGGAACCGGCGTCGGGGCGGTCGATGACGCCGGCTGGCTGCTCGCGCTCCACGTCGGGCTGATGCTCGCGGGCTTCGCCGGCTTCACGGTTGCCGCGGGGATGGCGGGCCTCTACCTCTGGGAGGAGCGGCGGCTCAAGCGCCGCGACGCCCGCGTGCTCCGCCTGCGCCTGCCG
Organism: Gaiellaceae bacterium; assembly: GCA_035720085.1. Lineage (GTDB taxonomy): Bacteria > Actinomycetota > Thermoleophilia > Gaiellales > Gaiellaceae > Gaiella. The sequence goes on from DASTPC010000192.1 coordinate 29,229, forward strand.
CCGCTCGAGGGGCTCGACCGGCTGGCGGCGCGAACGTCTGCGGCCGGTCTCGGCCTGTTGACAGCCGGGATCGTGCTCGGGCTAGCCAGCCTCGACCGCGGCGACCTCGACGCCGCGATGGCGGTCACGATCGGCATCTGGGCCCTCTACGCGTGGGCGTTGCTCCTGCGCCGCGACGCCCGGCTGCACGGCCGCCGCGCCGCGTGGCTGCTGCTGGTCGGCTTCGCGCTCGTGGCGGTCGTCCTCCCCCTGACCCACTTCGCCTCGTGAAGCTCGCGCTCGTCGGCGTCTCGCACCACCAGGCTCCGATCGAGCTGCGCGAGCGTGTGGCGGTCGACGCCGAGCGTGCCGCCGCCCTCGCTGCCCGTCTCGCGGGCGACGGCGAGGCGGTCGTGCTCTCGACCTGCAACCGGACCGAGCTCTACCTCGCCGCTGAAGGCGACGCCGCGCTCGCGCAGCGGGGCCTCGCGACGCTGGCCGAGCTGGCGGGCGACGCGGCCGGCGAGCTCGCGCCCGTCCTCTACCGGCTGCACGACGAGTCCGCCGCCCTGCACCTCTTCCGGGTCGCGGCCGGTCTCGACTCGCTCGTTCCCGGAGAGGGCGAGATCCTCGGCCAGGTGCGGGCAGCCTTCGAGGCGGGCACGACCGGCCCGCTGCTCGACCGTCTCTTCCGTCAGGCGCTCCACGCCGGCCGGCGTACGCGCGCCGAGACCGCGATCGGCGAGAGCCCCGCGTCGGTCCCCGCCGCCGCCGCTGCGCTGGCGCAGCAGGTGTTCGGAGAGCTCGCCTCCAGGCGCGTCCTCCTGCTCGGGGCGGGGCGGATGAGCGAGCTGACCGCGCGCAACCTCGTCTCGAGGGGAGCGGTCGTGGCCGCGGTCGCAAACCGCTCGCCCGAGCACGGCGAGGCGCTCGCCGAGCGCCTCGGCACGCGCGCCGTCGGCCTCGACCAGGTACCGGCGGAGCTCGGTGCAGCCGACGTCGTTGTCTCGTCGACGAGCGCGCCGGCGTTCGTCCTCGGGCCCGTGGAGGCGGCGGACGAGCTGCGGGCGCGCCGCGGCCGGCCCCTCCTCTTCGTCGATCTCGCCGTGCCGCGGGACGTCGACCCCCTGCTGGGTGAGATCGACGGGTGCTTCGTCTACGACATCGACGATCTCGAGGCCGTGGTGGAGGTCTCGCTGGCGGGCCGCCGGGACGAGGCTGCCCGGGCCGAGCGCGTCGTCGCCGACGAGGCGGCCCGCTTCCACGAGTGGCAGGCGTCGCTTGCGATCGTCCCCGCGATCGCGTCGTTGCGGGCGCGGGCGGAGGAGATCCGCGCGAGCGAGCTCGCCAAGGCGGAGAGCCGGCTCGAGCGTCTGCCCGAGAGCGAGCGGCGGCTCGTCGAGGCGGTGACGGCGCAGATCGTCAACAAGCTGCTCCACCTGCCGACCGTGCGCCTCAAGG
>DASTPC010000193.1:0-16582 GCA_035720085.1 Gaiellaceae bacterium
CAGCTCCGGCTGCTGCGCGAGGGCGGCGCCGAGGTCGAGGTGAGCGATCTCGACCGGCCGGAGAACGCGCTCGACCGGCAGGCCGGCGAGCTGATCGAGGCGTACACGCGGATCCGCACCCCGTCGGGCACGCCGGTCCTGTTCGAGCTCTACGAGCGCTTCGACTCCGTCACCGCCAGCGCGCGCCGGCTGCTGCGGGCGCTGGCGCCGCCGATCCTGGGGGCGATCGCGCTGATCCTGCTGGTCCAGGTGCCGCTCGTCTGGTCGCTCGCACGCCGCCTGCAGCGGGGGTACGAGGAGCGCGAGGCCCTGCTCGCGAGCGCGATCGCCTCGTCGAACCGCGAGCGCCGCCGGATCGCCTCGTACCTACACGACGGCCCGGTGCAGGACCTGGCAGGCGTGGCGTACGCGCTGGCGCCGCTCGCCGACGAGGCAGCCGGGCGCGGCGCCCCGGAGGAGGAGCGGGAGCTGCGGGGAGCGATCGAGCGGCTCCGGCACGACGTGCGAGACCTGCGCAGCCTGCTCGTCGACCTGCACCCGCCGCACCTCGCCGCCGCCGGCCTCGAGGCTGCGCTCGACGACCTCGTCAACCCGCTGCGCGCGCGCGGCGTCTCGGTCGAGCTCTCGGTGGACGGCGCCGCCGGCCTCGACCAGCAGTCCGAGACGCTCGTCTACCGCGTCGCGCAGGAGGCGATCCGCAACGTGATCGCGTACGCGGACGCGCGGTCGGTGCGCGTCGAGCTTGCTGCCGGTGCCGGCGCGACGCGGCTCGTCGTGGCCGACGACGGCCGCGGCTTCGGCCCGGAGACGCGGGTGCGACGCGCCGCCGACGGCCATCTCGGCCTGTCGCTGCTGGAGGAGCTCGCGCACCAGTCGGGCAGCCGGCTCGACGTCCGCTCGAGCGAAGGCGGCGGCACGACGGTCGAGCTGGAGGTGCCGACCCGATGATCCGCGTCGTGATCGCCGACGACCACGGCGTGCTCCGCGACGGCCTCGCGCGCGTGATCGACGCCCAGACCGATCTCGAGATGGTCGGCGCCGCCGCGAACGGGGAGGAGGCCGTCACCGTCTGCCTGGCCGTGCGCCCCGACGTCGTGCTGATGGACCTCGAGATGCCGGTGCTGGACGGGATCGAGGCGACGCGTCGCCTGGCGGCCGAGGCGCCGGACACGTCGGTGCTCGTGCTGACCTCGTTCTCGGACCGGCGCCGGATCACCGGAGCGCTCGACGCGGGGGCGGTCGGCTACCTGCTCAAGGACGCGCCCGCGGAGGAGGTCGTGCGCGGCATCCGCGCGGCCGCCGCGGGCGGCTCGCCGCTCGACCCGCGGGCGGCCCGCTCGCTGCTCGAGGCGAAGGCCGCGCCCGACCCGCTCGACGCGCTGTCGGCGCGCGAGCGGGAGGTGCTCGGGCTGCTGCTCGAGGGGCTGCCGAACAAGCTGATCGCACGGCGCCTGCAGATCAGCGAGAAGACGGTCAAGACGCACCTGACGAACGTCTTCCGCGCGTTGGGCGTCACGGACCGCGTGCAGGCCGTCCTCTGGGCCGAGCGCCACGGCGTCCGCGCCGACCTGACGAGCTAGATGCTTGACCGGAAAATGGCGCGCAGCCGGGGGCGTTCACGACCAAGCCGGGCGCCGCACGTACGCGCCGTGCAGGCTAGAAGCCTGTGCGGCGCGCGCGGGTGGTGAACCGGCGCCGCGTCGTGGGCGTCATCCGGCCCGCCGGGATTCTCCGGTCGAGCATCTGGGACCAAAGTCCCGTTGCCGGCGGCGCGGGCGCCGAGCACACTGGCCGCATGGCACGCCTGGGCACGCTGCTCGCCGCGCTCGCGCTTCTCGCGGCACTCGCCGCGGGCAGCGCCGCCGCGCGCGACGGCAAGGACGGCGAGCGCGTCGAGGTGCGGGTCGCCGGCACCTGCAGTAGCGGCATCGCGTCGAAGCTGCGGCTGCGGGCCGACGACGACGGCATCGAGCTCGAGTTCGAGGTCGACCAGAACCGCAGCGGCGCCGTGTGGCGGATCGCGCTCGTCCACGAGCGCCGCGTCGTGTGGAAGGGCGTCGCCCGAACTACGCGGCCGAGCGGCTCCTTCGAGGTCGAGCGGCGGCTTCGCGACCTGCCCGGAGCCGACGCCGTCACCGCGCGCGCCTGGGGCCCGCGCGGCGCCGCCTGCCGCGCGACGGCGACGCTGCCTGCGCCGGGCTAGCCGGGCCGCTCCGCCAGGCGCAGGACCGCCCGGGCGTAGCGGCCCGCTTCGCGGATGCCGAGCTCGCCCGGCGGCAGCTCGACAACGAACGCGCGCGTGCCCGGGAGGGCGCGGTGCTGCCACTCGGTCGCCGAGCCGGGCGGGCGCGGCAGCGGGCGGAACCGCATCCGCGCGAGGGTCGCGTAGCGGCGCGCGATCGCGACGCTCGCCCCGGTCGCGCGGACGAGGCCCTGCGGCTGGTGGAACCAGATCGTGACCGCCGGACGCAGCCGCCGGATCAGCCGCATCGCCAGGCGCGTCTCGACCTCCGACGCCGGCGCCGGCCCGGACGTGGCCAGCGGGCGCCACGAGCCCGGGAAGTTCCGGTTCAGGTCGACCCCGTTGGCGTCCGTCCGCCGTCTCGCCGCGTGCCCGTCGGGGTTCAGGTCCTGCACGACCCAGATCGACCCGCGCTCGAGCGGCGGCGCATGGAGGAGCCGGTTGGCGACGACGCTGCCCGCGCACTCGTCCCCGTGCACGCAGCCGACCACGAGCGCGCGCACCGGCCCGCGCCCGAGCACGAACGCGCGGATCGGCATTCCCGCCGTGCTCTTGCCGAGGAGCACCCCTCGCACGCCGTCGCCGGGCAGCCGGACGTGCAGGTGGTTGTCGTGGTAGGCCGGCAGCACCTCGACGATCGCGGGCGGGCCCGTCAGGCCCGTGTGCGGGCCGACGAACACCTTCACTGCGCCCGCGGCGACGAAGCGGTCGACCAGATCCTGGGCCAGCGGGCGGTCGATCTGCCGCGGCCGCCGCGGCGGGCGCTCCCGGCCGTCCCGGCGTGGGTAGTAGACGTCCGCGTCGAGGCCGTTCTGGTGCGAGGCGTGCCCGGGTTGCCCGAAGCGAGCGCCGAAGTCGCCCCCCTGCGGTCGCGAGAGGTCGCCGACGGCCACGCGGGCGGCATCGGGATGGGCCGCCGCGTACGCGCGCACGACGTGGAGGAGCGTCCGGACCAGCCGCCGGCTGCCGGTGCGGCGCCAGTCGCGGTTCGGCACGCGGTCGAGCACGCCGTCCCAGGTGACGTAATGCTCGCCCTCGGCCGGCAGCACGACCCCGCCGGCGAGGCGCCCTTCCCAGGGCAGTCCGAGCGAGCGCGACGGCGGCTGCGGTCTCGCCGCCGCCACGGCCACGAGGGCGACCGCCAGACAGGCCGCGACGGGCGCGTGCCGCGCACGGCGCATCGCCCGACCTTACCCGCGGAGGCTCCGCAGTTTCCACGGCCGTCTCCGTGGACGCCACGATGCGCGCGCGGCCGATGGCTGGGACCGTGGTCGCATGGGGACGAACAGGACGTCGTGATGGACGCCCACCCGCGACGGAGGCTTCGACGTGCGCCGCACGTCCTCGTGCTCGCCGCCGCGGCTGCCGTCGGCGCGCTCGTCGTCGTGGCGGGTCCTGCCGCGCGACCGGCGGCCGTTCCCGCCGCGCCGCTCCCCGTCGTCGTGGACACCGACCTGAGCACCGACGACGTGCTCGCACTGCTCTACGTGCTGCGGCGCCCCGACGTGGACCTGCGCGCCGTCACCGTCTCCGGGACGGGCCTCGTCCACTGCCCGGCCGGTGGGCGCCTCGCGCTCGAGCTGCTGGCGCTCGCCGGACGGACGGACGTTCCGGTCGGCTGCGGGCGCGCCCGGCCTCTCGCCGGCGACAACCAGTTCCCGGAAGAGTGGCGAAGCCGTGCGGACGCGCTCTTCGGCGTGCAGCTGCCGCCGGCTGCCAGCCGGCCCGCCGGTAGCGCCGTCGAGGTGCTCCGCGCTGCGCTCGCGGCAGCCCCGGGCAAGGTGACGCTGCTCTCGCTCTCGCCGTTGACGAACACGGCCGACCTGTTCCGCAGCGACCCGTCCGCGGCTTCGAAGCTGGCCGGGGTGACCGCGATGGGCGGCGCCGTCGGGGTCCCGGGGAACATCGGCGCCGGCCACGAGCGGGTCGAGTACAACCTCTGGATCGACCCGGTCGCCGCCCGTGAGGTGCTGTCGAGCGGGGCGCCGGTGACCCTCGTGCCGCTCGACGCGACGAACGACGTGCCGATCACCGTCTTCTTCGCCCAGGCGCTGCGGCGCTACCACTATGCGACGCCCGAGGCGACAGCGGCCTGGGAGCTGTTCGTCCAGGCGCCCGCGGTCTACACGGGCGGCCAGTACTTCTGGGACCCGCTGGCCGCTGTCGCGCTCACCGACCCGTCGCTGCTGCGCTTCGCCGACCGGCGCGTGCGCGTCGTGACCGCGCCGGGCGCTGCCAACGGCCGGACGGTCGTGTCGCCCGCCGGTGCGCCGGTCCGGGTCGCGGTCGGCGCGGAGCGGGCAGGCTTCGAGCGGACGCTGCTCCGTGCGCTGCTGGGCGGGGCGCCCTTCTCGATCCAGCCGGCGACGGTCGGCGCTGCGATCAGCTTCGACGGCAGCCGCTGCGCGTACTCCGGCCCGCGCCGGGGCTCGGCCGGCCAGGTCGCCTTCGACACGGTCAACCGCAGCGGGCGCAGCTTCCGGTACGTCGTCGGCACCCTCGCCGAGGGCAAGACCCTGGCGCAGCTGCGCGCGGTCGTGCGGCGCACCGGCCGGCTGGAGGCGTCCTCCTGGTTCAGCGTGGAGCTGACCGGGGAGACGCCGCCGCAAAGCCGGATGACCTGGCTCGCGGGGCTTTCGCCCGGCCGCAAGGCGCTCGCGTGCACGGCCTCGCCTCGGCTGGCCCAGGTGGTCGCGCCGATCGTCGTCGAGCTCGGCCGCTGAGCGAAAGGGGGATTCGATGTCCACGACATCCGCATCCACGCACCACTCCTCGCGTCTCGTCCTCGTCGCGGTCGCGCTGCTCGCGGCCGCGGTCGCTGCGGCCGTGACGCTGTTCGTCGTGCGCGACGGCGACGACGGCGGCTCCGGAGCCGGCGTGCAGGGCTCGGGCGTCACGGCGAGCGAGACCCGCCCAGTGCCGGCGTTCGACGCGGTCGACCTGGCGGGCTCGAACGTCGTGGCCGTCCGGGTCGGCGATCCCCGCTCCGTCGTCGTCCGCGGCGACGACAACCTGCTCGCGCTCGTCACGACCGAGGTCCGCGACGGCGTGCTCGTGCTCGGGACGAGCGGCAGCTTCAGCACCGACCAGCCGATGAGCGTCGAGGTGAGCGTCCCGTCGCTCGACGCCGTCGCGCTCTCCGGCAGCGGCGTCGTGACCGTGGAGGGAGTCGCCGCCGAGGAGCTGGTCGCGCGCCTGCCCGGCAGCGGCGTCCTCACCGTCCGAGGCACGGCGCAGCGGCTCGACGCCGCGCTCGCAGGCTCGGGGCGGCTCCTGCTCGGCGAGCTGGTCTCGCAGGACGCGAAGGCCGTCGTGTCCGGCTCCGGGGAGCTCGAGGTCCATGCGACCCGCGTGCTCGACGCCGCGGTGAGCGGCAGCGGCACGGTCGCCTATCGCGGCGATCCCGCCACGGTGAAGCAGCAGGTCACCGGGTCGGGCGCGATCTTCCCCGGCTAGCCCAGCTCCCGCTCGATCGCCCGCTCGAGCGCGTCGGGCTTGAACCCGAACGGCCCCTCGCCGCCCTGGTAGGCGATCCGGCCGCCGCGCCGGATCAGGTAGAGGCGGTCAGGCCAGCCGCCGTAGGCGGAGGCGACGGCGTTGTCGACCGCGTCGACCGCCATCGGCATCTGCAGGCGCAGGTTGACCGCGCACGCGGACGCGACCTCCGCGCGCCCCTCGTCGCTCGTCGGGTCGTGCACTGACACCCCCGAGCGGCGGTTCTCCGGCAGCACCCAGCCGTCCTCCGGATGGGCCTCGCGGATGTAGACGGCCAGGAACGCGACCCGGTCGCGGTAGCGCTCCGCCAGCTCGTCGAGCGTCCCAACCTGGGCGCGGAAGGGCGGTCAGGTGTACGAGCCGAAGACCAGGGCCACCGGCCGCTCCCGCAGGAGTGCGCCGAGGTGGACGGCGCCGCCGCCGTCCCGCAGCGGCAGCTCGAAGTCCGGCGCGAGGTCGCCCTCGGCGACCTTGGCGCGGACAAGGTCGCGGTACATCGGGCTCGCGAGCACGTCGGGCAGGCCGAGCCGGGAGTCCTTCGGCGCGTAGCGGCGCCCGTGCTTGAGCCGGGAGACGAGCATCCCCGGCAGGCGCCAGGGTCGGTCGACGGGGCTGCCGCGGCCGACGGTGCGCATGTACTCCAGCTCGTCGCGGACACCGGGCATGCCGGCAGCTTAGGTCAAGGACCGCCGGCCGGCGTTCGGCCCGAGAGCAGCTCGCAGAGCGTGGCGAGGCCCGACGCGAAGGCGTGCTCCGGCAGCGCCGCGTAGCCGACGACGAGACCGTCGGGCCCTCGCTGCCCGCCGTGGTAGCAGGGGCCGACCGGGAACAGCTCCACGCTCTGCCGCGCGGCGCGGTCGACCAGCTCGGACTCGGACGGGCCGCCGGGCGGCAGCTCCAGCAGCACGCGCAGGCCGGCCGAGATCCCGACGGGCCTTACGGCCGAGGCGCGTTCGGCGAGGATCGCGACGAGCCGGTCGCGGCGCGCGCGGTAGCGGGCTCGGAGCTGGCGGACGTGGCGCTCGAACGCGCCCGAGCGGAGCAGCTCCGCGAACGCGATCTGATCCGGCGCCGGCACGTGCACGTCCTCGGTGCGCCTGAGCCTGACGACGTCCCGGAGCAGATGCTCGGGCAGCAGCAGCCAGCCGAGCCGCAGGCCCGGCGCGAGCGTCTTGCTGGCCGTCCCGGCGAACGCGACGTGGTCGGCGCCGAGCGCCTGGAGCGCGCCGACCGGCGGGCGGTCGTAACGCAGCTCCGCGTCGTAGTCGTCCTCGATCACGAGCCCGCCCGTCGTGCGGGCCCAGGAGAGCGCCGCCGTCCGGCGCGCCGGGTGGAGGAGGGCGCCCAGGGGGAACTGGTGCGCGGGCGTGAGCACCACCGCCCCGGCTCGCGTCTCCGCGAGCAGGTCCGTCCGTGCGCCCAGGCGGTCGACCGGGAGCGGGACGACGCTCGGACCCGCCGCCGCGACGACGTCTCGATGCCACGCCAGGCACGGATCCTCCATCGCGACCCGGCGCACGCCGCGGGAATGCAGCACGCGTGCGAGCAACGAGAGGCCGTGGACGAACCCGGCGCAGACGACGAGCAGCTCCGGGTCGGCGACCGCCCCGCGGGAGCGGGCCAGGTACTCGGCGAGTGCCTCCCGCAGCTCGGGGCGCCCGCGGGGGTCCCCGTAGCCGAGGCTCGCCGCAGGTGTGGCGCGCAGGCCGCGGCGCAACGCCCCGATCCAGGCCGAGCGCGGGAACGCGGTGAGGTCGGGCAGGCCGGGATTGAACGAGACGCGGTGCTCGCGCGGTGCCGGCCAGAGGCGCGACGTGGCCGTCGGCGCGGCCGCCGCGACGTCGCCCACCCAGGTGCCGGCCCCGCGCCGGATGTCGAGGTACCCCTCCGCCTCGAGCTGCGCGTAGGCCTCGACGACCGTGCCCCGCGCGACCCCGAGGTCGTGCGCGAGCACCCTCGTCGACGGCAGGCGCGTCCCCTGCGTGAGCCGCCGGTCGCGGATCGCGCGCCGCAGCGCCGACTCGAGCGCTGCGCGGCGCGAGCCGGTCGGCTCGAGCTCGAGCTCCAGCGTCGGCGCCACGGTGGTCCAACGATAGAGGCTCGAATTGGCCTGGCCGGTGGCACACCTCGCCCGGTACCGTGGAGGGTTCGACCACTCGGCACGCCGCGCCGCCGGGGCACTGGCAGCCGGCGCCTCTCCGGACGTACGTGCGGCTGGCGTGGTGAAAGGAATGCGGTGAGCAACGGAGCGCAATGGCACCCGCAGCTCCGCTGGGAGCGCGGGGACAACCGGGAGAGACGGCCGGGCCCAGGCGGGGTCGCCGTGGCGTCGCAGGCAGAGCTGCACGACGCGATCCGAGCAGGCAGCGTCGTGCTGGTGGACGCACGCCCGGCCGCGGCGTACCACCGGCGCCGCCTCCCCGGTGCCGTGAACCTCGCCGCCGAGGACGCGGACGCCCGCGCCGCCCGCCTGCTGCCCGACCGGGACGCGGCGATCGTCGTCTACTCGACCGACTCGGCGTGCGACCGGGGCGAGGCGCTCGTGCGGAGGATGCAGGCGCGCGGCTACGGGAACGTGCGGCTCTACCGCGGCGGCATCGAGGCCTGGGTGCAGGCGGGGCTCGAGCTCGAGGCGTACGACGGCGAGCGCCATTCGCAGTGGGCCAGCTTCGTCGGCGGATGACGGGGCGCCCGCAGCGGCCCGGCGGCGCTGTGCGACGATGCGGGGCCACTCCCGGCCGGAGGGACGGCGTGCACGTCAGCCTGACACGCGTGAGCACGGGCGATCAGCCGATCGCCAACGCGACCGTGGTCGCGGAGGAGATGCTGCGCTGGCTGCGCGAGATCGAGGGATTCGAAGGCCTGCTGATGCTGTCGAGGCCCGGCAGCACGCTCGGCCTGACGTTCTGGCAGAGCCGCGAGACCGCCGAGCGCCACCGTCAGGCGCGGATGGCGTTCCTCGAGCGGATGACGTCCGTCGCCGACGTTGAGGTGGAGGAGGTCCTGGACTACGAGGTAACGTTCGCGAGCCTCGGCGCGCTGGCAGTGGAGGGCGCTGTCCGGGGCGGGACGTGAGGTGCGGTCAACCGTACCTCGGGGGGTGTGGCAGCCTCACTGCGCGCGGCCAGCTGGGCTGGCAGCCTCGGTGGGCCGTCGCGCCGCTTCTCCGGAACGACGTCTCGGCGACCGATGAGCTCGGCGGGTGGAGCTCGTCTGAAGTGATGACAGCGACCAAGCGGGGGTTGGCGACGCCATGAGCGAGCATGAGGAGCGGAGCGGGGCAGTGACAAACGGAGGCACGGACGGAGACCGGCTCGCGGCCCACGAGCGGCTCTCGACCGGCGCGCTGGCCGGCTGGGCGCGCGCCTGCGCGACCCACCCGTGGCGGGTCGTCGCGAGCTGGGTCGGGATCGTCGCGATCCTGATCCTCCTCGTCGGCACCATCGGCGGCTCGCTGCGCGACGAGTTCGAGATCCCCGGCTCGGACACGCAGAAGGCGACCGACCTGATCGAGTCCGAGTTCGCGACCGAGCAGGGCGGCGTGCTGAACCTCGTGTTCGCGGCGCCGGAGGGCGAGCGCCTCGACACGCCCGAGCGCAAGGCGGCGATCGAGGCCGCTGTCGCGAAGCTGCGGACACCCGAGTTCGAGCCGACCGAGGACAAGGCTGGGCTCGAGAGCGTGGGCGACCCGTTCAGCCAGGACACCTTCTCCGACGACGGCCGCATCGCCTACGCCGAGGCCCAGTTCGACCGGGTCATCTACGACGAGGACCGGAAGTCGGTCGTCGCCGTGCAGGACGCCGTCCGCGCGGCCGTCGAGCAGGCCGGGGTGACCGTCGAGTTCAACGGCGACGCCGAGTTCCCGCCGATCGAGCAGGGGACGCAGGAGCTGCTCGGGCTGCTCGCGGCGCTGATCGTGCTGCTGATCTTCTTCCGCACGTTCGTGGCGATGTTCGTCCCGATCGCGCTCGCGATCGTGGCGCTCGCGACGGCGTTCCTGCTGCTGTTCATCCTCGCCGGCCTGACCGACATCAACACGATCACGCCGCTGCTCGTCTCGATGATCGGCCTCGGCGTCGGCATCGACTACTCGCTGTTCATCGTCACGCGTTTCCGGCAGCTCCTGCACGAGGGCCTCTCGCCGCGCGACGCGGCCGCCGAGGCCGGGTCCTCGGCGGGGCGCGCGGTGATCTTCGCCGGCGTCACGGTCGCGATCTCGGTGACCGGCCTCGCGTTCTTCGGGCTCGACTTCGTGACGAAGCTCGGGATCGGCTCTGCGCTCGGGGTGCTGACCACGGTGCTGATCGCGAACTCCCTGCTGATCTCGGTGCTGCGGCTGCTGGGTCACAAGATCGACCGCCTGAAGGTGCCGTTCGTGCGCCCGATCGACGACTCCGAGGCGGCCCGCGAGCGGACGCTCGTCGCCCGCTGGGGCCGGTTCGTGACCGCGCACGCGAAGCCCGTGTTCGTCGTCCTGCTGCTCGTGGGCCTCGCGCTCGCGGCGACCTCGGCCCTCGTGCGGCTCGGCGCTTCCGACCAGGGCACGCAGCCGAAGGAGCAGACGAGCCGGAGGGCCTACGACCTGCTGGCCGAGGGCTTCGGGCCGGGCTTCAACGGCCCGATCCCGATCGTCGTCGACCTGAACGGCGACCAGGAGGCCCCCCAGCGCGTCTACGAGGGCGTCCAGGGCGTCCAGGGCGTCGCCTCCGTGCGCGAGCCGCAGCTGAACGACGAGAAGACCGTGGGCATCGTCTTCGTGACGCCGACCTCCGCTCCGCAGGACGAGGCCACCGGCGAGCTCGTCGACCGGCTCCGGAACCAGGTCGTGCCGGCGGCGACGGCGGGCAGCGACGCGCTCGTCTACGTCTCCGGCCAGACCGCGGCGTTCAAGGACATCGCCGACCGGATCATGGAGCGGCTGCCGCTCTTCCTGCTCTACGTGATCGGGGTGACGTTCTTCCTGCTCGCGATGGCCTTCCGCTCGATCGTGATCTCGCTCACGGCCGCGATCACGACCATCCTCTCGGCGTTCATCGGCTTCGGCGTGCTCACGCTGGTGGTGCAGGAGGGCCACCTGCTCGGGCTGACCGGCCTCGACAGGACCGGCCCGATCGAGACGTTCGTGCCGCCGATCGCCTTCGCGATCCTGTTCGGGCTCTCGATGGACTACATGGTCTTCATCATGAGCCGGATCCGGGAGGAGCACGTCCACGGCCTGGAGACGCGAGAGGCGGTCGAGCACGGGATCGCGGCGATCGGGCGCGTCGTCGTCGCGGCCGCGCTGATCATGGGGACGGTCTTCGCCGCCTTCATCCTGAGCGCCGACCGGATCCCGAAGGAGTTCGGGCTCCTGCTCGCCGTGGCGATCATCACCGACGCGCTGGTCGTCCGGATGACGCTCGTGCCCGCCTTCCTGACGCTGATGAAGGAGAAGTCCTGGTACATCCCGGGGTGGCTCGACCGCCTGCTGCCGAACGTGACGATCGAGCCGCCGCACGACGACGACGCGCGCCGCACGCTCGACGTCGGCCGCCCGCTCACCGAGCCGGCCGGCCGGGACTGACCTCCGGACGGCGTGGAGACCGCGTGCCTCCACGCCGCTCCGGCGCCTGAGCGCCCGCCGCGGCACCGCGGCGGGCGCTCGCCATCTCGGCGCTCTCACCGGCCGCTACGGCGGCCCACAGCCCACTCCCAAGCGATGGGCACGACGAACGACAGGCGCCTGCTCAGGATCGCCGTGGTCGCGGCAATCGCGATCGGCGTCGGAGTCGGCAGCTACGGGATCGCGGCGGCGGCGAGCGGGGGCTCCGCGACGGGCTCTTCGAGCGGCCCGGCGACCGCTCCGAGCACGCCGGCGCAATCGCCCGGCGGACCGCCGTGGGGCCACGCGCGCGACGACGAGACAGCGCTGACCGGCGACACGGCCGCGAAGGTCCGGGCCGCGGCCGAGGCGAAGGTGCCGGGCGGTACGGTCGTCCGCGTGGAGACCGACGCCGACGGCCACGCGGCGTACGAGGCCCATATGACGAAGGCCGACGGCACGCCGGTGACCGTCTACGTCGACGAGCAGTTCGAGGTGGTCGGGGTGGAAAGCCGGTAGCCGGCGCGAGGGCCGCCGCGACCGCGGCGGCCCTCGCTGCCCTCGTGTTGATCCGACCCGAGGGCGAGGCGGCAGGTCAGGCGTCCGCCATGGCGGCCATCGCCGCCCGGCCGCGCTCCTCGAGCTCGGCCGGCGGGACGTCCTCGACGTGGGTCGCGAGCGACCAGGTGTGCCCGTACGGGTCGCTGACGCTGCCGAAGCGGTCGCCCCAGAACATGTCGTCGACCGGCATCGTCACCGTCGCTCCCGCGTCGACCGCCTGCTTGACGGTCGCGTCGACGTCCTTCACGTACAGGAACAGGCCGACCGTGGTCGCGCCCACCTGCTTCGGCGGGCTGGCGCCGGCCTGGGGGAAGGGGTCGGAGAGCATCAGCAGCGAGTCGCCGATCTCGAGCTCGGCGTGTGCGATCGTCCCTCCCGGGCCCTCCATGCGCGCGCGCTCACGTGCGCCGAACGCGCGCTTGTAGAACTCGATCGCCTCTGCGGCGTTGTCCACCGCGAGCGACGGCGTGAGGGTGTGGTACCCCTCCGGAATCGGCTTGACGGCCATCTTCCTCCTTCCGGGGTCGTTGTCGAACCACCCTGGTCCGGTTCGGCGTCGACGCCGCGGCGGGCCGCGGCGCGCCGATGGCTCCACTCTAGACGAGCCCGGCCGGCCGGCGGCGAGCGCGGTCGGGAGCGTGAGAGGATCGCGCGATGAGGCGTTTCCCGACCTTCGCCGCCGCCGTCGCGTTCGCGCTCCTGCTTCCGGCCGCTGCGGCCGCCGCGCTCGACGACGAGCAGGCCCTCGCGCGCAAGTACGCGCCGGTGGTCAGGCTGGTGGAGCAGCCGGAGGAGTGCGGGCCCGGCGAGCCGTACGAGCCCCTGGACGTGGACCTGCTCTTCGGCGAGTCGACCGTGGCGCTCCGCGGCCCCTGGAACCCGGTCGACCTGGTCAAGATCGGGCCGACCGCCGCCGATCTCGCCGGCCTCTACGAGTACCACCTCGACTTCCCCGGACACGCGCTCGAGCCCGGCTGCTCGTACGAGCGCTGGTCGCGCAGGCTCGCCGCGGGGTCGCCGCCCACGGTCTACGCGCACGTCGCCACGGATCCGGGCTTCCCCGGCAAGCTCGCGCTGCAGTACTGGTTCTTCTACGCCTTCAACGACTTCAACAACCTGCACGAGGGCGACTGGGAGATGATCCAGCTCGTCTTCGACGCGGACGACGCGGCCGACGCGCTCGCGCAGGATCCGGAGGAGGTCGGCTACAGCTCCCACGAGGGGGCCGAGCGCGCCGGGTGGGGCGACGACAAGCTCGAGCTCGTCGACGGCACGCACCCGGTGGTGTTCCCCGCCGCGGGCTCGCATGCGAACAAGTTCACGGAGGCCCTCTACCTGGGCAGCTCGGCCGAGCAGGGTGTCGGCTGCGACGACACCCGCGGGCCGCATCGTGAGCTGCGTCCGGTCGTGACGACGCTTCCGAGCGACGCCGCTGTCGCGGCCTCGGCGTTCCCGTGGCTCACCTTCGAGGGGCGCTGGGGTGAGCTCCAGGAGGCGTTCTTCAACGGCCCCACCGGGCCGAACCTGAAGCGGCAGTGGGAGGAGCCGATCGCGTGGGCGGAGGGCTGGCGCGACCGGAGCCTCGCCGTCCCGACGAGCGGGCTGTTCGGGACCGAGGCGACGGATTTCTTCTGCGGCGCGGTCGAGCGCGGCTCCAACGCGCTCGTCCGGCTGCTGCGCAACCCGGTGCCGATGCTCATCCTCCTGGGGACGCTGCTCGGCCTCGTGATCTTCGCAATCGTGCGGGCCACGTGGCTGCCGGCGGCGCCGCTGCGGATCGGGCGCCGGCGCAGCTGGGGGCAGATCCTGTCCGCCGCGGCACGCATGTACGTCCGGCGGTTCCCGCTGTTCATCGGCATCGGCGTCCTGCTGATCCCCGTGGGCCTCGCCGCGGCCCTCCTGCAGGCCGGCGTGCTGGCCGGCGCGGAGGCGATCGGGGTGGAGACGACGGGAGAGTCCGGCGGCTTCCTCGTCGTCCTCGTGCTGGGGCTGACGGCGCTCCTGACCCTGTTCGCGCTCGGTCTCGTGCAGGCGGCGACCGTGTGCGCGCTCTTCGAGCTCGACGGGGACCGCCGCGTCGGGCCCGTGGAGGCGTTCCGGCTCGCGCTCCGGCGCTGGCGCCCGCTTGCGGGCGGGCTCGCGTTCGTCGGCTTCGCCTGGGTCGTGCTCTCGCTCTCGACGCTGCTCCTGCCGGTGGCGCTCTGGCTGGTCGTGCGCTGGTCGCTGTTCGCGCAGGTGGTGGAGGTGGAGGGGCTGCCCGCCTTCGCAGCGCTCCGGCGCAGCGGCCGGCTCGTGCGCCGGCACTGGGTCCGGGTCGCGTCGCTCGCGGGCCTGGGCGCCGCGATCGCCCTGCTCAGCGGGCCCCTGCTCGGTGCGCTGCTGATCTTCCTCACCGACGCTCCCCTGGCGACGCTCAACATCGTCGCGGGCGTGGTCTACGCGCTGGCGCTGCCGTTCGTCGCGCTCGTGACCTCGTACCTCTACTTCGACGTCCGCGCGCGCAACGAGCTCGAGCCGGCGGACGAGCGCGACGAGCTTCCGGCCGAGATCACGATCACACCCGCGTGAGCCGGCCGGCAGCGACGATGCCCGCCTCCCAGCCCGGCGCGCGTCCGTCGGCCGGCAGCGGGATCGAACGGGCGTCGAGGCCGCTCCGGGCGATCAGCCAGGACGTCACCGAGTTCGAGTTCCACATCTCGCCCGCGCCGAGCTCGTCCCGGCCCCAGACGAGCCGCGGCACCGCCGGCACGAGCTCGAGCAGCCGCCGTGCCGTCTCGGGATCGTCGGTCAGCCGCTGCGGGCTGTCGACCGCCTCGGCGAGATCGGGGATGACGCCGTCGCGCCAGCGCCGGATCTCGTAGCGGAAGAGCCGGATGCGCCTGGCGAGCCGGCTGCCGACGGGCCCCTCGGCGACCACGCCCCTCGCAACGCCGTCGCCGTCCGGGATCGGCGCGACCTCGACGACGAAGCGCTCGCCGGCGATCCGGACAACGAGCGCGGAGTGGTAGATGGCGAGGGCGGCGCGGCGCGCGAGCCGTGCGGTCGTCGCCTCGTAGACCCGACCGTTCAGGCGCACGGAGACCCCACCGGCGCCGAGCGGCAGCCAGTAGAGATCGACGCTGTCCCCTGCCCGCCGCTCGTCGGCCACGGGCGCATCATCACGGAGCGCGTCGCTCGCAGTGCCGCTTGACGGCGCCGACGAGCTCGACGACGTCGACGGGCTTGGAGAGGTAGCCGTCGAAGCCGGCGCCGAGGAACCGCTCGCGGTCGCCGTGCATCGCCTGCGCGGTCAGCGCCAGCACCGGGATGGACGACGTGCGCTCGTCGGCCCGCAACCGGCTCAGCGCCTCGACGCCGTCGATGTCAGGCAGCTGGATGTCCATCAGCACGAGGTCGGGCACGCGTTCGGTCGCCAGCTCGACGGCCCGCCCTCCCGTCGTCGCCTCGAGCGTGCGGTAGCCGGTCGCCTGGAGCACGTCGCGGAACAGCTTCATGTTCTTCTCGTTGTCCTCGACGACGAGAACGCGCTCCCCGGGCATCGCTAGGCAGATCGAGTGGGGAGGGTGAAGACGAACGTGCTGCCCTTGCCGAGCTCGCTGTCGACCCAGATGCGGCCGCCGTGGAGCTCGACCAGGCGCTTGGAGAGCGCCAGCCCGAGTCCGGTTCCCTCACGCTGCTCGAGGCCGGCCTCGGTCTGCTGGAACTCCTCGAAGATCCGCTGGTGGTCGTCGGGGGCGAGGCCGGGGCCCGTGTCGGCCACCGAGACCTTCACCTCGCCGTTGACCTGGGCGGCGCTGACGTCGACGGCTCCGCCGGCCGGGGTGAACTTGACCGCGTTCGAGAGCAGGTTGAAGATCACCTGCCGGATCCTGCGCTCGTCGCCCTCGACCAGATCGAGCTTCAGGTCGGTCGCGAGCGCGACGCGGACGCCGTCCTGGGACGCCCGTTCCCGCACCATCACGACCCCGCGCTCGAGCGCCTCGCGGAGCGAGAACGGCGCCACCTCGAGCTCGACCTGGCCGGCCTCGACCTTGGACAGGTCGAGCACGTCGTTGATCAGCGAGAGCAGGTGTTGCCCGGAGGAGAGGATGTCCTCGAGGTATTCCTTCTGCTTCTCGTTCACCTCGCCGACCATCTCCTCCCGCAGCACCTGCGAGAAGCCGAGGATCGCGTTCAGCGGCGTGCGCAGCTCGTGCGACATGCTCGCCAGGAACTCCGACTTGTGCTCGCTCGCCGCCTCCAGCTCCCGGTAGAGGCGGCGAAGCTCGTCGTTCATCCGGTTCACGTTCGCTGCCAGCGCTCCCAGCTCGTCGCGGTTCGGCACGTCGACGTGTCCGGAGAAGTCGCCCGAGGCGATCGCAGCCAGCCGCGAGTCGAAGCGCTGGAGGGGCCCGATCAGCGACCAGGAGAGAACGAGCCCGAGGAGCAGGGCGAGCACGATTGCTCCGGCCGAGACGCCGACGAGCAGGTTGCGCTGGCTCGCGTACGAGCTCTCGTTCTCGGCGATCACCTCGTCGGTGGTCGCCGTCGTCGCGTTCGAGAGGGTCGCGGCCGCCTGGTAGAGGTTCGTGGCGAGCCGGTGCGCGTGGTTGCGGAGCAGTCTCTGGCGCTCGACCGGCTCGCCGCGGTTCGAGAGCGCGATGATCGCGCCCATCACCGTCGCGAGCCGCTCGCTCTTCACGCGGATCTCGCGGAGGAGGAAC
>DASTPC010000194.1:0-4920 GCA_035720085.1 Gaiellaceae bacterium
GTCGAGAACTACAACCCGAGCGAGCAGGCGGTGCTGAGTGGAGTGTCCCATGGCCAGATCGTGTTCGCCGACGGGAACACGGCGATGCTCAAGATCGGCTTCACGCTGATCTTCGAGGCCGACGGATCACCGAAGCTGTTCTTCGCCAAGGCCGCGTGCGGCGGCGAGTGATCTCGGTTGCGGAGGAGGCCTCACCCGGCGGCCTCCTCCCGGAGTTGTGCTTGCGCACGGGAAGCGGCATCCTCGGAGACGGAGGACGACGATGATCGGCAATCCCGGTCGCCTGCTCGCCGCGGCGCTCGTCGCGGCCGGCTCGGTCGCCCTGGGCTCGGCGGCGCCCGACTCGCAGTCGGCGTCGCTGGCCGGCGGGACGTACCGGGTCGGCTGGGAAGGCGACTACGACGGGCTCTACTGGGATGCCGGGTTCGACCCGACCGGCGAGACCAGCTTGGGCTCGAGCGGGATCTACTCGAACCTGCTCGTCCGCACGCTCGTGGGCTACGACCACGTCGCCGGTCCGGCCGGGCAGAGGCTCGTCCCCGACCTCGCCGTGAGCGTGCCGGCGCCGACCGACGGCGGCCGGACCTACACGTTCCGGCTCAAGCGCGGGATCCGCTTCGGGCCGCCGGTCGAGCGCGAGATCACGTCGAAGGACGTCCGCTACGCCATCGAGCGACTCGCCCGGCCTCGAAACGGGTCGCTCTTCGCCCGCGCGTTCGCCGACATCGAGGGCTTCGGCGCCTACCGGAAGGGCCGGGCGACGTCGATCTCGGGCATCGTCACGCCCGGCCCCAAGACGATCGTCTTCCACCTGACGCGGCCGGCCGCCGACCTTCCGTTCCGGCTGGCGCTGCCGGCGGCGGGGCCGATCCCGGCGGAGGTGGCCAGGTGCTTCGAGGGGAAGCCGGGCGCGTACGGCTCGTACCTGGTCTCGTCGGGCCCGTACATGATCGAGGGGGCCGAGCTGGCGAAGGCGGGCTCCTGCGCGGCGCTCGAGCCCCTGTCCGGGCTCACGCAGACGCGG
Organism: Gaiellaceae bacterium; assembly: GCA_035720085.1. Lineage (GTDB taxonomy): Bacteria > Actinomycetota > Thermoleophilia > Gaiellales > Gaiellaceae > Gaiella. The sequence goes on from DASTPC010000194.1 coordinate 1,025, forward strand.
CTCACGCTCGTCCGCAACCCGCGGTACGACCCGAAGACCGACAGCCGGGCGGCGCGGGAGAACCACCCGGACCGGTTCGTCTTCGTCGCCGAGACGCAGAACCGCGTCCTCGGCCAGTACATCGCGGAGATCGTGCGAAGGCTGAACGCCGGCGAGCTCGAGGACGCCTACCAGCCGTCGTTCTGGCCGGTCGTCGCCGAGCGGTACGGCCCGGCCGCCCGGAAGCTCGGACGCCTCAGGGTCAACTCCTGGGGCGAGTTGCTCTCGATCTCCCTGAACCTCACGCAACCGCCGTTCGACGACGTCCACGTCCGCCGGGCGCTTGCTTGGGTGCTCGACCGCGCCGCGCTGCGCGACGAGTACGGCGGCCCGCTCGCGGGCCCGATCGCCCGTCACGTCCTCCCCGACGAGCTGCTCGACGGCGTGCTCCGCGACTTCGCGCCCTTCGACAGCGCCGGCGAGCACGGGAACCTCGCCCGCGCCAAAGCGGAGATGGCGAAGTCGAAGTACGGAACGCGCGAAGGCGTCTGCACCGACAAGGCCTGCAAGGGGATCCACTTCGGCCGGGCCGGCCCCTATGCGCCGTCGCAGCGCATCCCCGGAATCGTCAAGGCGAACGCGCGACGGATCGGCCTCACGTTCATCAACCGCGAGGGTCCCGAGGAGATGCCGTCGAGCAACAACCCGATCATCGCCGGCGCACAGTGGCTCAAGCCGTGGCCCGACCCGTCCGGCGTCGTCGCGCCGCTGTTCTCGGGCGCCTCGATCCTGCCCAGGTTCAATCTGAACTGGTCGCTGCTCGGGATCACGCCTGCGCAGGCGACGCGGCTCGGAGTGAAGGGGGCCGTCGGGCGCGTGCCCAGCGTCGACGCCGACATCGGCAGGTGCAACGCGCTCACCGGGTCCCTGCGCACGGGCTGCTGGGCGGCGCTCGACCGGAAGCTGACGGCCGGGATCGTCCCGGTGATCCCGTTCCTCTGGCGGAGCTCGCTCACGATCGTGGGGCCGCAGGTGGCGAAGTGGGAGTACGACCAGGCCGCCGGCACGACTGCGTTCGCGCACGTGGCGGTGAAGCGCTAACCGGGCGGTGGTCGCAGGGGGAACAGCGCTTCGAGCCGGCGCCCCGAGGCGGAGACGTGGCCGCCGACAGCGCCGACGCGGTCGTCGACCCGGAGACGCCGCTCCCCCCAGTCGACGTCTCCCTCGACGGCGACGAGCAGCGCGACGTCGGACTCGGCGATCGTCACGACGACCAGGCCGCCGTCCTCGGCCGAGTCGGCGACCACGGCGTACGCCGCCGCCTCGAGCTCCGCGTCGTACCTGCGGCCGGTAGGCAGACCGACCGTGAGCCGCAGCGGGCGAACGTCGGCCAGCGACTCGAGTGCCGACTCGAGGCCGGAGGCCGTGAGCTCCGCGGGGAAGATGCCATGAGCGATGTCACGCAGGTCCTGCGCCGCGACGACGGCGCGGTCGAGCGCCTCGCGAAGCGGTCGAACGGCTTCGGGGTTCCCCGACGACTCCGCGATCGTCAGCGCCGCGCGGAGGTCGTAGGTCAGCGCGAGCAGCCGCTGCTGCGCGCCGTCGTGGAGGTCACGCTCCATCCGCCGGCGCGCCGTGTCGGCAGTGTTGACGATTCGTGCGCGCGAGGCGATCACGTCGGACAGCCGGACGAGCGCCTCGGCTCGCAGGCGCTCGTTGCCGAGGGCGAGCTGTGACGCCGGGCCGAGCTCGCTCTCGACCACGTCCGCGGTCGTGACGTCCGACTCGACCAGCGCCACGACACCGTCGTCCCCGAGCAGCGGTGTCACGCGCCTGCGATCGAGGGCGAGGGGCCGGCCGTCCGCGTCGACGACCCTGTCACCCGCTCCGATCGGGTAGCCGAGGCGCAGGCCGGGGTCGCCGAGCGCGCGTGCCAGCAGCCGGCCGAGCCCGCCCTCTGCCGCGGAGCGCTCGAGATCGACCGCGAGGCGCGTCACGCGGCCTCGGACGAGCACGGGCCGGACGGCGATCCACGCGAGGGCGGCGGCCAGCGCGACGAGGGCGAGCGACCGGGCGACGAAAAGCCAGCCGTACAGGGCGCGGCCGGGCTCCTCGCGCGGCTCGAGGACGAGCGCGAGCGCGTACGCCGACAGTGCCAGCCCGGTGAGCGCCGCCGCGGCGAGCGCCGGCCCGGAGCCGCGTCGCGTCACCGCGGCGGCGCGGGCGAGCCTGACGGTGCCGGTCAGCGTGGCGAGCAGGCCGCCCGTCACGGCGAGTCCGAGCACCAGCCACGCAAGTCGGCGGGCGAGCACGACGTCGTCGTGGACGACGAGCGCGTCCAGCGTGCAGTCGCGCCAGCAGTACCGATCGCGGAGCGGATCGCGCACCAGCGCCAGGCCGATGCTCGCTGCCGCCGTGGCCGCCGTGAGGAGCGTCACGAGCCCGAGCAGCCGTGCCCCGGGGCGGCCCGCCAAGGCCGGTGGGATCGACGCGGCCAGCGCGAAGACGAGCGCCGGCAGGAGCGGTGCGAAGAGGAGGCCGGCGCCGCGCGCGAGCGACGAACCGTCCTCCCAGCCCACCGCGTTCGGCGCGAACCACGCTGCCGAGGCGGCGACGGCGAGCACGCCGGACGCCGTGCCCCTCCCCGTCGCGATCAGTGCGACGGCCGCTGCGAGCAGCGCCGCGCCGGCGACCATCTCGAGGACGGCGAAAGCCGTCACGACACCCCCGTAGCTCGCCTCGCCGGCGCCGCCGACGAGCGCGGCGGAGGCCGTCACCACCGCCAGACCAACCGCGGCGGCGAGCGTGGCCGCGACAGCCGGGGCACGCGCTCTCGGCACCACCCGATTGTGGCGCTCGCCAGCGGCGCGGGAGTGGCCAGATCGAGTTCGCTGCGTCACCATGGCGAGGAGCGGAGGAGGAGCCCGTGACGCGACGCCGTCTCGCCGCCGTCTGCGTAGGCGGCGGCGTGCTCGCCACAACCGTTGTCTGGGCAGGGCTTGGCCCGGGCCGGCCCGACCCCCCGCGGGGAAAGTCGGGCAGCGGGGAGGCGCTCGTCCTCCGTCTGGCGGCGGCCGACGGCGGAACGGCCGCCGGCGAGCTGGCCGCGCGCTTCGCACGCCGCGTCCGGGAGCTCTCGCGGGGATCGCTGCGCGTCGCCGTCTCGTTCCAGCCGCGCGCCGCCGCCGTCGGCGCGCTCCGCGCGCACGAAGCGGAACTGGCGATCGTCCCGGCCGACTCGTTCCGAGTGCTCGGCGTGACGAGCCTGGAGGCGCTCCAGGCGCCGTTCCTGATCTCCTCGTCCACCCACGCGGCGCGCGCGACGGCGGGCCTGATCGCCGAGCGCCTCCAGGCAGGGCTCGGCGAGCTCTCGCTGAGCGGGCTGGCCCTCGTCCCCGACGGCCTCTATCGGGCGTTCGGCTACCTGAAGGCGCTCGAGACGCCCGGAGACTACGCGGACGTCACCATCCGCGCACCCCCCTCGGTCGCGCTCTTCGACCTGCTGCGGGCGCTCGGCGCGCGCGCGGTTCCGCTTGGCGTCGAGGGCGAGACCGTCGTCTACGTCGGGTTCGACGGCCCCGCGACGCGGACCGCCGAGGACGCGTTCCCGGAGAACGCCTACACCGCCGGCAACCTCGCGCTCTTGCCGAAGATCGAGGCGATCGTCGGCTCCACCGACGCACTCGGCCGGCTGAGCGCCGGTCAGCGGGCGATCGTCGAACGCGCCGCCGAGCAGGTGCGCCGCCGGACGATCGCGGCGGCGAACGAGCGGGCCGCTGCGTCGGCGTTCTGCGCGGCGGGCGGCACGGTCGTGACCGCGCCGGGGCAGTCGCTGCGGGCGCTGCGGGCACGCACCGCTTCGCTCCTCGCCGCACTGCGGCGCGACCCGACGACGAGGGTGCTGGTCTCCGGCATCG
>DASTPC010000195.1:0-4425 GCA_035720085.1 Gaiellaceae bacterium
TCGACGGTCGACCCGAGCAGGGTGTCGCGCAGGTCGAAGAGGCCCGCCCAGAGCGACGAGCGGTCGGGCGAGGCGTCCAGCCGGGCGGCGTCGGCGAGCCCCTGCAGCGCCCGCACGAGCACGGCGAGCTCGAGGTAGACGGCCGCCACGCGGTTCGGGCAGGCATGGACGCCGGCCCGGTCGAGGACGGGGCGCCACTCGACGAGCTCGCCCACTCCCGGGCCGCCGTACCACGACCGTCCCTCGGCCAGCTCGGGCTCGAGCTCGAGCAGGTAGCGCGAGAGCGGCCGCTCGAGGCCGGCGAGCGCGGTCTCGACGCGGTCGGCGGCGCGACGCAGCGCCGCCTGGCGGGCGCCGGCGGTGGCGGGGACGGCGTCGCCGCGACTCCAGCGCTCGAGCAGGCGGCAGAAGGCGAGCGCGGACGCCTCGCAGGCGCGCAGCTGCGCGGTCAGCCGCTGGGCGGTGGGCTCGCTGGCCGCGTGCGCCGCGAGCACGTCCGCCCAGCCCACGTCGATCCCGGGAGCGGTCGCCATCAGACTTCGATCACCACGGGAAGGATCATCGGCCGCCGGCGCGTCCTGTCGTAGACCAGCTGCCCGATCTCGTCGTGCAGGTGCTCCTGGAGGAGCTTGATCTCGTTGACGCCGTCGCCGGAGAGATGCTCGACGATCCGGTCGGCCTCCGCGCGCAGCTCGCCCAGCAGCTCCTCGTCCTCGGCGAAGCCTCTCGAGATCAGCTCCGGCGGCGCGATCTCGCCGCCGTCGGAGAGCGCCACGGTCGTGACGACGATCAGGACGCCGTCCTCCGAGAGCCGCCGGCGGTCGCGCAGCGCCACGTCCTGGACGTCGCCGACGCGAAGGCCGTCGACGAAGGTGACGCCCGCCTCGACCCGGTCGGCGAGGCGCACGCCGTCGCGGTCGAGCTCGACCACCGACCCGTTGTCCGCGAGCACGATGCGGTCGGCCGGCACGCCGGCGTCGCGGGCGAGCTGGGCGTGGGCGGCGAGCATCCGGTACTCCCCGTGGATCGGCATCACCGCTTTCGGGCGCAGCAGCGAGAGCAGCGTGCGGAGCTCCTCGCTGTTCGCATGCCCGGAGACATGGACGGGCGCGATCTCCTGGTGCAGCACCTCGGCGCCCGAGCGGGCAAGCCGGTTGATCGCGTCGTGGACGCGCAGCTCGTTCCCCGGAACCGGCTTCGCGGAGATGATCACGGTGTCGCCGTGCTCGACCGAGACGTTCGCGTGGTCGCCGTAGGCGATCCGCGTCAGCGCCGACATCGGCTCACCCTGGCTGCCCGTGCAGAGCACGAGCACCTGGTCGCGCGGCAGCTCCATCGCCTCCTTCGGCGACACGAGCGCGTCGTCCGGCAGCTCCACGTAGCCGAGGTTGCGGGCGATGTTCATGTTCTTGCGCATCGAGCGGCCGACGACGGCCACGCGCCGGCCGCTGCGGATGGCGACGTCTGCGGCCTGCTGCATGCGGTGGATGTTCGAGGCGAAGGTGGCGACCAGCACCCGCCCCCTGCGCAGCGGGATCAGCTGCTGGAAGGCCTCGCCGACCAGGCGCTCGGAGCCGGTCATCCCGGGGCGCTCCGCGTTCGTCGAGTCGCCGAGGAGGAGGTCGACGCCCCGGTTGCCGATCTCGGCGAGCGCGCCCACGTCGGTCTTCAGCCCGTCGACCGGTGTGTGGTCGAGCTTCCAGTCACCGCTGTGGACGACCCGGCCGGCGGCGCTCTCGATCACGAGCGCCATCGAGTCGGGGATCGAGTGGGCCATGCGGACGAACTCGAAGCGGAATGGGCCGAGCCGAGCGGGCTCGCCCCCCGGCACCGCCTCGCGGAGCTCGGTCGCCGAGCCGAGGCCGTGCTCGTCGAGCTTCGACTTGATCAGCGCCAGCGTCAGCCGCGTCGCCACGACCTCGCCGACCTCGATCTCGCGGAGCACGTACGGGAGCGCGCCGACGTGGTCCTCGTGCCCGTGCGTCAGCACGATCGCGCGGAGCGGCCGTCCGCGCAGGTACGAGAAGTCCGGCAGCACGAGGTCGACGCCGAGGTGCTCGTCGCGCGGAAACGCGAGCCCCGCGTCGACGAGCACGCGCTCGCCGCCGAGCTCGTAGACGGTCATGTTCTTGCCGACCTCGCCGAGCCCGCCGAGTGGGATGATCCTGAGGGTGTCGCTCATCTGCTCGGAGTGTACGGGCGGCCCCGCGCAGCCGCCGTATCCCCGCCGCGCAAGTACCTGAATCCGCAGCAGCGGATCCCCGTCCGCGCCAAACTCCTGCAGCCGGCCGCCGCCGCGGCCGGAGACCGAGACGGGCCGACTTACGCGCCGGCCGCGGCCGGCTGCAACAGGCCGAGCCGCTCGAGGCAGCCGCGCACCTGCTCGCGCTCCTCGGCGTTGGCCGACACGAGCGGCAGCCGCAGCGGGCCGACGTCCCAGCCGAGCAGGTCGAGCGCGCACTTGATCGCGATCGGGTTGACCTGCACCCGGAGCAGGTCGATCGCGGGGCGCAGCTCGCCGTCGAGCGCCCGCGCCGCCTCGGCGTCGTCGTCCTTGAAGCGGCGGATCAGCTCCTTCACCTGCGGGCCGACCAGGTGCGTGTGGACGCAGATGCCGCCGCTGCCCCCGACCTCGAGGAACGGCAGGATCAGGTCGTCGTCGCCCGCGTAGAGCTCGAGCCCTTCGGCGACGATGTGCCGAGCCTCGTCGAGTTCCGGCTTCGCCTGCTTCACGGCGATCAGGTTGTCGATCCGGGCGAGTCGCGAGATCGTCTCCGGCTCGATCGTGACGACGACGCGGCTCGGGATGTTGTAGGCGACTACGGGCAGGCTGGTCGCGGCGGCGACCCGCTCGAAGTGCGCGGCGATCCCGCGCTGCGGCGGCCGGTTGTAGTACGGCGCGACCACGAGCACGCCGGTGACGCCGATCTCGTCGGCGCGCTCGGTCAGGTGGATCGAGTGGGCGGTCGAGTAGGTGCCGGTGCCCGCGATCACGCTCGCCTCGGCGCCGACCTCCTCCACGGCCGCCTCGAAGAGCGCGAACCGCTCCGAGTCCGTCAGCGTCGGCGCCTCGCCGGTCGTTCCGGCGACGACCAGCCCGTCGGAGCCGTTCTCCACGAGATGCCGCGCGAGCGCGCGGAACGACAGGAGGTCGAGCGTCCCGTCCGCGTGGAAGGGCGTGACGATCGCGGTCAGCACCTCGCCGAGCACGTCGCCATTGTACGCCCGCCGGTCGGGCGCTCTTTTAAGGTTCGCCGCGACAGCCGTCCAACGGTCGACCGCAAGGGGGTTGCGATGATCAAGGAGTTCCGGGACTTCCTGTTCCGCGGCAACATCATCGAGCTCGCAGTTGCCTTCGTGATGGGGGCCGCGTTCGGTGTCCTCGTCAACTCGCTCGTCGACAACCTCGTGATGCCAGTGATCGCGATGATCATCGGCAAGCCCGACTTCAGCAACCTCACGTTCACGATCAACGACGCCGTCTTCAGCTACGGCGCCTTCATCACCGACGCGATCCAGTTCGTGGCGATCGCGGGCGCCGTGTTCTTCTTCATCGTCAAGCCGGTGAACGCGATGCAGGCGCGATTCCAGAAGCCGGTCGAGGAAGGCATGCCGGACGAGGAGCGCCGCCACCAGGAGATCCTGGCGGCGCTGCAGGGCATCAACCGCTAGCCGACGCCGAGGGCCTTCGCCGCGTCGGCGAAGACACGGCGAAGGCTCTCGTCGAGGAAGACGAAGCGCACCTCGTCGAAGCGCCCGGTGAGCGCCGCGGCCGCACCGACCGCCACCGGCGCCGCCTCCGCCGGCGGGTAGCCGTAGATCCCGCACGAGATCGCCGGGAACGCGACCGTCCGGGCGCCGAGCCCTGCCGCCACCTCGAGCGCGCGCCGGTGCGCCGACTCGAGCAGCGCAGCCTCGCCCTCGCTGCCGCCGCGCCAGACGGGGCCGACCGCGTGCACCACCCAGCGGGCGTGCAGGTCGCCGCCGGTGGTCGCTTTCGCGTCGCCGGTCTCGCAGCCGCCGAGCAGGCGGCACTCGGCGAGAATCGCGGAGCCGCCCGCACGGTGGATCGCGCCGTCGACGCCGCCGCCTCCGAGCAGCGACGTGTTCGCCGCGTTCACGAGCGCGTCGACGCGCTGCTGCGTCAGGTCGCCGACGACGAACGAGAGCGGCATCTAGCGGGTGATACCACGGATTGCTGCGTCAGCACTCGAGACGTCCGTGCGGGCGCGGGAGGCGCCCGCCTTCAGGGATCTTCGCGCGGGCGGGAAACCTCCCCTGCGGATTCGCATTTGCGCGCGTTCTTGGGTTGAGCGCCCTTGCGGGCGCCGGAGGCGCCCGCCTTCAGGGATCTTCCCGCGGGCGGGAAACCTCCCCTGCGGATTCGCGTTGCGCGCGTTCTTGGGTGAGCGCCCTTGCGGGCGC
>DASTPC010000196.1:0-11367 GCA_035720085.1 Gaiellaceae bacterium
AGCACGCTCTCCGTGTCAGGCGGCGTCGGCTGGATGGTCAGGCCGTCGACTGCCTGTGCGGATGCGCCGAGCGGCAGCAGGAGTGCGACTACTGACGCGAGAGCGACTAGCTTCTTCACGTTCTCCTCCTCTGGGGATGACAGAAAGCAGGGCAGGGCCGCAACCGCCCACGCCCACGTTTCCGCTGCCGCCGGAAGTCAAACGTCGAGAGCTCGCGCCTCCGTCAGGTCGTCAGCCCGTCAGCCCCGCTCGGGCCCCGAGGCTCAGCCGTCTCGCGCCGATGCGGCTCGCGGGCGGGCGTAGCCGATGCCGCGGAGAGCGTCCCCCATCTCGTCGAGAGCGGCCGGGTCGTCGACCGTGGCCGGGACGGCGTACTCCTCGCCGTCCGCGATCCGGCGCATGGTGCCGCGGAGGATCTTCCCGGAGCGCGTCTTCGGCAGGCGCTCGACGACGACCGCCTGCTTGAACGCCGCGACGGGGCCGATCCGCTCGCGGACCAGCCGAACGGCCTCAGCCACGATCTCGGCCTCCGGCCTGTCCACGCCCGCCTTCAGGACCAGGAAGCCGACCGGCAGTTGCCCCTTCAGCTCGTCGGCCGCTCCGATCACGGCCGCCTCCGCCACGTCCGGATGCGCGGCGAGCACCTCCTCGATCGCGCCGGTCGAGAGGCGGTGGCCGGCGACGTTGATGATGTCGTCGGTCCGGGACATGACGAAGAGGTAGCCCTGCTCGTCCACGTAGCCGGCGTCGGCGGTCTGGTAGAAGCCGGGGTAGGTGGAGAGATAGACCTCGCGGTAGCGCTCGTCCGCGTTCCAGAGCGTCGGCGACGAGCCGGGCGGCATCGGCAGCTTCACCACGAGCGCGCCGATCTCGCCGCTCGGCAGCTCCTCGCCGCCGTCGTCCACGGCCCGCACGTCCCAGCCCGGGACCGCTCGCGTCGGCGAGCCGGGCACGACGGGCAGCCGCTCGATCCCGAGGCAGTTGGCGGCGATCGGCCAGCCGGTCTCGGTCTGCCACCAGTGGTCGATCACCGGCACGCCGAGCTTCTCCTCCGCCCAGCGCAGCGTCTCGGGGTCGCAGCGCTCGCCCGCGAGGAAGAGCGCGCGGAACCCGGAGAGGTCGTAGCGGCCGACATGTGCGCCCTCGGGGTCCTGCTGCCGGATCGCGCGGAAGGCGGTCGGGGCCGTGAACAGCGTCGAGACGCCGTGCTCGGAGATGACCCGCCAGAAGGCGCCTGCGTCCGGCGTGCCGACCGGCTTGCCCTCGTACAGCAGGGTCGTGCAGCCGTGGAGGAGCGGCGCGTAGACGATGTACGAGTGCCCGACGACCCAGCCGACGTCGGAGGCCGCCCAGTACACCTCGCCCGGCTCGACGTCGTAGACGTGCTTCATCGTCCAGGCGAGCGCGACGGCATGGCCGCCGTTGTCGCGCACGATCCCCTTCGGCTGGCCGGTCGTGCCGGACGTGTAGAGGACGTACAGCGGGTCTGTCGCCTCGACGGAGACGCACGCGGCCGGCTCGGCCCGCGCGATCGCGTCGTGCCAGTCGAGGTCGCGCTCGGGGACGAGCTCGGCCTCGAGCAGGGGTCGCTGGAGGACGATGCAGCGCTGCGGCTTCGACTCGACCAGCGCGATCGCCGCGTCCAGCAGGGGCTTGTACGCCACCAGGCCGCTCGGCTCGATCCCGCAGGAGCCGGAGACGACGACCTTCGGCTTCGCGTCCTCGATGCGGCTCGCGAGCTCGTGCGCCGCGAAGCCGCCGAACACGACCGAGTGGATCGCCCCGATCCGCGCGCAGGCGAGCATCGCGATCACCGCCTCGGGCACCATCGGCATGTAGAGGACGACCCGGTCCCCGCGCCCGACGCCTTCGGCCGCGAGCGCGCCGGCGAAGCTCGCGACGGCGTCGCGGAGCTCCCGGTACGTGAACGCCGCCGTGGTTTCGGTCACGGGCGAGTCGTGGACCAGGGCGAGCTGGTCTGCGCGACCGCCCTCGACATGGCGGTCGAGCGCGTTGTGGCAGGTGTTGAGCCGACCGCCCGCGAACCAGCGGTAGAAGGGCGCGCGCGCGTCGTCGAGCACGGTGTGCCAGGGCTCGTCCCAGTCGATCGCCGCGGCGGCCCCGGCCCAGAACGCCTCCGGATCGTCCAGCGAGCGCCGGTAGATCTCGTCGAAGCGGCCCATCGTCTCCGGCCACGACGCTAGCGAGCGCGTCGGGCCGGGTCAACGGCCGCGGCGCGCTAGGTTGACGCGCGTGAGCGTTGCCTGGGTCGACCGCGTCCGTTCGCTCCTCGAGGCTCCCTCGCCGGCCGTCCTCACGACGTATCGCGGTGACGGCAGCGCGCTCGTCTCCCCGGTCTGGTTCCGCTGGGTGGACGGGGCGTTCGAGGTCGTGATCGCCGAGGGGGACGTCAAGCTGCGGCACCTGGCCCGCGACCCGCGCTGCGTCCTCGTCGTCTTCGAGGCGGTCGCGCCGTTCCGCGGCGTCGAGGCCGGCGGCGAGGCTGAGCTGGTCGAAGGAGACGTCACGCCCGTGCGTGCCGACATCGCGCGGCGCTACCTCGGCGCGCGCGACGGCGAGCGCTTCGCCGCCGCGCGGCGCTCGAAGCCAGGCGTCCTGCTGCGGCTCGCCGCGACCGAGCCCCGCGTCTGGGACCTGTCGGCGATCCTGCCGTGACGGAGACGGCCGCCGAACGGTATCTCCGGCTCGGGCTCCGGCTCGGCCGCCATGTCGAGGGGCTCGTCGACTCCTTCTACGGGCCGCCGGAGCTCGCCGCGGCGGTCGACGCGGAACCCCCGGTCGAACCGCGCCTGCTCGTCTCGGCGGCCGGGGAGCTGCTCGACGAGCTCGAGGACGGGTGGCTGCGCGACCAGGTGGTCGGCCTGCGCACGTTCGCAGGCGTGCTGGCGGGGGAGACCTGGTCGTACGCCGACGAGGTCGAGGGCTGCTACGGCGTGCGGCCGACCTTCACCGACGAGAGCGTCTTCGCGGCGGCGCACGAGCGGCTCGACGAGCTCCTGCCCGGCGAGGGGACGCTGGCCGAGCGGCACGAGCGCTGGGAGGCGTCGATCCGCGTGCCGGCCGACCGGCTCGAGCGGGCGGCCGCGGCGGTGATCGAGGAAGCGCGGGTGCGGACACGTGCTCTCGCCGACCTGCCCGACGGGGAGGACGTCGACTTCGAGCTCGTCCGGGACGTGCCGTGGCTCGCCTTCTGCGAGTACCTCGGCGACCTGCGCAGCCTGATCTCGATCAACGCCGACTTCCCGACGTCGGCGCTCGAGCTGCTCCTCCTCGCGATCCACGAGACGTATCCCGGCCACCACGCGGAGCGCTGCAGCAAGGAGCATCTGCTCGTGCGTGGGCGCGGGCTGCTCGAGGAGACGCTGGTGCTGGTTTCCACGCCGCAGTCGCTCGTCTCGGAGGGGATCGCGATGCTGGCGCCGATCCTCCTGCTCGAGAGCGACGCGGGAGCGGCGCTCGCGGCGGTCCTGCACGAAGCCGGCGTCGAGCTCGACCTCGACCATGCACTCGCCGTGCGGCGGGCCATGGAGCCCTGCGCCTGGGTGGCCGTCAACGTCGCGCTCCTGCTCCACGAGTCCGGCGTCGACGACGCGGAGGCGCAGGCCTATCTCGAGCGCTGGGAGCTGCTGACGCCGCAGCTCGCGGCCCACGTCGTCCGCTTCTCGAGAGAGCCCACGTCACGGACGTACGTCCTCAACTACGCGGCCGGCAGGGACCTCTGCCGCTCGTACGTGGCGGGTGACCCGGAGCGCTTCCGGCGGCTCCTCACCGAGCAGGTACGCGTCGGCGACCTGCTCGCGGCCGCCACCGGCGCGCCGCCGGGCAACGCGGCGTAGCGCCTCAAATCACGAGGACGACCTTGCCCCTGGCGTGACCCTCGCCGACGTAGCGGAGCGCGTCCCGGGCCTCGTCGAGGCCGTACGTCCGGTCGATCACCGGCGTCACGGCGCCGGCTTCGATCATCCCCGCGAGGGTGATCAGGTCGTCGGCGTCCGTCTTCGTCAGGAACGGCACCGCCCGCCGGCTCCCGCGCATCGAGGCGAGACGCATCCGCGCCAGGTGGGTCAGCGGCCCGAGCCATCTGTTGGTCTTCGGCCCGCTCACGACGACGAGCTTCGCCCCGGGAGCCAGCACCCTCGTGCACTCCGACCACGACCGGCTCCCCGCGACGTCGAGCAGGACGTCGTAGCGGTCGTCCGCGAGCGTGAAGTCCTCGCGCGTGTAGTCGACGACGGCGTCGGCGCCGAGCGAGCGCGCCAGCTCGACGTTGCCGGGGCTGCAGACGCCGGTTACGTCCGCGCCGAGCGCCTTGGCGATCTGCACCGCGAACGTGCCGACGCCGCCGGACGCGCCGTTGACGAGCACCTTCTGCCCGGCTCGCAGCCCGCCCCTGTCGCGGAGGCCCTGCAGCGCCGTCAACGCCGCCACGGGCACGGCTGCGGCCCGCTCGAAGGTCAGTCCGGCGGGCTTGGGCGCTGCCCGGTCCACGGGGACGGCCACGTGCTCGGCGAAGGCGCCGGTCCGCGCGCCGAACACGTCGTCTCCGGGTCGCAAGCGCTCCACGCTCGCGCCGACCGCCTCGACCGTGCCGGCGAAGTCGACGCCCACGCGCACGTCCCTCGGCGCCCGCAACCCCGACCGGATGCGCATCACGTACGGCGTCCCGGTGACGCCGTGCCAGTCGAGGGGGTTCACCGACGCCGCGCGCACGCGCACCAGCACCTCGTCTTCCGCCGCCGCCGGCACCTCCACGTCTCGTAATTCGAGGACGTCGGGGGAGCCGTAGCGGTGGTGGACGATCGCCCTCATCGCGGCTGCTCGATGCGGTGTGCGGAGCGGCGCCGGCGGCCGCCCAGACGTCAGACGGACATCCGGACCGCGACGTCGTACTTCGTCACCGACGTCCGGCGACCGGGCGTGTCGGCGGCCGGCATCGCTTCCAGCGTCGCGTCGCCCTGACGGTAGTCGTCCTCCGAGTCGAAGAAGACGATCGCGAGCGACTTCTCGGCGTCTGGGTCGTGCAGCACGATCAGCTCGCTGGCGGGGAGCCCTTCGGGCCGCTCGCCCTCGCGCATCTCGCGCTCCATGTCCGCCATCCGCTCCTTGCTGACGCCTTCGAAGGAAACGACCCGTGCGAGTGCCATCGGAGCCTCCTCGTCGATTGCCACCAACGGTACACCGGCCGGCCCGCGCGCACGAACGCCTGCCCCGGTCTGCTAAACATGCCCACGGGGCGAAGCAAGCCGCGGGCGCGCTCCACGAGGCGGCGTCCGCAGAGACGGGAGGAAAGGGCATGACACTGACAATCGGCGACACCGCGCCGGACTTCCACGCAGAGACGACCGAGGGCGAGATCTCGTTCCACGACTGGATCGGCGACTCCTGGGCGGTGCTGTTCTCGCACCCGAAGGACTTCACCCCGGTCTGCACGACCGAGCTCGGGTACATGGCGAAGATCAAGCCCGAGTTCGACCGGCGGAACGTGAAGATCATCGGGCTCTCCGTCGATCCCGTCGGCAGCCACGAGAAGTGGGCCGACGACATCGCCGAGACGCAGGGCGCCGCGCCGAACTACCCGATCATCGGTGATGCCGACTTCAAGGTCTCGCAGCAGTACGGCATGCTCGGCGCCGACGTTTCGGGCGACGCGGCCGACCGCACGGCCGCCGACAACCAGACGGTGCGCAACGTCTTCGTGATCGGGCCGGACAAGAAGGTGAAGCTCGTCCTCGTCTACCCGATGACGACGGGCCGCAACTTCGACGAGGTGCTGCGCGTGATCGACTCGCTGCAGCTGACCGCGGAGCACAAGGTCTCAACGCCCGTGAACTGGAAGAACGGCGAGGATGTGATCATCGCCGGCTCGGTCTCGAACGACGAGGCGAGGGAGACGTACCCGGAGGGCTGGCAGGAGCCGCGGCCCTACATCCGGATCGTCCCCCAGCCGCGCTGAGCTCGGAGCCCGCCGGGCCTGCGTCGGGGAGATGGCCGGCGCCGCGCAGCAGCCCGGCCCCGCGCAGCCCGGCCCGCTCCGGCTCGGCGAGCTGCTCGGCTCGGTCTCGCTCGCCACCGACCTCGGCACGGGCCAGCCGCTCGGCCACGCGTTGCGAACGTGTGCGCTCGCGGTCGCGCTCGCCGAGGCCCTCGGCTGCGGGCCGGAGGAGCGCCGCACCGTCCACCAGTTCACGCTCCTGCGCTTCCTCGGCTGCACCGCCGACGCCGCCGAGACCGCGGTGCTCGTCGGCGGCGACGAGCGCGCCTACAACGCCGCGATGGCCCCGGCGCTGCACGGCTCCGGCCGCGAGCAGCTCGCGCGGCACGTCCGCAGCGTCGCGCCGGCCCGGCCCCGCCTGCAGCGTGCCCGGCTCGTCGCCCGGAGCCTCGCCGACCCCAGGGCAGGTGCCCGCTCCCTGACCACGCACTGCGAGGTCGCCGCCGCGCTCGCTCGGCGCATCGGGCTGGAGCAGCCCGTCGTCGACGCGCTCGCGCACGCGTACGAGCGCTGGGACGGGAAGGGATTCCCGGCCGGGCTCGAGGGAGACGCCGTTCCGCTCGCGGTGCGGGTCGCTGCTGTGGCCCGGGACGTCGACCTCGCGACCGGCGCTGGCGAGGATCCGCGCGAGCTGTTGCGCGCGAGGCGCGGGCGGGCGTACGACCCGGCCGTTGTCGACGCCTTCGAGCGGGCCGGGCGCGACATCTTCGCCCGCCTCGTCGGCGAGGACGAGTGGGAGGCGATGCTGGCGGCGGAGCCGAAGCCGGTCGCGGCCGGGAGGGCGGACGCGCCGGACGAGCTCCTGGCCGCGTTCGCGGACTTCGCCGACCTGAAGTCGCCCTGGCTCCGCGGCCACTCGCGCAGCGTCTCCGCGCTCGCCGGGGAGGCGGGCCGCCTCGCAGGCCTCGGCGACGCGGCCTGCACCCTGCTGCGGCGGGCCGGGCTCGCGCACTCCCTCGGCCGGGTCGCCGTCGAGAACGGGATCTGGGACCGGGCCGGCCCGCTGACCACCGCCGAGTGGGAGCGGGTTCGCCTCCACCCGTACTTCACCGAGCGGATCCTGGCCCGCTGCGGGCCGCTGGCACCCTCGTCGAGACGGCGTCGTCGCACCACGAGCGCCTCGACGGGTCGGGCTACCACCGCTCGCTTCCCGGCGAGGCGCAGCCCCGCGAGGCACGGCTTCTCGCCGCCGCGGACGTGCTCGCCGCCCTCCTCGCCGACCGGCCGCACCGGCCGGCGGTCTCGCCCGAGGACGCGGCGCAGACGCTCGAGGCCGAGGCGCGTGCGGGACGGCTCGACGTGGACGCGGTCGCCTGCGTGCTCGCGGCGGCGGGCCGGCGCCCGCCGCCCGCGGCGCGCGTCTGGCCGGCGGGGCTGACCGAGCGCGAGGTGGAGGTGCTGCGCCTGATCGCGCGCGGCCGCTCGAACCGCGAGGTCGGCGAGCGGCTGTTCATCTCCGCGAAGACGGTCGGGCGGCACGTCGAGAACCTGTACGCGAAGACCGGAGTGTCGTCGCGGGCCGCCGCGGCGCTCTTCGCGATGGAGCACGGCCTGCTCGACTGACGCCACGTGGCCCTGTGGGACATTCCCGGCGCTCGCTTCAGTCGCGCGGCCCTCCGCACAAGAATGGGGCGTTCGCCCGATGCCGGGCGTGCCTTCGGGTCGCAGACTGGGCGCATGCCCGAGATCGACGTGAACGGCGTCAGGCTCTCCTACGAGGAGCACGGCTCCGGCAGGCCGATCCTCTGCATCCACGGCACCGGCAGCTCGAGCGCGCTCTGGCGCGCCGCAGCGACGGAGCTCGGCCGGCGCGGGCGCGCGATCGTCTACGACCGGCGCGGCTTCGGCTGCAGCGAGCGGCCCGACCCGTTCGTGACGGACGTGCACGAGCACGCCGACGACGCGGCGGCGCTGCTCGACTCCCTCGGGGCCGCGCCGGCGGTCGTGATCGGGCGCAGCCACGGCGGGGAGGTCGCGGTCGACCTCGCGTTGCGCTACCCGGACCGCGTCCGCGCGCTCGCCCTGCTCGAGGGCGGCGGCCTGTCGCTGGGCGAGGGCGTGACGCAGTGGGTCCGGGAGCTCGACGAGCGGCTGGAAGCGGCGGCGGAGCGGGACATCGCCACGGTCGGCGAGACCATGGTGCGCGGCGTGCTCGGCGACGGGGCGTGGGAGGAGCTGCCGCAGCCGGTGCGGGAGGTCTTCACCGCCAACGGCCCGGCGATCCTCGCCGAAGAACGGGGCGGCCTCCTCGACGTGAGCCCAGCGGAGCTCGGCACGATCGCCCAGCCGGCGCTGATCGTCGCCGCCGAAGACTCGCCGCCGGCCTTCGCGGAGGCGACGTCGCTGCTCGCGGCGGCGATGCCGGCAGCCGTGATGACGTGGGTCGGCGGCGACCACCTGATCGACCCGGCGCACCCGGCCGTGCTCGCCTTCGTCGACGAGGTGCTCGCGACGACGTAGCAGTGCTCTCCGCCCCCCGGGCGGCCCGGGTCTACGAGTCCACGTGCTCGGGTGCCGGCTCCCAGTCGTCGGCGGCCGGCTGCCACGGCGTCAGCGGCCGCGTGTACTCCTCGGCCGGCGCGAACTTCGGATGGTGCTCGTCGCTCCACAGGACGCGGTGGCGGCCCGTCAGCCCGCCGGCCTCGCGATCGCCCTCGAACGCAGCCGCCGAGTAGTAGAAGCCCCCGAGCCCGATCGAGTGCACCAGCACGCGCTTCGGCCAGAGCTCCTCGGCCGTGGTGACGACGTCGAGCGGCCCGCAGTCGGGGTCGGGATCGTCGTGGTTGATCGTCGGCGGCGCCACCCCACGCCGGATCGCCAGGCAGGCCCCCACGGCCTGGAGCGCGGACGAACCGGCGCCGTGCTGGCCGAGCATCGACTTCTGGGAGTGGATCCGGACTCCGGCGCCGTCCGTGCCGAAGATCTCGCCCAGTGCCCGTCCCTCGAGGCGGTCGTAGAGCACCGACGAGGAGCCGTTGGCGTTCACCAGGTCGACGTCTGACGGGCTCCAGCCCGCCTCCCCCATCGCGCCACGCAGCGCCCGCACGGTCGGGCGCGTGTCGAGCTCGGGGCGGTCGTGGCTGTACTGCCGGCTCTGTCCCGCCGAGGCGACGTGGTAGCCGGCCAGGCGGGCGTACACGCGCGCGCCGCGTCGGCGCGCGTGGGACTCCGACTCGAGCAGCAGCGCCCCCGCGCCCTCGCCGATCACGTTGCCGTCCCGGTCGCGATCCCACGGACGCGACGCGCGGCCGGGCTCGCCGTTGAAGCGGGTCGCGAGCGAGCCCGACGCGTTGAGCGCAGCCATCACCTCGGGAATCAGCTCGCAATCGGTTCCGACGACGAGCACGGCGTCCATCGCGCCGGACTGGATGAAGCGAGCGGCCTGGCCGAGCGCGTCGAGGCCCGAGTTGCACCCGGTCGTCGTCGTCGCCACGGGGCCGCGGATGTTGAAGAAGCTGGAGAGGATGCAGGCCGCCGAGTGGTTGAAGCAATGGAAGGCCGTGTGCGGTGGCAGATCGGTGGCGGACGAGGCCCGCTCCTTCACCGACATGATCACGTCGAGATTGCCGATCGACGTCCCGACGAAGACTCCGAGCCGGTCGGGATCGCAGCCGTCGAGGTCGAGCTCGGCATCGTGCAGCGCGAGGACGGACGCGGCGAGCGCGAGCTGGACCGCGCGCGGCGTCCAGCGGGCCAGGACCTGTCCGCGGGCGACGTACCGCTCGAGCCGGAAGTCCTTCACCTCCGCGCCGATCTTCGACGGCGACTGCGAGACGTCGCACAGGGTGATCGGCCCGAAGCCGTGCTGCCCGCCGGTCAGCGCGGCCCAGAACTCGTCTCGGCCGCAACCGATCGCGCTCACCGGGCCGAGCCCGGACACGACGACCGCGCCGCTCGGCTGGGCGGAGGCCGGCATCCGCGACAATGTACGCGCTTTCGGCGCCCGGCTCGTGCCGTCCGCTGTGCGGGAGCCGGTCCGCGCGTGTGACACTCGTGGCTCGGACGGCGAAAGCGAGAACGGGGGCAACATGCAGATCGGCAAGGCGGGGGAGCCCGTCAGCCACATCGCCCAGGCGTACCCCGACCGCGTCGAGGTGCGGGGTCGCGACCTCACCGATGACCTGATGGGACACGTGAGCTTCACGGAGTACTTTCACCTCCTGCTCACCGGTCGCGAGGCGACGGAGGAACAGCGCTACTTCCTCGATCTCCTGCTCGTGGCGATCGCCGAGCACGGGCTGATGCCCACCAACGTGGCCGCGCGGATGACGCTCGCGGCCGACCCGGGCTCGCTGCAGGGCGCGGTCGCCGCCGGGATCCTCGGCTGCGGCGAGGTCGTGCTCGGCACGTCCGAGGCGTGCGCCCGCCTGCTTGCGGAAGCGCAGGCTCGCGTCGAGTCCGGGAGCACGCCCGACGAGGCCGCGCGGGCCGTCGCCCGTGGGCTCCGGGAGGCCGGCGGCAAGGTGCCGGGGTTCGGCCACCCGCTGCACGACCCGGTCGACCCCCGCGCTGAGCGGATCCTCGAGCTCGCCGACGCGCGCGCCGTCAGCGGGCGGCACGTCCTGCTCGCACGCCACCTCCGCGACGCGGTTGCGGAGGTGTGGGGGAGGCCGCTCGTGCTGAACGTCTCGCTGCCGATCGCGGCGGTGCTGCTCGACCTCGGCTTTCCCCCGTCGGCCGTGAAGTCGGTCCCGCTCCTCGCGCGCACCGCGAGCCTGCTCGCCCACCTGGCGGAGGAGCAGCGCCGGCCGCTCGGCTTCCTGCTCGCCGCGAAGGCGGAGGAGGCGATCGCGTACGAGCGCGGGCCGGCGGGCGGGACGGCGTAGTGCTCGCCCCCGAGGTCGAGGCCCGGCCGTGGGCGGAGCAGCGGGAGCTCGACGACGCGAGCTACCGCGCTCAGCTCGGCTACCTGCTCGAGCGGTCGCCGTTCTACCGCGCCAAGCTCGGCGCGGCGGGCGTCGGTTCTGCGCACGAGGCCGGCGGCCTGGCCGACCTCGAGCGGCTGCCGCTCACCGACAAGCGGGAGCTCAAGGACGCCTGCACGCCCGAGAGCCCGATCGGGCCGCACGTGTGCGCCAGGCCGGAGGAGATCGTCCGGATCTACTCGACCAGTGGCACCACCGGCGCGCCGAGCTACATCCCGGTGACGGCCGGCGACCTCGGCAACTGGGTGACAGGTTCCGCGCGGAGCTACGCGGCCTCGGGGCTCGCTGCCGGTGACCGCGTCCTCACCACCTACACGGCCGGGCCGTTCGTAGCGGGCGCGGCACTCGAGGCGTTCGAGCGGATCGGCGCGTGTCACGTCCCGGCCGGCGCGGGAAACGCCGAGCGCCTGCTGACGACGCTGGAGCTCC
>DASTPC010000197.1:0-7982 GCA_035720085.1 Gaiellaceae bacterium
CGACGGTGGTCACCGTCTGCAGGGCGAACCAGAAGCCCGCGCCGAAGCTCGGGAAGGCGCTCGGATCGGTTCTCGCGACGACGACGCCGCCGATCGCGGCGGTGGCGACGGTGACCATGATCAGGTAGGGCACGACCCGCCCCGAGGTGACGACGTTCGTGATCCGCTGCTGGCGGGATGCCCAGCGCCTGTCGACGCGCTCTGCCATCGCGCGAGGGTTCGCCGTCGCGCGGCGCGACCCTGCCGGAGCTCAGCCGCCGATGTAGGACATCTCGATGCGCGGCGGGCTCGCCGTCGCCTCGGTGCGCCGTTCCGAGTAGCGGTCGGCGCGGCGCGCCCAGACGCGTCCGATCGTGTCGTGGAGCTCGTCGTCGCCGGCACCGGAGCGGACGAGCGCGCGCAGGTCGTGGCCGCGCACAGCGAACAGGCAGGTGTAGAGCTTCCCTTCGGCGGAGATCCTCGCCCGCGTGCAGTCTCCGCAGAAGGGCTGCGTGACCGAGGCGATCACGCCGATCTCCCCCGAGCCGTCCCGGTAGCGCCAGCGGCGGGCGACCTCGCCGCGGTAGGCCGGCTCGACCGGCTCCAGGGGCAGCTCGGCGTCGACCGTGGCGACGATCTCCGACGCCGGCACGACGTCGTCCATGCGCCAGCCGTTCGTGGCGCCGACGTCCATGTACTCGATGAAGCGCAGGATGTGCCCGGAGCCCTTGAAGAAGCGCGCCAGCTCGAGGATCGAGTCGTCGTTGAGGCCGCGCTTGACCACCGTGTTCACCTTCACGGGCAGGCCGGCCTCGCCCGCGGCCTCGATCCCGGCCAGGACGCGCGCGACCGGGAAGTCGACGTCGTTCATCGTGCGGAAGGTCTCGTCGTCGAGCGAGTCGAGGCTGACGGTGACGCGGTCGAGCCCGGCGTCGGCGAGCGTCTGCGCCTTCTGCGGCAGGAGCGCGCCGTTCGTCGTCAGCGTGACGTCGAGGTCGCCGAGGGCGGCCAGGCGCTCGACCAGCAGCTCGAGATCGCGGCGCAGGAGCGGCTCGCCGCCGGTGATCCTGAGCTTCTCGACCCCGTGCGCCACGAATGCCCGCGCGACCCGCTCGATCTCCTCGAAGGTCAGCAGCTCCTTGCGGTCCATGAAGCGGTAGGCGCGGCCGAAGACCTCCTTCGGCATGCAGTAGACGCAGCGGAAGTTGCACCGGTCGGTGACCGAGATGCGCAGGTCGCGCACGGGCCGGCCGAGCGTGTCTGCGGTCATGCCGCGAGGGTACCGCACCCGCCTCGGCCGCCCGCTCGCCCGGCGTAGGGTCCCGCCTCCGTGGGCGCGCTCCCGCTTCTCTCGCTGGTCGTCGTCACCGCCGTCTGGGGCGTGACCTTCGTGCAGGTCAAGGACGCGGTCGAGCTCTACCCGCTGTTCGCGTTCCTGGCCCTCCGCTTCGCGATCGGGACGCTCACGCTGGCCGCGCCGGCGGCGTCGCGGCTGCGGTCCCTGGACGCGCGCGGCGTCCGCTGGGGGCTCGTGGCCGGGCTCGTGCTCGCCGCCGGCTACACGGTGCAGACGGCGGGGCTGGAGCGGACGACGGCCTCGAGCGCGGGCTTCATCACCGGCCTGTTCGTCGTCCTCACGCCGCTGCTCGCGACGATGTTCTTCGGCGTCCGGCTGGGCCTCGTCACGTGGGCCGGCGTCGCGCTCGCGGTCGTCGGGCTGGCGCTCCTGTCCGGGGTGGACACGGGCGAGCTGGGCGGCGACCTGCTCGTCCTCGGCGCCGCGCTCGCGTTCGCCGTCCACATCATCCTGCTCGAGCGCGTCGCCGCGGGCTACGACGCCGTCGCGTTCACGCTCCTGCAGATGCTGGCCGCGGCCGTCTCGCTGACCGTCGTCGCGCTCGCGCTGGGCCAGTTCGAGGTGCCGCGCGGATGGACGGTGTGGGGCGCGCTGCTCGTCACCGGCGTGTTCGCGAGCGCGCTCGGTTTCCTCGTGCAGACGTGGGCCCAGCAGCGGACGACCGCGACGCGGACCGCGCTGGCGCTGACGATGGAGCCGGTCTGGGCCGGCTTCTTCGGCTACACGCTTGCGGGCGACCGGCTCGGCGCCGCCGGCTGGGCCGGGGCCGCGCTGATCATGGCCGGGATCGTCCTGTCCGAGCCGGCCGCGGCCGACGCGCTGCAGCGCCTCGTGCGCCGCGGCGCGGTCGCAGGGAGCTGATCGTCACACGGCGTCCGTCCAGCGGCCGTCCCGCTGGATCAGCTCACCGTCCGCCCACAGCTCGCCACCCCGGCGGAGGTCGGCGACGAGGTCCCAGTGGATCGCGCTCTCGTTGCTGCCGCCGAGCGGCGGGAAGCCGTAGCCGAGCGCGACGTGCACCGTGCCGGCCATCTTCTCGTCGAAGAGGACGTTCCGGAGCGGCCGGTCGATGCCGGCGTTGCAGCCGACACCGAGCTCGCCGAGCCGGCGGGCGCCGGGGTCGGTGGCGAGCGCTGCGTGGAGCAGGTCCTCGCCGACCTCGGCGGCGGCGTCGACGACCTCGCCCGCGCGGAGGCTCAGCCGGATCCCTTCCACGGGCCCGCCGACCGAGACCGTCGGCAGGCCGAACGAGATCTCGCCCTCGGCGGAGTCCTCGACCGGGCAGAAGTAGACCTCGCCCCCCGGGACGTTGAGGCGGCCGTCGTCGATGGCGCCGTGCCGGCCCGCGAGGCTGAGGCGAAGGTCGGTCCCCGGGGCGCGGATCCGCACCTCCTCGGCCCGGTCCAGCCGCTCCAGCACCGGCCGCATGGCCTCGGCCTCGGCGTCCCAGTCGCGCAGGCAGGCGTCGTAGAAGAGCTCCTCGAACGCCTCCAGCGAGAGACCGGCGCGGGCAGCGTACGCGGGGCAGGGGAAGTCGCAGCGGACGGTCGGGATCTCGCCGCGCCGGCCGCGCGCGCGGTAGGCGCTCGCCTGAGCGCGGAGCGCCGTCGCCGCGGCAGCGCCGGCCGGCTCGCGGCCCTCGGTGGGGGCGAGGACGAAGATCGACGCGTCGACGCCGTCGAGCACGGCCTGCTCCAACGGCGCCGGGCGGCCGGCGAGCTCGGCGGGCGCGGCCTCGAGCCAGTCGACGTCGACGGGGAAGCCCGCGCCGAGCGCGATCCGCTGCAGGCACCAGGCGCCGCGCTCGCCCAGCCGCCGCGAAAGCGCGCGCGCGAGCGGACGGGCCTCGTCGGTGGTCGCGACGAGCACCTGCCAGCCCGGACGGGCTCCGACGCAGCGGTCGACGAGCAGCGCGGCATAGGCCTCGACGCGCGGGTCCTCCACCGGGCGATCGTACGGCCCCGTTAGCGTCGGCGGATGGACGCCGTCCTGCTCGCGCTCGCCTCGGCTGCGCTCTTCGGCGCGATGACGGTGCTCCTGCGCCCCGCGCTCGCGCGCGGAGCCGGCGCCGAGGCCGGCTCCCTGCTGACGATCCTGGCGGCGCTCGCCCTCGCGCTCGTGGCCGTCGCCGTTCGCGGCGCGTGGGCCGTCGAGGGCGTCTGGCCGTTCCTCGTCGCGGGCATCCTCGGCCCGGGCTGCTCGCAGCTCCTGTTCACGCTCGCCGTGCGCGACGCCGGCCCCTCGCGGACGTCGGTCACCGTCGGCACCGCGCCGCTCTTCTCGGTCGCGATCGCGCTCGTCCTGCTCGACGAGCCGGTCGTGGCGGGCGTGCTCGCCGGCGCGGTGCTGATCGTCGCCGGCGGCGTCCTGCTGCTGGGCGAGCGGCGGAGGCCGGAGAGCTTCCGCGCGATCGGACTCGCCTACGCGCTCGCGGCGACGGTCGTCTTCGCCGCGCGGGACAACCTCGTCCGCTGGCTGGCGATCGACACCGACGTCGACCCGGCGCTGGCCGCGGCGGCGACCCTGGCCGCCGGCGGGCTGACCGTGCTCGCCTGGCTCGCCGTGCTGCGCCGGCCCGTGCGGCTCCGCGACGCCGGCCCGTTCGTCGCGCCCGGGCTGGCCTTCGGGCTCTCGTACCTGTTCCTCTTCGAGGCCTACTACCGCGGCCGCGTCACGGTCGTCTCCCCGCTCGTCGCGACCGAGTCGCTGTGGGGCGTCCTCCTCTCGGCGCTCTTCCTGCGCCGGCACGAGCGGGTCGGCGCCCGCCTCGCGGCGGGCGCCGGTCTGATCGTGCTCGGCGGCGTGCTGATCGGCGTCTTCCGCTGACGCTCAGCGCACCTCGATCGGGAGCGGCGTCTCGGCGACGACGCCGCTGCCGTCGGGTGCCGAGACGGCGACGGTCACGTCCCGGCTGCCCCGCGGCGTGGCCTTGTCCGTCTTCACGTCGGCCCTGAACGTGCGCTTGCCACTCTCGTAGCGAGCGCACTCGGCGGCGGCCGGCGCCAGCGTCACCGTCGCGCGGCACGCGTCCCCGAGCGCCCCCGCCTCGGCGTCGGCGATCGGCGCCCCCGCCGCGTCGGTCAGCGCGAAGCGCACCTGCACCTGGGAGCCGGCCTTCACGCTCGGCTTCGGCCCCCGCTCGACGACGACCGCGTACGAGACGCGGTAGGGGCACGCCGCCGTCGCCTCGTTGCCCGCCGCGTCGCGCGCCGTCAGCGCGGCCGTCCGGTTGCCGACCGCCGACACGGCTGCGTCCGCGCTCGCCGTCGGCGCCGCCGGCCCGGACACCGCGTCCGTCACCGTCGCCGTCACGGCGCCGCCGGCGCCGCGGAGCACGAAGACGGGGCCGGGGGCCGGCGTCGTGCAGGCGAGCGTGGGCGCCGTCTGGTCGACGTCGAGCGCGAGCGGCATCGGCGTCGAGCCGGGCGCGGTCCCGGTGCTCGGCGGCTGGGCGGCGTCGGTCGCCTCGCAGGCGACCGAGTGACGGCCGTCGCGCAGGACGAAGGAGCCCGTCGCGGCCGCCACGTCGAGGACGACCGCCGCGCCGTCCGTGCAGACGAGCCGTGCCACCCCGTCCGGGTCGGCCGCACGCGCCGCCACGGTGACGCCGTCGGTACCGCTGCCGGTGGCGTCGAACCAGCCGCTCGCCCCCTGCCGCTCCCCCGCGGCCACCGCCACCGTGACGACCGGCGGTGCGGATTCGCCGGCCGGCTCGAGCGAGGCGGAGTAGACGTCCTCGCGGAGATCCGTGTCGGCGTCGACGAGGCGTTCGAATGTGGAGAACACGACCCGCGAGCCGTCCGCCGAGACGCCTGCGACGAACGCGCCGAACGGTCCGTTGCCGCCCGCCTGCCCGGTCGAGACGAGCGAGGTGACGCCGGCCGTGCGCTCGTAGACGTCGTAGCTGCCGTCCGTGTCGGCGTCGAGGAGGCGCTCCGGCGTCGAGAGGAACACTTCCGCGCCGTCGGCGGAGGCGCCGGCGAAGGTGACGCCGAAGACGCCCGAACCGCCGCCCGAGAGCAGCGTCGTGACGCCGCCCGAGCGCGCGTAGACGTCCTCGAGGCCGTCGGCGTCGGGCTCCAGCAGCCGCTCCGCCGTCTCCAGGAAGAGCCGGCCTGCGTCGGCCGACGCCCCGACCAGGAAGACGGGCGCAGCCGCGACCCCGTCGACCGCGCTCGCGGACTGCAGCGTCACGCTGCCGCCGTCGGTCGCGTAGACGTCGGTGAGGCCGTCCTCGTCGGCCGCGGCCAGGGGCTCGTCGGTCTCGAAGACGACGCGGCCGAGGTCGCCGGCAGCGGTGCGGAAGCGCGCGGGAACGTCCGCCGCGCCGCCGCTCAGCAGCTCGACTCCCCCCGCGCCGGCGCGGTAGACGTCCGTCACGGCGTCGTCGTCGGCCGCCGCGAGCTGCTCCGAGGTCTCGAAGACGACACGGCCCGCGTCCGCCGAAGCGGCGCGGAAGAACGCGGGCACGTCGGCGGCGCCGCCCGTCACGAGCTCGAAGGCGCCGCCCGCGAAGCGGTAGACGTCGGTCGCCGCGTCCGTGTCCCCCGGCACGAGCTGCGCATCGGTCTCGAACAGCACACGTGAGCCGTCCGCGGATGCGGCGTCGAACCACGCAGGCGCCTCGTCGGGCCCGGACACGAGCGCAAGCCCGCCGGCGGTCCGCCGGTAGACGTCGACGCCGGCGTCCGTGTCCCCGGCGACGAGTGCCTCGTCGGTCTCGAAGAACACCGCCGACCCGTCGGCCGAGACGCCGCGGAAGAACGCCGCCAGCTCCAGGCTGCCGCCGGACACGAGGCTGGTCGTGCCGCCGGCGCGCTCGTAGACGTCGAAGCTCGCGTCGGTGTCGGCCGCGACGAGCGGCTCGTCGGTCTCCAGGAAGACGCGGGCGCCGCTCGCCGTCGAGCCGGCGTAGAAGGCGTCGAAGGCGCCGTTGCCGCCTGCCGGCCCGGTGGAGACGAGCGTGGTCGTGCCGCCCGAGCGCTCGTAGACGTCGAGGAACGCGTCGGTGTCCGCTGCCACGAGGGGCTCGTCCGTCTCCACGAAGACGCGGGAGCCGTCCGCCGAGACGGCGGCGAAGAAGGGGTTGAACGGCCCGTTGCCGCCGGCCGGCCCGATCGAGTCGAGCGTGAGCACGGCGTGCGAGGCCCCGGCGCTGCCTGCCGTCGCGAGCAGCGCTCCGCACAGCGCGAGCGTCGTGAGGGCGCGACGCCCCCACACGTCCGCCCTGGTCCGGTCCCCCGGGTCCGCGTCTCCGCGTCCGCGCATGCTCGCCGCCTCCTTCGGTTCGGTTGTCTGACCTGACCCGGCCGAGTTGGCGGCTGACCGGACGTTGCGTTACCGGCCGTGATCGTCAGCAGCGCCGCCGCGGGCAATCCCCCGAGCGGGGAGACCGGCGGGACAATCTGCTAACCTGGGACTCAGATTTTGCACTGTCGAATCGACTCAAGGCATCGCCGACGGCGGCGCCGCGAGGAAGGAGCGAAACCAGAACCATGGCGAAGACCATCGGCATCGACCTCGGCACGACCAACTCCTGCATGGCCGTGCTCGAGGGCGGCGAGCCGACCGTGATCCCGAACGCCGAGGGCGGCCGTACGACGCCGTCCGTCGTGGCGTTCACGCGGGACGGCCAGCGGCTCGTCGGCGCGCCCGCGCGGCGCCAGCAGGTGACGAACCCCGAGAACACGATCTTCTCGATCAAGCGGTTCGTGGGCAGGAAGTGGGACGAGGTCTCCGAGGAGATGACGATCGTCCCCTACGAGGTCGCCAAGGGCGAGAACGGCGACGCGCGCGTGCAGGCGAACGAGCGCGAGTACGCACCGCCGGAGATCTCGGCGATGATCCTGCAGAAGCTGAAGGCCGACGCCGAGGCGTACCTCGGCGAGCCGGTCACGGACGCGGTCGTCACCGTCCCGGCCTATTTCAACAACGCGCAGCGCGAGGCGACGAAGGACGCCGGCAAGATCGCCGGGCTGAACGTGCTGCGGATCATCAACGAGCCGACCGCCGCGGCGCTCGCCTACGGGCTCGACAAGGAGGGGAGCGACCAGACGATCCTCGTCTTCGACCTCGGCGGCGGCACGTTCGACGTGTCCGTGCTCGAGCTCGGCGAAGGCGTCTTCGAGGTGAAGGCCACGAACGGCGACAACCACCTCGGCGGCGACAACTTCGACAAGGCGGTCGTCGACTGGATGATCGCCGAGTTCAAGCGCGACCAGGGGATCGACCTGGGCGCCGACAAGATGGCGCTGCAGCGGCTCTACGAGGCGGCGGAGAAGGCGAAGATCGAGCTGTCGTCGACGATGACGACGCAGATCAACCTGCCGTTCGTCACCGCCACCCAGGAGGGGCCGAAGCACCTCGACCTGCAGCTGACCAGGGCGAAGCTGACCGAGCTCACGCACGGCCTGCTCGAGCGCACCGTCGAGCCGACGAAGCAGGCGCTCGCCGACGCGGGCCTGTCGGCGTCGGACATCGACCACGTCGTCCTCGTCGGCGGCATGACGCGCATGCCCGCCGTCCAGGAGAAGGTCAAGGAGCTGATCGGCAAGGAGCCGCACAAGGGCGTCAACCCGGACGAGGTCGTCGCCGTCGGCGCGGCGATCCAGGGCGGTGTCCTCAAGGGCGAGGTCAAGGACGTGCT
>DASTPC010000198.1:0-6083 GCA_035720085.1 Gaiellaceae bacterium
AGGTCGAGCCCCGCGTCGCCGGCGTACGCCTGTCGGGGCAGGTGCGCGTCGTCGCGCAGGCGCGTCACCTGCAGCTCGGTCACGGCGCCGTCCCGCGGGCGGCGCGCCCGGTCGCGTCCTCCGCGATCAGGTAGCGGGCGAAGCGCGCCCGCTGCCGCGTCGGCAGCCGCGCCCGCACGAGCACGCCCTCGTCGGTATCTGTGCGCTCGTCGATCGGAGCGCCGAGGGCGTAGAGCTCCGACAGCGCGGCGCCGTCGTCGTACGGGACGAGCAGCCGCACCTCGTCGAACCGGTCGGCGAACAGCTCGGCGATCCGCGCCTTCAGCTCTGGCAGCCCCTCGCCTGTCGCCGCCGAGAGCTGGAGCGCCTCGGGATACCGGTTCGCGAGCCGGCGCCGGCCGAGCGCGTCGACGCGGTCGATCTTGTTCAGCACGAGCTCGACGGGCACGTCGTGCGCGCCGATCTCGTCGAGGACGGTCTGCACCGCCGCGACCGTCTCCTGCAACCGGTCGTCGGGCAACGACGCGTCGGCGACGTGGAGTACCAGGTCAGCGACCAGAGTCTCCTCGAGCGTCGCCGCGAAGCCCTCGACGAGTTGCGTCGGCAGCCGCCGGATGAAGCCGACGGTGTCGGTGACGAGGTACCGCCGGCCGTCGTGCACGAACCCGCGCGTGGTCGGGTCGAGGGTCTCGAACAGGCGGTCCTCCACCGGTGCGTCGGCGCCAGTGAGCGCGTTCAGGAGCGTCGACTTGCCGACGTTGGTGTAGCCGGCGAGCGCGACGGTCGGCGTCTCGGCACGCTGGCGTTCCTTGCGCCGCACTGCCCGCTGCGCGCTGAGCTCGCGCAGGCGGCGCCGGAGCAGAGAGATGCGACGGTTGGCGAGCCTCCGGTCGGTCTCGAGCTGGGACTCGCCCGGGCCGCGCGTGCCCACCCCCGCGCCGAGCGCGCCCGTGCCGCCGCCGAGCCGCTCGAGGTGCTTCCACATGCCCCGCATCCGCGGCAGGTTGTACTCCAGCTGGGCGAGCTCGACCTGCAGCTTGCCCTCGGCGGTGCGCGCGTGCTGGGCGAAGATGTCGAGGATCAGCTGCGTGCGATCGACGACTCGGGCCGAGAGTGCGTTCTCGAGCGCGCGCTGCTGCACCGGGTCGACCTCGTCGTCCACCAGCAGCACCTCCGCGCCGGCCGCCGCGTAGGCCTCCTTCAGCTCCTCCAGCTTCCCCTTGCCGACGTACGTGCGCGGGTCGGGGCGCTGGCGCTGCTGCACCAGCTCGCCCACCGGCGCGACCAGCGCCGTGCGCGCGAGCTCGCGGAGCTCGCCCAGCTCGTCCTCCGCGTCCGCGCCCTTGGGCAGGACCGCCACGACGAACCCGCGCTCGGGCTCGATGCCGGGCGCCGGGTCGGATGCGTGGGTCGTCACGCGGCGGATTATGCCCGGGTAGGCTCGGACCATGCACCTCGCCGACCGGCTCGCCGCGCGCACGCTGGAGCTGGTCGACATCCCCTCCGAGAGCCTGCACGAGGACGAGATCCGGAAGCACGTCCGCGGGCTCGCCGAGGCGGCGTTGCCACCCGTCTTCGCGGGCGACGACGCATTCCTCTACGCCGGGCCGCGTCGTTCCGGCGTCCCGCTCGTCGTCCTCGCCGGCCACTACGACACCGTGCCCGCGCAGGACAACGTCCCCGGACGGGTCGCGGGAGACGCCGTCCACGGGTGCGGCGCCAGCGACATGAAGGGCGGCCTGGCGGTCGCGCTCGAGCTCTGCCGCGACCTCGGCCCGGCACCGCCCGCGGCCGACCTCGCGCTGCTCCTGTTCGGCCGCGAGGAGCTGCCGCCGCGCTACAACCCGCTCCCGGCCGTGCTCGACGGCAACGAACTCGTACGCGACGCCGAGCTCGTGCTCCTGCTCGAGCCGACCGACGGTCAGGTGCAGGCCGGCTGCCTCGGGCACCTCACCGCACGGCTCACGTTCGCGGGCGTGAGCGGCCACTCCGCCCGGCCCTGGCTCGCCGAGAACGCGATCGAGCGCGCGATCGCAGGCCTCGCGCCGGTGCTCGGCCACGCGCGACGCGACGCGACCGTCGGCGGGCTGACGTTCCACGAGGTGCTCAGTGTCACCCGCTTCGAGGCCGGCATCGCCGACAACGTGATCCCCGACCGGGCCGTCGCGACCGTGAGCTTCCGCTACCCGCCCGACCGCTCCCCGGCCGAGGCCGAGGCGTACCTGCGCGCGCTCGCCGACGGCGCCGAGGTCGAGACGACCGGCAACTCCCCTCCCGGCGCCGTCGTCTCCGGGACACCGCTCGTACGCGCGCTCCTCGACGCCGGCGCGCACGGACTCGAGCCCAAGCAGGCCTGGACGAACGTAGCGGACTTCACCGTCCGCGGCATCGACGCCGTCAACTTCGGCCCCGGCCACCCCCGCTACGCGCACGCGCGCGACGAGCTGGTAGAGGTCGGCGCGCTCGTCCACGCGTACGAGACGCTCCGTTGTCTGCTGTCGGGATGAGCGCGCCCCTCTCCCCCGTCCTGCGCGGGCAGACGACCTACCCCTTCGTCCGGCTCGGCCAGGCGGCGCAGGAGCTCGAGGCGCGCGGGGTCACCGTCCTCGACTTCGGCACCGGCGACCCGCAGGAGCCGACCGACCCGGCGATCATGCACGCGCTCCGCGAGGGCATCCGCGAGCGGATGGGCTATCCCGCCGCAGTCGGCCTGCCGGAGCTGCGCGCGGCGATCGCGCTGTGGGCCGGGCGGCGCTTCGGGGCGGCGCTCGACCGGGACACCCAGGTGATCCCGACGCTCGGCTCGAAGGAGGCGATCTTCTCGTTCGCCCAGGTGCTCCTCGACCGGGAGGCGGGCAGGGACACCGTCGTCCTCACCGAGCCGGGCTACCCGGTACCGGAGCGCGGCGCCCTCTTCGCCGGCGCCGAGGTCGTCGCTCTGCCCCTCCGCGAGGAACACGCCTGGCTCCCCGACCTGGACGCCGTCGACGCCGACCTGTGGCGGCGGACCGTGCTCGTCTGGGTCAACTACCCGAACAACCCCACCGGCGCGACCGCGCCGGTCGAGTACTTCGCGCGGCTCGCCGCGCTCGCCCGCGAGCACGGGTTCGTGCTCGCCTCCGACGAGGCCTACTCGGAGCTCTGGTTCGACGAACCGCCCGCGTCGGCGCTCCAGCTGGACGACCTGACCAACGTCGCCGTCTTCAACACGCTCTCGAAGCGGTCCTCGATGACGGGCTACCGCTCCGGCTTCGTCGCCGGCGACCCGGCGCTCGTCGCCGCTCTCCAGGCCTTCCGGCCGACCGTCGGCACCGCGCCGCAGGAGTTCGTCCAGCGCGCCTCGGTCGTCGCCTGGTCGGACGAGGCGCACGTCGAGCGCGCGCGCGAGTCGTACCGCCGCAAACGCGACCTGCTCGTGGGGCTCTTCGCGCGCAAGGGGATCCGCGTCGCCGGCGGCACCGCGACGATGTACGTCTGGATCGCGGTACCGGACCGTGAGCCCTCGGAGGCGTTCGCCACCCGCCTGCTCGAGCACGGCGTCCTGCTGGCTCCAGGCGCGTACCTCGGCGTCTCCGGAGAGGGCTACGCCCGCCTCGCGCTCGTGCCCACGCTCGCCGAGTGCGAGCGGGCGGTCGAGATCCTCGACCGCGTGCTCTGACCGGCAGGGACGTCTGGCGCCCGGCAAGGGCACCATCGGCGATGATCCCGGCGTGGAGCTCGAGCAGCGGATCGAGGAGCTGTGGGCGAGCGGCGCGGTCGAAGCGGCGCCGGTCGAGGACGCGATCCGGCTGCTCGACGCCGGCGAGGTGCGGGTCGCGGAGCGCGCCGACGACGGCTGGCGCGTCAACGAGTGGGTGAAGAAGGCGATCCTGCTCTACTTCCGCCTGCGGAAGGTCGAGCCGATGGAGGTCGGCGGCCTCCACTTCCTCGACAAGATCCCGGTCAAGTCCGACTACGCCGAGCGCGGCGTCCGCGTCGTCCCCCCCGGCGTCGCCCGCTACGGCTCGTTCCTCTCCGAGGGCGTCGTGCTGATGCCGGGCTACGTGAACATCGGTGCCTGGGTCGGCCCGCGGACGATGGTCGACACCTGGGCGACGGTCGGCTCCTGCGCGCAGATCGGCGCCGACGTGCATCTCGCCGGCGGCGTCGGGATCGGCGGCGTGCTCGAGCCGCCGCAGGCGTCACCGGTGATCGTCGAGGACGGCGCCTTCGTCGGCTCGCGCGCCGTTATCGTGGAGGGCGTCCATGTCGGCGAGGGCGCGGTGATCGCGCCGAACGTCGTCCTCTCCGCGTCGGTGCCCGTGATCGACGTGACCGGCCCCGCGCCGGTCGAATACCGCGGCGAGGTGCCGCCCCGGAAGGTCGTCCTGCCGGGAGTCCGGCAGCGAGACTACCCGGCGGGGACGTACGGTCTCCCGTGCGCGCTGATCGTCGGCGAGCGCAGCGCGTCCACGGATCTGAAGACGTCGCTCAACGACGTGCTGCGCGAGTTCGAGATCGCGGTCTAGCTAACCAGCCGGGGTGGCGAGCTCGCCGCTGCAGATCTCCTCCGCCGGCCCGACGAGCGTCGCCTCGCCGTCGTCGAGGCGCACCTCCAGATCGCCGCCCGGCAGGTGGACGACGACCGGGCTCTGGCACCACCCCTCCGCCACGGCCGCCGCGGCCGCGGCCACCGCCGAGGAGCCCGAGGCCGGCGTCTCCCCCGCGCCCCGTTCCCAGACGAGCACGCCGAGGTCGTGCGGGCCGCCGGCGTGGGCGAGCTGGACGTTCGTGCGGCCGGGGAAGCGCTGGTGCGTCTCGACGAGCGGCCCGAGGCGCAGCAGCACCTCGCGGCTCGGCTCCTCGCACGGCACGACCGCGTGCGGGTTGCCGACGTCGACCGGGACGACGTCCACCGGGTTGCCGTGGACGTCCAGCGTCTCGCGCGGGCTCACCCGCACGGATCCCAGCTCCTGCTCGATCAGGCCGTCCGCCCGGGCCCGGGTGTGGACGACGCGGTCGCCGACGCGGATCGCCGCGACGTCGGCGCCGGTGCGGCGGAGGAGCCAGGCGGCCGCGATGCGGGTGCCGTTCCCCGACATCTCGGCCGTCGACCCGTCCGGGTTCCAGATCACGACCTCGGCCCCCGCGCCGTCGCTTGCCAGTACCTCGACCACGCCGTCCGAGCCGACGCCCGTGTGCGGGTCGCAGAGGCGGCGCGCCAGCTCCGACGTCAGCGCACGCCCGACCTGGGCCCGCTCGACGAGCAGGTAGCTGTTACCGAGCGCGTGCCACTTCGAGAATCGCAATTCAATATGTGACGCTTGCGGTCGAGCATCGCAGCAGCAAGCCTACGTCGCCACGGCAGATGTCCCTACGCCCCGTTCGATGGGGCCGTCTATGCGCACGCCTAGCCCCGCGCGAACTCCTCGGCCGCCTGCGGCTGGAACTCGAAACCCACGAGCGGTTCGTCACCGACCACCCACGCGTCGTGGCCAGGCTCGATGACGTATGCGTCGCCCGGACCGATCTCTCCTTCGCTGCCGTCCTCGTGGGTCACGTGCATCCGGCCGGACTGGACGACGCCAACATGGCGGATCTGACAACTGTCGGTCCCGGCGATCGGCTTGATGCAGTCTGACCACTTCCATCCGGGTTCGAGCCTGAGCCGGGCTGCGCTCGTGCCGCCCACCCTGACGACCTCCATCCGAGTCTTCTCGGGTGTCCGGGTTTCGTCCGGCGAGTCGAACCCCCGCACCTCAAGTCCCGCCATGTACCGCCTCCTCCGTCGAGCCGCTGGACCAAGCGGGCCAGCGTGAACCGGACGATTCTCTCACGTTCACTCGCCCACCAGGTTTACGTGTGATTACTGTCAAGCGCCAGCGACGGCCGCTACCTCGAAACGACGCGAGCATCACCGCCAACGGCGACATACGTGTACTCGTCTCGGGTCGTCTCGCTATCGGGTGAGTGCCTGTTCGAGAATCGCATCCGCCACCTCCTCCGGCGGCCGGGTGCCGTCAACCGTAACCAGGCCCGGGATCCGCCGCATCCACTTGCGCTGGTACGCGGCGTAGCGACGCGTCCGCACGACGATCCGCTCC